>NZ_JBHYPS010000004.1:43056-394329 GCF_042746075.1 Streptomyces sp. NPDC058758 | reverse complement strand
GCCCGGTTACATTCCGAACCCGGAAGCTAAGCCTTTCAGCGCCGATGGTACTGCAGGGGGGACCCTGTGGGAGAGTAGGACACCGCCGAACAATTTTTAGCCTCAACCCCCGGACATCGTCCGGGGGTTGAGGCATTTTTGCGTTCTAGGCTGGCCGCATGCGCTATGACCTCGTCATCTTCGACAACGACGGCGTGCTCGTCGACAGCGAGCCGCTCTCCAACCGGTTGCTCGCCGGCTACCTCACCGAACTCGGGCACCCCACCACCTACGAGGACTCCCTCCGCGACTACATGGGGGCCGCGCTGCACCGGGTGCACGACCTCGTCCTCGAACGGACCGGGCAGCGGCTGCCCGAGGACTTCGACGCCGCTTTCCACGCGCGGGTCTTCGCCGCCTTCCGGGAGGAACTGGAGCCGGTGGACGGGGCGGTGGAGGTGCTGAAGCGGCTGGCGGCCGAGCGGGTTCCGTACTGCGTCGCCTCGTCCGGGAGCCACGAGCGGATCCGGGTCGGGCACCGGAAGACCGGGCTCGACGCCTGGTTCCCCGAGGAGGTCGTCCACAGCGCCGAGGACGTGGGGCGGGGCAAGCCGGCACCGGACCTCTTCCTCCACGCCGCCGCGCGGATGGGGGTGGCGCCCGAGCGGTGCGTCGTCGTGGAGGACAGCCGGCTCGGCGTCCAGGCGGCCGTGGCGGCCGGGATGGACGTCTACGGATTCACGGCGATGACCCCGGAAGACCGGCTGACCGGGGCGAAGGGCTTCTTCTCGCGGATGGAGGAACTGCCCGGGATTTTGGGTCTGTGATCCATCTACCCATCGGTAGGTGACGGCCCTACGCTGAGCCGCCATGACCGATGTACGGCTGCGGCGGGGGCGGTCTTCCCTGGCCTTCAGTTTCTTCGTCCAGGGCGTGGCCTTCGCCCTCCTCGTGACCCGCATCCCCGGGATCCAGGACCGGTACGGGATATCCGACGGGCTGCTGCCCCTCTTCCTGGCCGCCGTGCCGATCCTCGCCGGGGTGGCGAGCGTGGCGACGGAGAAGGTCGTGGCCCGGGTGGCGCCCTCCCGGGTGCTGCGGTGGACGCAGCCCCTCGTCCTGCTGGCCCTGCTGGGCGTGGGCGCCGGCGACGCGCTGTGGGCGGCCGCCGTGGCGCTCGGCGCGTTCGGGCTCTCCGTCGGCGCCCTCGACGCGTCCATGAACATGCTGGGGGTGAGCCTCCAGCGGGCGTACGGCCGGAGCATCATGCTCGGCTTCCACGCCGCGTACAGCCTCGGCGGGATCGCCGGAGCCTCGCTGGCCTGGGCGGGGGCGCACTGGCACCTGTCGCTGTTCTGGTCCTACCTGCCGGTGGTCGTCGTGCTGGCGCCGGCGGCCCTCCTCGGCAGCCGGTGGTACGTCGACGGCAAGGCCGCCCCGGACGGGGGCGAGGCCCGCGGGGGAGGGGCGCTGTCCTTCCGGCTGCTGCTGCCCCTGTGCCTGGTGATGACCTTCGCGTACATCGGGGACTCGACGGTCTCCAACTGGTCGGCGAAGTACCTCCAGGACGTGCTCGGCAGCTCGGAGGAGGCGGCGACCGTCCCGTACAACGCGTACATGGTGACGACGCTGCTCGGGCGGGCCGTGGGCGACCTCGGGGTGCGGCGCTTCGGGGCGGCGGCGGTCGTGCGGGCCGGGGCGGTGCTCGCGGCGTGCGGGTTCGCGCTGGTGGCGGCGGCGCAGTCGGCGTGGGCGGGCATCGCGGCCTTCACCCTGCTGGGGCTCGGGCTCAGCGTGATCGTGCCGCAGACCTTCGCGGCGGCCGGGCGGCTCTTCCCGGAGAACAGCGACGCGGCCGTCGCGCGGCTCAACGTCTTCAACTACGTCGGCTTCCTCGTCGGCTCGCCGCTCGTGGGGGCGCTCGGGGACGCGTGGAGCTACCGCGGGGCCATGCTGGTGCCGATGGCGCTCGTCCTGGTGACGGTGGTGTACGCCACGTCGTTCGGCGCGCGAGAGGCCCGATACGGTGGCGGGCATGAGCGGCCGCGCACTGTTGATGTGGGATGAAGCTGTCACGGGGTACGACTTCGGACCCCAGCACCCGATGGACCCGGTGCGGCTCGCGCTGACCATGGGGCTGGTCCGGGCCTTCGGGCTCGACCGGGCGGTGGACGTCGTCGCCGCCAAGCCGGCCGGGGAGTCGACGCTGCGGCTCGTGCACCGCGAGGACTACGTGGCCGCGGTGAAGGCCGCCTCGGCCGACCCGCGCCACGCCGACCAGGCGTACGGGCTCGGGACGGTCGACGACCCGGCCTTCGAGGGCATGCACGAGGCGTCCGCGCTGATCGCCGGACAGTCGGTGGCGGCCGCGGAGGCCGTGTGGCGGGGCGAGGCCGAGCACGCCGTGAACTTCTCCGGCGGACTGCACCACGCGATGCCCGGCGGGGCCGCCGGGTTCTGCGTCTACAACGACGCCTCGCTCGCCATCGCCCGACTGCTCGAACTGGGCGCGGAGCGGGTCGCGTATGTGGACGTCGACGTCCACCACGGCGACGGCGTGCAGGCGGCCTTCTGGGAGGACCCGCGGGTCCTGACGGTCTCCCTGCACGAGCACCCGCGGACGCTGTTCCCGCAGACCGGCTGGCCCGAGGAGACCGGGGCGCCCGGGCCCGGCGAGGGCGGCGCGGTGAACGTGGCGCTGCCGGCCGGGACCGGGGACGCCGGCTGGCTGCGGGCCTTCCACGCGGTGGTGCCGGAACTCCTCGCCGACTTCCGGCCGCAGGTGCTCGTGACCCAGCACGGGGCGGACACCCACTTCGACGACCCGCTGGCCCACCTGGCCGTCTCGCTGGACGCCCAGCGGGCCGTGCAGGAGGCGTGCCACGAGCTGGCGCACGCGCACGCGGACGGGCGGTGGGTGGCGCTGGGCGGCGGGGGATACGCGGTCATCGACGTCGTCCCGCGGTCGTGGACCCACCTCGTGGGGATCGCGGCGCACGCGCCCGTCGCGCCCGAGACCGTGATCCCGTCCTCGTGGCGGGACGAGGTGTACGCGCGGACGCGGCAGTTGGGGCCCGGGCGGATGACGGACGGGCGGTGGCCCGTCGACTTCCGTGACTGGTCGGCGGGGTACGACCCCGCGGACCGGCTGGACCAGGCGGTGCTCGCGACCCGGAAGGCGGCCTTCCCGCTGCGCGGCCTGCTGGCCTGAACTTCCCCGCCCTGTTACGCCAATGGTGCGGAGTACAACGGATTCTGACGCTCCAGCAGGACCGATCCGGCAGCATCGGAAGGGTGTTGAGTACCGGGGCGCTGCGGGCGCATCTGTTGGCGGCGGGGTTGGCGGGGACCGTGGCGACGTCGCGGGAGGAGAGCCTGCGAAGCTACCGGCTCTTCGCCGCGCGGGACCCCCGGGTGACCCTGGGGCTGATGCCGGCCGGGGGCTGGGACGAGTCCGCGCTGCTGCGGCTGATGGCGGAGAAGTGCGGGGTGTCGGCGGACCCGGCCCACCGCTCGGGGCCGGACGTGATCGATCCGGAGCGGACGCTGCGGGGCCTCGACGCCTTCGCGGGACGGCTCGCGGCGGTGGCGGCGCGGCGGGCCCCGGTGCTGTTCGGGACCGGGCATCCGCACCGGCTGCTCGGTTTCTACGCCGCTCTCGCAGACGCCCTGTCGGCGGCGGGATGTGAAGTCCTCATCCCGGCGCAGGGGAGATGTGTCGACATAACGACCCGGTTCGGTCTACGCACCTACGTCCTCGACTACGTACGCGGCGTCGCGTTCGTACGGGAGGCGGAGCCGCCGGAGAGCGGGCGCGAGCAGGGGGCGCACTCCCACTCGGCGCTGCCGGTGCGGGCCGCGCTGGAGAGCGCGGCGCTGGCCGGCGGACCGCTGCCCGAGCTGGTCGTCGGGGACCACGGCTGGGTCTGCGGTGCTGGTCAGCTGGGTATCGAGGCGATCGGGCTGGCCGACACGGACGATCCGGCGCTCTTCGTGGGGGAGGCCGAGGGGCAGGTGGCGGTGGCCGTCCCGCTGGATGACGGGGTGCCCTCGGCGTACTACCGTCCCCTCACGCGCTATGTACTCAATCGAGCGTGTCTGTCACGGTAAACGGGCGATAGGGGCTCCTCTTCCCCACTCGTACCATCCGCCCCTAGTCTGATTCGTGAGCGTTCGACGACGAAGAGTCACCGGAGGGGAAGCCGGTGGGCGTCGCGGCGGAAGGTACAGGTGGGTCATGGCTGCTGGCGATCGGCCTCTCAACGAGGTCAAGTTCCTGACCGTGGCGGAAGTCGCCGCGGTGATGCGCGTGTCGAAGATGACCGTGTACCGCTTGGTGCACAGCGGTCATCTGCCGGCGATCCGGGTGGGCAGGTCCTTCCGGGTCCCGGAACAGGCGGTTCACGCGTACCTGAGGGAGTCGTACGTGGGGGTGGGGACCGCGTAGCGGGCGCGCGGCCGACCTCCGGCCGAACGGCCGGTGAGCCGCGTCCGGCCCTCGGATTACTCGTGCGGTGCCAGGGGCGGTAGGCTAACCCCTCGTAGGTCGTGTGGGCCCAGACGCCCCGCACCAGTGAGAAGAAGTGAGCGAGGGTAGTCGTGGGCTCTGTTATCAAGAAGCGGCGCAAGCGGATGGCCAAGAAGAAGCACCGCAAGCTGCTCAAGCGCACGCGCGTTCAGCGTCGCAACAAGAAGTAAGCGGCGGCCGCGCGAGCGGTTTCCCGTGCGTGAAAAGGACGTGGCCTCTCACCGTCATCGGTGAGGGGCCACGTTTTCATTGCGCCGAAATCCACAGGCGCTACGGTGGCGGCTACGGATGGACCCAGGGAAGTTCGGACGGAAGGCGCTGATCTTGGGCAAGGTCGTGCTCGTCACCGGGGCGGCCCGGCATCTGGGGGGCCGTTTCGTGCGGCGGATCCAGCGGGACCCGGAAGTGGAGCGGGTGGTGGCCGTGGACGCGGTCGAGCCCGGGCACGCGCTGGGGGCGGCCGAGTTCGTCCGGGCGGACATCCGCAGGCCGGCCATCGCGAAGGTGCTCGCGGAGCACGAGGTGGACACGGTGGTGCACCTCGACGTGACGGGGACGGCGCTGGGCGCCGGCGGCCGGACGTCGGTCAAGGAGACCAACGTCATCGGCACCATGCAGCTCCTCGGGGCCTGCCAGAAGTCGCCGCGGGTCGGACGGCTGGTGGTGAAGTCCAGCACGACCGTGTACGGCTCCGCGCCCCGCGATCCGGCGGTCTTCACCGAGACGACCCCGGCGAAGTCGCTGCCGAGCGGCGGCTTCGCGAAGGACGCGGTCGAGGTCGAGGGGTACGTACGGGGCTTCGCCCGGCGGCGGCCGGACGTGGCGGTGTGCGTGCTGCGGTTCGCGAACATCCTGGGGCCCCGGGTGGAGTCCCCGCTGACCGAGTACCTGTCGCTGCCGGTGATGCCGACGGTCCTGGGCTACGACCCGCGGCTGCAGTTCGTCCACGAGGACGACGTGATCGACGTGCTGGACCTGGCGGCGCGCGAACCGCGCCGGGGGTCGCTGAACTGCGGGACCTTCAACGTGGCGGGCGACGGGGTGCTGCTGCTGTCGCAGTGTGCGCGCAGGCTCGGGCGGCCGACGGTGCCGGTGCTGCTGCCGGCGGTGACCTGGGTGGGTTCGGCGCTGCGGACGGTGGGGCTGACGGACTTCGCGCCCGAGCAGATCCGGCTCCTCACGCACGGCCGGGTCGTCTCGACCGTGCAGATGCGGGAGGTCCTGGGCTTCCGGCCGCGGTACTCGACGGCGGAGGCGTTCGCGGACTTCGCGGCGAGCCGGGGGCCGGGCCTCCTGCCGCCGGAGAGGCTGGCGGGGGCGGTGGACCGGCTGGCCGGCCGGGTCGCCCCGGGCGGGTCTCCGATCCCTTCCCCCGACTCTCACGACGGTGCCTGAGGAGCAGCGACAGCGATGGCGGACGCCAAGGTGATTCCTTTCGACGACGACCGTTCGCGGGCCCGGCGGCGGCCGGGCCGGCCCGAGGAGCCGCCCGGCCCCGAGAAGGGGCCGGCGGCGGTACGGGCGCTGCCGGGGGCGCGGGAGGTGCCCGCCGCTCCGGAGCCGGAGCCCGGGGCGGAGCCGGTGCCGCAGCCGGAGGGGGCGGACGCGGGGGCCGGACGGGCCGGCTGGGAGCGGCGGCTCGCGGGCGGCCTGGCGTTCCTGCGGCGGCGGGTCACGGGCGAGTACGAGGTGGACGAGTTCGGGTACGACGCCGAGCTGACCGACCAGGTGCTGATGTCGCTGCTGCGCCCGCTGTACGAGAAGTACTTCCGGGTCGAGGTGAAGGGCGTCGAGAACATCCCGGAGAAGGGCGGGGCGCTGATCGTCGCGAACCACTCCGGGACGCTGCCGCTGGACGGGCTGATGATGCAGGTCGCGGTGCACGACCACCATCCGGCGGGCCGGCATCTGCGGCTGCTCGCGGCGGACCTGGTCTTCGTGCTGCCGGTGGTCAACGAGCTGGCCCGGAAGGCGGGGCACACCCTGGCGTGCGCGGAGGACGCGGAGCGGCTGCTGCGGGCCGGGGAGGTCGTCGGCGTGATGCCGGAGGGCTTCAAGGGGATCGGGAAGCCGTTTTCGGAGCGGTACAAGCTCCAGCGGTTCGGCCGGGGCGGTTTCGTGTCGACGGCGCTGCGGGCGGGGGTGCCGATCGTGCCCTGCTCGATCGTGGGCGCCGAGGAGATCTACCCGATGATCGGGAACGCGAAGACGCTGGCGCGGCTGCTCGGTCTGCCGTACGTGCCGGTCACGCCGACCTTCCCGTGGCTGGGGCCGCTGGGGATGCTGCCGCTGCCGACGAAGTGGACGATCCAGTTCGGCGAGCCGATTCCGACGGATTCCTATCCGCTGGAGGCGGCGGAGGACCCGATGCTGATGTTCAACCTGACGGACCAGGTGCGGGAGCAGATCCAGCACACGCTCTACAAGCTGCTGGTGCAGCGGCGGTCCGTGTTCTTCTGAGGGCCGGGGGTGAGGTCCGGGAAAGGGACGAAGGGGCGCCCCCCGTCCGTGGGGGCGCCCCTTCTCCTTGTCAGCGAGCGTCCTCGCTGTCGATGCCGAGGCCTGGAAGGAGGCCCGGCAGGAGTGGCGGGATGGTGACGTCCGGTGGTGTGGGGGTCACCTGGCTGTCCTCGGGCGCGGAGGGCGTGCCCGAGGGGGACGGCAGGAGGCCGCCGGTGTTGCCGCCGAGGAGGCCGTCGTCCTCGGGGGAGGTGGTGCCGCTTTCGGCGCCCGGGCTCGGGGTGGTGCCGGTGCCGGTGGTGCCGCCCGTGCCGCCGCTCTGGGTGGTGCCCGAGGGGCGGGGGGTGGCGGAGCGGCCTTCCTGGGCGGGGGTGTCCTGGGTGGCCGGGGGCTGCTGGGTGTCCGTGCCCTGCTGGTTCTGCCGGGCGGCGGGGCTGCTGCTGGAGCCGCCGGGGGCGACCGCGCCCTTCTCGAGGGTGCGGGGCAGCATCGACTGGAGCGGCTCGACCTCCTGGTCTATGGCGTCGAAGACGCCGCTGACCTCTTCGCCGACGTCCGTGAGCTGGACGGGGAGGCGGTCGCGCAGGCCGTTCCAGGTGTCGCGGTGGGCCTGGGCGAAGGAGTTGAGCCGGGCCATGGGGGCGATCTCGCCGTCCCGGTCGTAGGCCTGGCGGAGCAGCCGGTGGCCTTCCTCGGCGTCGTGCTTCATGCCGCCGAGGACGCGGCGGATCTCGCTGAGGGACTCGTGGTCGAGGTCGCCCGAGCGGGCGCGCTCCATGAGCCGGCGGGCCTCGCTGAGCCGGGTGGACGCCTGGTCGAGGTAGATGCCCCCGCGGTCGGCGTCGTCGTCGGCCATGCCCAGCTTGAGGTCTTCCATGCCCCGCTTGAGCCCGTAGAGGGAGTCACCGGGGAGGGCGTCGGAGCTGGCGGCGGCGACGCCGCCGAAGGCTCCGGCGGCCACGCCGACCGTGAGGCCGCCGGCGGCGAGCCCCTTGGTCCAGCGGGAGCGCGGGCGGAGCTTCCGCAGGGGGGAGGCCCGGTGGGCGCCCCGTGTGCTCCGCTGTTCCGGGACGGTGGGGCCCGCGGCGGCCGTCCCCTGGGCGAACATCGCCTCCATGGCGGCGACGAGCTGCGCTCGCTGCACGACCTTGACCTCGGGGTCGAGCTCCGGTTTCGGCAGATCGCCGAGTCCGCTCGCCAAGGCCAACAGCCGCCCCTGGTCGCCCGTGTCGGCCGGGGCGTCGGGCCGGTCGGCCGCCTCGCCGTCGGGCGTCCGGTCCTCCAGGGCCTGGGCGAAGGCGTTCGCCCGCCGGTGCACGTTCGCGATCACTGGCGGCACCTCCTCTCGTCATGACGGTCGACTCCCCGGGGGGTCCGGAAGGTTGCCCTCCTTGAGCGGATCCACACGAACGAGTGAGGATCTGCGAGCAGGGCGTGACCACAGGGAGCCTGCAGTTCGCACAACGAGCGGCGCGGCACTTGGGTTACGCGCGAAAGATGATCGGACCAGTGCGTCATCGATGCGTCACCGACTGTGATTTGGGACGGGCAGTGGTGGCGTGGGGGGAGGGGTATGACTGAGGGGGGCACGTGGCTTCACGGGGGAGGGAGGGGGTGGGGGAGGGTGAGCGGCGGCGGTCGGCGGCCCGCACCGGGTGCGGGCGTCCTCGGGCGGGCGCCCTCTAGCGGGCGTCCTCGGGGAGGAGGCGGGCCAGGGTGCGGACGGCCCGGTACTGGAGGGTCTTGATGGCGCCCTCGTTCTTCCCCATGACCCGCGCGGTCTCGGCGACCGAGAGGCCCTGGAGGAAGCGGAGGGTGACGCACTCCTGCTGCTGGGGGTTGAGGCGGCGGACGGCGTCGAGCAGTGCCGCGTTGGAGAGGGACTCCAGGACGGAGTCCTCCGGGCTGCGCTCGACCTCGTTGGCGTCGAGCATCTCGCCGGTGGTGACCTCCAGCCGGAAGCGGCTGGACTTGAAGTGGTCGGCGACCAGGTTGCGGGCGATGGTGACGAGCCAGGCGCCGAAGTCGCGTCCCTGCCAGGTGAAGGTGGAGATGCGGCGCAGGGCGCGCAGGAAGGTCTCGCTGGTGAGGTCCTCCGCCGTCGCCTTCCCGCCGACGCGGTAGTAGATGTAGCGGTAGACGGTGTCGCTGTACTGGTCGTACAGCCGGCCGAAGGCCTCGGCCTCGCCCGCCTGGGCGCGCTCGACCAGGTCCATCATGCGGGCGCTGTCGCTGTCGGCGGTGGGGCGTCGGGCGGCGGTCGAGTTGCCGGCGCCGCCGCGCGCGCCCCGTCTGCCGACGGCGGCACCGCCGTCGGCCAGGGCATAGCAAGGGCCGGCCGGTGCCGGTGCGGCGAAGGCGAAGGCGGGCGCAGGACCGACGTACGCGGTGGGGACGAAGCCACGCAAGTGGTCGAGGACCGTTGCGCGCAGCGTAGCCAGGCCCGAGGCGTCAACCCCGACGTGTGGGTACACGGGACTCCCAGAGGCAGAGCTTCCATCACGTGCAGTGCGGATCCGTTCACTCGTCGTGGCGACGTGAGGGTTCCGCTGTGCGTCTGAGGAGAATAACGCTTCGTACAGGCAGCGCTACACCCAGTTGCTCAAATCATCGATTACGTCGCTTCTGTTGCCGCTTGCGGGCGGATCAAGTCGCACTTCGTGACCGGTTATTGATCGAGTGACTTCCGAGTGTGATTGCGTCGGCGTTGCGTTGTGCTCATGTGCGGTAGGGGAGAGTGATCGGGGCCGCTCCTGGGTAAGGGCGCGGGAATGCCCGGGAGTCGAGGTGTGCGGGGCTGTTCGACCACGGACGGGTGAGTCCCTTTGGTCCGCCGTTGTCGGAGATGATCGCAGCCGAAACGTATCGCCACGGGCGTGCCGCGCCCGGACCGCGGGGGACGTTCGGATACGGGGCGGTGCGGCGGGGCCGGTGGGGGCGGTCAGCGGCGGCGGCGGTGCAGCGCGACCGCGGCGGCCGTGCCGCCGGCGACGGCGCCGAGGCCGGCGGCGGCCGGGATGCCGATCTTGGCGGCCTTGCGGCCGGTCCGGTAGTCGCGCAGCCGCCACTCGCGGTCCCGGGCGTGCCGGCGCAGCTTGGTGTCCGGGTTGATCGCGTACGGGTGGCCGACGAGCGAGAGCATCGGGATGTCGTTGTGCGAGTCGCTGTACGCGGCGCAGCGGGCGAGGTCCAGGCCCTCGGCGGCGGCCAGCGCCCGTACCGCCTCGGCCTTGGCCGGGCCGTGCAGCAGCTCGCCGACCAGCCGGCCGGTGTAGACGCCGTCGACCGACTCGGCCACCGTGCCGAGGGCGCCGGTGAGGCCGAGGCGGCGGGCGATGATCGTGGCGGTCTCCACCGGGGCGGCCGTCACCAGCCAGACCTTCTGGCCCGCGTCGAGGTGGGCCTGGGCCAGGGCGCGGGTGCCCGGCCAGATCCGGTCGGCCATGTACTCGTCGTAGATCTCCTCGCCGATCGACATCAGTTCGGAGACGCGGTGGCCCTTCACGATGGAGAGCGCGCTGTCGCGGGCCTCCTGCATGTGGGCGGGGTCCTCGACGCCGGCCAGCCGGAACCAGATCTGCGCCCAGGCGAAGCGGGCGAGTTCGCGGCGCTGGAAGAACTTCCGCTTGTACAGGCCGCGGCCGAAGTGGAAGATCGCGGCGCCCTGCATCACGGTGTTGTCGAGGTCGAAGAACGCGGCTGCCCGCACGTCGCCGACGACGGGGAACTCGGGCTCCTCGGCGGCGGTTTCCGAGGCCGCCTCGATGGCGGCGGCCTCCTCCTCTCTCTCCCGTTCCAGCTGGAGCGAGGTCTTGCGGGCCGCCTCGGCGGCGGCCTCGCCTGCCAGGACGCTGCGCGCGGTGGCGGAGCGCCTACGGGGGGTGAGCCATCCCAGAGCGGCCATGTCTGGAGCATAGCCAGTCTGTTCGGTCCTTCCCGACTTGTGGGGATGCCGTCGTGTGAACAGTGCGGGTCCCCGCCGTGACCGGGCGGGACAATGGACGGCATGTTCGGACGTGCGAAGAAGAAGGACGCGGCGAAGGACCCGGCCGCGCGGACCGTGACGCTGATCGGGAAGCCGGGGTGTCATCTCTGCGACGACGCCCGGGCGGTGATCGAGGCGGTGTGCGCCGAGACCGGGGCGCGCTGGGAGGAGCGGGACATCCTCCTGGACGAGGCGCTGTACAAGGAGTACTGGGAGCAGATTCCGGTCGTCCTGGTCGACGGCGAACAGCACACCTTCTGGCGGGTGGACGCGGAGCGGCTCCGCCGCGAACTGGGTGCGTGACCGAAAGCCGGTTACCATCGTGGACGTTTTGTTGGTATTCGGGGGTCACGTCGTGAGGAGTGTGTGCGGCTTTGCCCCCTTCGGGATCTCAACGCGTCGCGCCGTGCGACGGTTCCGCGGCGGCGATAACCGGTCGCGTGACCCCGGTCACTTTGGCCGGACAAAACGGACACCATCTTTGTGCACGCGTTCACAAAGACATAGCCTGCATTCGACGGGGCGGTCTTGGGACATATGGCCGCCTGCAGCCCCGCTCATCCCGCAGGAGCACCGTGGCAACTGGCCGAACTCACCGACCGGCGACCCGTAGCCGAGGAATTCCCGAGGCCACCGTCGCCCGCCTTCCGCTGTATCTGCGCGCCCTGACCGCGCTGTCGGAGCGCTCCGTACCCACGGTCTCCTCGGAGGAGCTCGCGGCCGCGGCCGGCGTCAACTCCGCCAAGCTGCGCAAGGACTTCAGCTACCTCGGCTCGTACGGCACCCGCGGCGTCGGCTACGACGTCGAGTACCTCGTCTACCAGATCTCCCGCGAGCTCGGCCTGACCCAGGACTGGCCCGTCGTGATCGTCGGCATCGGAAACCTCGGTGCCGCCCTCGCCGGCTACGGCGGCTTCGCCTCCCGCGGCTTCCGCGTCGCCGCGCTGATCGACGCCGACCCCGCCATGACCGGCAGGCCGGTCGCCGGGATCCCCGTCCAGCACAGCGACGACCTGGAGAAGATCATCGCCGAGGACGGCGTCTCCATCGGCGTCATCGCGACCCCGGCCGGCGTCGCCCAGGCCGTCTGCGACCGCCTCGTCGCCGCCGGCGTCACCTCCATCCTCAACTTCGCCCCGACCGTGCTCTCCGTGCCCGACGGCGTCGACGTGCGCAAGGTGGACCTCTCCATCGAGCTGCAGATCCTCGCCTTCCACGAGCAGCGCAAGGCCGGCGAGGAGCCGGGCGAGGAGGCCGCACCGCCGGCCCCCGTCGTGCCGGCCGCCGCCACCCGCACCACCGCCGAGAGCGGACGCAAGGGACCCGACGGGGACGCCCCCGCCGTGATGCCGGCATGAGCCTCCTCGTCGTCGGGCTGAGCCACCGCAGCGCCCCCGTCTCCATCCTGGAGCGGGCCTCGCTGCCGGCGGACACCCAGGCCAAGCTCCTCCAGGACAGCCTCGCCGCCGAACCGGCTGCCGAGGCCACCGTCCTGGCCACCTGCAACCGCATCGAGCTCTACGCCGACGTGGACAAGTTCCACGCGGGCGTCGCCGAGCTGTCCACGCTCCTCGCCCAGCACAGCGGCGTCGGCCTGGACGAGCTCACCCCCTACCTCTACGTGCACTACGAGGACCGGGCCGTCCACCACCTCTTCTCGGTGGCCTGCGGCCTGGACTCCATGGTCGTCGGCGAGGGCCAGATCCTCGGCCAGATCAAGGACGCCCTCGCCCTCGGCCAGGACCTGCACACCGCCGGCCGGCTCCTCAACGACCTCTTCCAGCAGGCCCTGCGGGTCGGCAAGCGCGCCCACAGCGAGACCGGCATCGACCGGGCCGGGCAGTCCCTCGTCACCTTCGGCCTGGAGCAGCTCGCCCAGGACGCCGAGGTCGGGAGCTGGGCGCGCGGCAAGCGCGCGCTCGTCATCGGCGCCGGCTCCATGTCGTCGCTGGCCGCCGCCACCCTCGCCCGCGCCGGAGTGGCCGAGATCGTCATCGCCAACCGCACCCTCGCCCGCGCCGAGCGGCTCGCCGAGATCCTCACCGAGCCCGGAGGCACGGGGGTGGCCGCACGCGCGGCCGAGATGGTTGCCGTCGGCGACGAACTGGGCCGGGCGGACGTCGTCGTCTCCTGCACCGGGGCCACCGGACTCGTCCTCACCGGCGACGCCGTCGAGGCCGCCGCCGAGGGCCGCGACGAGCCCCTGTACCTGCTCGACCTCGCGATGCCCCGCGACATCGACGCCGCCGCCCACCGGATCCCCGGCGTCCGGCTGGTCGACATCGAGTCGCTGGCCGACGCCTCCGCCGACGCCCCCATGGCCGCCGACGTCGACCAGGTCCGCGCCCTCGTCTCCGACGAGGTCGCCGCCTTCGGCGCCGCCCAGCGCGCCGCCCACATCACCCCGACCGTGGTCGCCCTGCGCACCATGGCCGCCGACGTGGTGGCCAGCGAGGTCGCCCGCCTGGAAGGCCGCCTCCCCGGCCTCGACGACAAGCAGCGCGCCGAGATCACCCAGACCGTGCGCCGCGTCGTCGACAAGCTCCTGCACGCGCCGACCGTGCGGGTCAAGCAGCTGGCCAGCGAGCCCGGCGGCGCCGGGTACGCCGACGCGCTGCGGACACTCTTCGACCTCGACCCGCAGACGGTGGCTTCCGTCTCCCGGGCCGACCTGAATGACGCCGACGTCAAGAACCGAGGGCGAGTATGACCGAGAGGGCACTGAGGCTCGGGACCAGGCGCAGCAAGCTCGCCATGGCCCAGTCCGGGCACGTGGCCGACGCGGTCCGGCAGCTGACCGGCCGGCCCGTCGAGCTCGTGGAGATCACCACGTACGGGGACACCTCCCGTGAGCACCTCGCGCAGATCGGCGGCACCGGCGTCTTCGTCGCCGCGCTGCGCGACGCGCTGCTCGCCGGCGAGGTCGACTTCGCCGTCCACTCCCTGAAGGACCTGCCGACCGCCCAGCACCCCGAGCTGGTGCTGGCCGCGATCCCGAAGCGCGAGGACCCGCGCGACGTCCTCATCGCGGGCGAGGGGCTCTCCCTCGACCGGCTCCCGAAGGGCGCCCGCGTCGGCACCGGCTCGCCGCGCCGGACGGCCCAGCTGCACGCGTACGCCCGCAGCCACGGCCTCGACCTGACCTGCGTCCCGATCCGCGGCAACGTCGACACCCGCGTCGGCTACGTCCGCACGGGCGAGCTCGACGCCGTCGTCCTCGCCGCGGCCGGACTCAACCGCATCGGCGGCACCGAGGAACTCCTCGGCGGCCTGTCGGCCGAGCACCTGCCGGTCGACTCCGTCCTGCCCGCCCCCGGCCAGGGTGCCCTGGCCGTCGAATGCCCGGCGTCGAACTCCGACCTCGTCGCCGCGCTCTCCGCTCTCGACGACCCGCGGACGCGGGCCGCCGTGACCGCTGAGCGATCCCTGCTCGCCGCCCTCGAGGCCGGCTGCAGCGCACCCGTGGGCGCGCTCGCCGACATCCTCGCCGACGGTCCCGGTCACGGGCAGGCTGTCACCGAAATGCGCCTGCGCGGCGTCGTCGGCACCACCGACGGCTCGACGCTGGTGCAGCTGTCCACCACCGGTCCCGTACCCACCTCGTACGACGAGGCGGCGGCGCTCGGACGCGAACTCGCGGACGAGATGCTCGCCAAGGGTGCGGCCGGTCTTATGGGGGAGCGACCTTGAGCCCCACCAGCCCGACCACCAGCCCCCTGTCCCCCGTCTTCGCGGGCCACGGCCACGTCACCTTCCTCGGCGCAGGCCCAGGCGACCCCGGACTCCTGACCCTCCGGGCCGTCGAGGCCCTCGCGGGAGCGGACGTCCTGATCGCCGAGCCGGAGGTCCTGGAGGTCGTCCGCGGCCATGCGCGCGCGGGCGTGAGCACGCCTGAGCTGACGGTTGTTGACGAGGCGTCAACAGCCGCCGGCGTCCCCGTGTTGAGGGATGCGGCCAATCTTGTCATGGAGGCCGCGCGCGGCGGCAGGCGGGTCGTCCGTGCGGTGACCGGCGACCCCGGCCTCGACGGCAACGCGGGCGCCGAGATGCTCGCCTGCGCCGCCGAGGGCATCCCCTTCGAGGTCGTCCCCGGCGTCGCGAACGTGGTCGGCGTTCCCGCGTACGCCGGCGTGCCGCTCCGCGACGAGCAGGGCACCGACGTCCGCTTCGTCGACGCGCGGACCGCCGACGACCGCTGCTGGGCCGAGGTCGGCGCCTCCGACGGCACCGTCGTCGTGTCCACCTCGCTCGACTCGGTGGCCGCGGCCGCCGGCGAACTGGTGGCCGCGGGCCGCAAGCCGGACACCCCGCTCACCGTCACCATCGCGGGCACCACCACGCGCCAGCGGACGTGGAACGCCACCCTCGGCACGATCGCCCAGGTCTTCAAGCAGGGCAAGGTGCTCCCCTCTCCCGAGGGCCACCGGCCGGTGATAGCCGTGGTCGGCGAGCGCAGCGCCCCGGCGCAGCGCGACCAGCTCTCGTGGTTCGAGTCCAAGCCGCTCTTCGGCTGGCGGGTGCTCGTGCCGCGCACCAAGGAGCAGGCCGCGTCGCTCTCCGACCAGCTGCGCTCGTACGGCGCCGTGCCGCACGAGGTGCCGACCATCGCGGTCGAGCCGCCCCGGACCCCGCAGCAGATGGAGCGGGCCGTGAAGGGGCTGGTCACCGGACGCTACGAGTGGATCGCCTTCACCTCGGTCAACGCGGTCAAGGCCGTGCGCGAGAAGTTCGAGGAGTACGGGCTCGACGCCCGCGCCTTCGCCGGGATCAAGGTCGCCGCGGTGGGCGAGCAGACCGCCGCCGCCCTGGTCGACTTCGGCGTGAAGCCGGACCTGGTGCCGAGCGGCGAGCAGTCCGCCGCGGGGCTCCTGGAGGACTGGCCGCCGTACGACCCGGTCTTCGACCCGATCGACCGCGTCTTCCTGCCGCGGGCCGACATCGCGACCGAGACGCTGGTCGCGGGCCTGATCGAGCTGGGCTGGGAGGTCGACGACGTCACCGCCTACCGGACCGTGCGCGCGTCGCCGCCGCCGGCGGACACCCGCGAGGCGATCAAGGGCGGCGGCTTCGACGCGGTGCTCTTCACCTCGTCGTCGACCGTGCGGAACCTGGTCGGCATCGCCGGCAAGCCGCACAACGTGACCGTCATCGCCTGTATCGGGCCGGCGACGGCCAAGACGGCGGAGGAGCACGGGCTGCGGGTCGACGTCCTGTCGCCCGAGCCGTCCGTGCACAAGCTGGCCGAGGCGCTGGCGGAGTTCGGCATGCGGCGGCGCGAGGCGGCGCTGGAGGCGGGCGACCCCGTGACGCGGCCGAGCGAGCGGCGGCCGGGCGCGCGGCGCCGCCGGACGACGTAACGCGGCGCCTTCCTCGCCCCTTTCCGGCGCGGGTCCCCTCCGGGGGCCCGCGCCGTCGTGTCGCGCGGCGGCAACAGGGTGTCGGTAAGTGGGGGCGCGGGGCGGGCGTAGCCTCGCACGTATGAACTCGTATGGAAGCTTTCCGGGGGCGCGGCCGCGGCGGCTGCGGACGACGCCCGCCATGCGGCGGATGGTCGCCGAGACCCGGCTCGACCCGGCCGACCTGATCCTGCCCGCCTTCGTCCGCGAGGGCGTGAGCGAGCCGGTGCCGATCGGCGCGATGCCCGGCGTCGTCCAGCACACGCGGGACACCCTGCGGCGCGCCGCCGTGGAGGCGCTGGAGGCCGGGGTCTCCGGGATCATGCTCTTCGGCGTGCCCGACGAGGCGAAGAAGGACGGGCTCGGCACGGCCGGGACCGACCCGGACGGCATCCTCCAGCTCGCGATCCGCGACGTGCGGGCCGAGGTCGGCGACGACCTCATCGTCATGTCCGACCTGTGTCTGGACGAGTTCACCGACCACGGCCACTGCGGCGTCCTCGACGAGGACGGGCGGGTCGACAACGACGCCACCCTGGAGCGGTACGCCGAGATGGCGCAGGTCCAGGCCGACGCCGGCGTCCACGTCGTCGGCCCCTCCGGGATGATGGACGGCCAGGTCGGCGTGGTCCGCGACGCCCTGGACACCATCGGCAAGGAGGACGTGGCGATCCTCGCGTACACCGCGAAGTACTCCTCCGCCTTCTACGGCCCCTTCCGCGAGGCCGTCGGCTCCTCGCTCAAGGGCGACCGCAAGACCTACCAGCAGGACCCGGCCAACCTCCGCGAGTCGATGCGCGAGCTGGCGCTGGACCTGGAGGAGGGCGCGGACATGGTGATGGTGAAGCCGGCCGGCCCCTACCTGGACGTGCTCGCGAAGGTCGCCGAGGCCGTGGACGTGCCGGTCGCCGCGTACCAGATCAGCGGTGAGTACGCGATGGTCGAGGCCGCCGCGGAGAAGGGCTGGATCGACCGCGACAAGGCGATCCTGGAGACCCTCACCGGCATCCGCCGTGCCGGCGCGCGGATGATCCTCACCTACTGGGCCACCGAGGCGGCGCGGATGCTCGGGCCGGCTCGCCGCTGACCGCCCGGCGGCGCACCCTGGAGAGGTACCCGACAGGTACCTCCCCGGAGGTGGTCCTCATGATGAACACGCTCGTCGGATGGCACGTCGACATGGAGTTCAAGGAGGAGGGCGATCGGACGCGGGCGGCGGCCATGGTGCGGCTCTCGGACGGCTCCGAGTTCCGCGCCCACGGCACCGCCCACCGTCACCCCTCCGATCCGGAACAGCTGCGGGTCGGCGAGGAGATCGCCGGGGCGCGCGCCCTGATGGACCTGGCCTCGCAGCTCCTGCAGAAGGCGCACACGGAGATCGACGAGGCGTCCGGGCGGACGTCGTACCCGATCAACCGGTAGCGGCGCGCTCCGGTCCGGGCCGGTCCGTACCGGCGGAGGCGGCCTAGTACTGGAGGGCGTCGGCCAGCTCCCGCTGCCAGTACGAGACGGCGGCGCCGTCGTCCACGTACGTGCCCTCCGGCGCCGGCACCGTCACCATGCTGTCCGCGGTCAGGTTCACCTTGACCGTGCGGACGGTCGTGCCGTGGGTGTCCCCGCCGGGCTCTCCCGTCAGGATCAGGGACGCGTAGGCCGACTCGCCGGGCGCCAGCGTCACCACGGCCTGCGGCTTGCTCTCCTCCACGATCCTGATGGGGGCCTGGCTGTGGTCGAAGCCGACGAGGGGCGCGCCCACGGCGTCGCAGGGACGGCCGCCGACGTTCGTGACGGTCAGCGCCAGGTGGTTGATCGGGCGGCTGACCTTGCTCGCCACGACCTTCACGTCCTTGGCGGTGCAGGGGGTGGGGGCGGTGTCGTCGCCGTTGCTGCCGTTGCTGCCGTTGTCGGCGGGGGTCGGTGCCGTGGTCTTCTTCGGGGGCTTCGTGGCCGGCGTCGTCGCCGGGGCGGTGGTCGGCGCCGGGTCCGGGGCGGTCGTCGTCGGTGCGGCCGGTGCGGCCGGTGCGGCCGGTGCGGTCGGGGTGGCGGCGGTGGTCTGCCGGGGCGACGCGGACGTCGGAGCCGGGGCCGCGTCCGGGTCGGACGACGACTGGCAGGCCGTGAGGGTGAGGGCCGCGGCCAGGGCGGCGGCGGGCAGGGCGAGGGTGCGGACGGACAGGCGCATGGTGGTTCCCCCGTGGGTGGAAAGGGCGGGCGGCGGCGGTCAGCGGCCGTCGATCAGGGTCAGGACGATCGCGGTGCAGACGATCAGCACCGTCAGTGCCAGGGCGTCGGTGACGCGGCTGTTCGGCATGGCCCCATGCTGCGAGCCGGTGTGACCCGGTGTCGACCGACACGGGACAATGAGGAACGCTGGAACGCTTCCACCCCCTGTGACCTGGGGAGACGTACGTCGCCCGGAACGCGTTCCTGGGACGCCGACCAGCGACGGGGGAGCGACGGATGGACACCGGGGACCGGCTCGCCGGGCTGCTGCGGAGGCTGAAGGAGCGCTCGGGGCTCAGTTACGGGGCGCTCGCCAAGCGGCTCCACGTCAGCACCTCCACCCTCCACCGGTACTGCAACGGCGACGCCGTCCCGACCGACTTCGCCCCCGTGGAACGGCTCGGGCGGCTGTGCGGGGCCACGCGGGAGGAGCTGGTCGAGCTGCACCGCGCCTGGATCGTCGCCGACGAGTCCCGCGGGCGGAGCGGCGAGGCGGGGACGGGTTCGCCGGTGGGGCCCGCCGTCGAGACCGGTCGGCCCGTCGAGACCGGTCGGTCGGACGAGGCCGGTCGGTCGGACGAGGCCGGTCGGTCCGGCGAGGCCGGTCGGTCCGGCGAGGCCGTGGGGGCCGGGGAGACCGTCGTGGTGGTGACCGGTTCGGGCGGGCCGGCGGTCGCCGGGGGGTCGTGGGCGCGGTTCCGGTGGGCCTTCGCCGCCGTGGCCGTCGTCGCCCTCGCCGTGCCCGGGGCCTACCTCGTGGGGAGGGACGGGGAGAAGGAGCCGCCGCGCGGCGGCTCCGGCGCGACCGCGGCGCCCGCTCCGCTGAACGCCGGCATCAGCTCGTACAACTGGGCCGAGCCCTGCGGGCAGTACTACGTCCTCGACCAGAAGCCGCAGCACGTGCCGCCCCCGCCCCCGCCGCAGGACTCCCGCCCGTGGGCCCGTGCGCTCGGCGGGATCGACGGCGGGCACATGCAGCTCCAGGTCACCGTCACCGGCCGCACCCGGGAGCCGGTCGTGCTCTCGCGGCTGCGCGTCCGGGTCGTCGAGCGCGACCGGCCGCCGGAGCTGACCGCGTACTCGATGGGCGACGGCTGCGGCAGCGGGATCACCCCGCAGACCTTCGACGTCGACCTCGACGCGCCCCGGCCGTACGTGAAGGCGGTCGCCGGGCAGGACGGGGACCGGGTCGTGCCGGCGAAGGACTTCCCGTACCGGGTCGCCACCGGGGACGCGGAGGTCCTCAACCTCGACGTCCACACCGAGGAGCACGCCGTCGCCTGGTACCTGGAGCTGGAGTGGAGCACCGGGGACCGGAAGGGGACGCTGCGGATCGACGACGGCGGGGAGCCGTTCCGCACGCACGCCATCGAGGGCCGCACGGTCTACGGCTACTGGCCCGACAAGGGCGAGTGGGTCGCTCAGTGACCCACCCGCCCCGGCGGCGTCAGAGGCGCTCGGGCGTCCGGATGCCGAGCAGGGCCATGCCCTGGTGGAGCGTGCGGGCCGTCAGGTCGCAGAGGAAGAGGCGGTTCTCCACCTGCGCCGGGGTGTCCGCCTTGAGGACCGGGCACTCCGAGTAGAACGTCGTGTAGAGCGAGGCCACCTGGTAGAGGTACGCGGCCAGCTTGTGCGGCGCGTACTCCGCGGCGGTCTCCTCGATCGCCTCGCCGAAGCCGTCCAGGTGCAGGCCGAGGGCCCGCTCGGACGGCGCCAGCTCCAGCTCCGGGTGGGCGGTCGGCTTCGCGTCGCCGGCCTTCCGCAGGATCGACTGGATACGGGCGTACGCGTACTGGAGGTACACGGACGTGTCGCCGTTGAGCGAGACCATCTGGTCCAGGTCGAACTTGTAGTCGCGGGCCGCCGAGGTCGACAGGTCCGCGTACTTCACCGCGCCGATGCCCACCTGGGCGCCCCGCTCGGCGATCTCCTCCTCGGTGAGGTCCTGGGCCTTCTCGCGGACCACGGCCGAGGCCCGGTCGATCGCCTCGTCCAGCAGGTCCACCAGCCGGACCGTCTCGCCCTCACGGGTCTTGAAGGGCTTGCCGTCCTTGCCGAGGACCGTGCCGAAGGCCAGCTGAACGGCCTTCACCTCGTCGTTCAGCCAGCCGGCCCGGCGGGCCGTCTCGAAGACCATCTTGAAGTGCAGCGACTGGCGGGCGTCCACCACGTAGAGCAGCGAGGTCGCCTTCAGGTTCCGCACCCGGTCGCGGATGGCGGACAGGTCCGTCGCCGCGTAGCCGAAACCGCCGTCGGACTTCTGGACGATCAGCGGGACCGGGTTGCCGTCCGGGCCCTTGACGTCGTCGAAGAAGACGCACAGCGCGCCCTCGGAGCGGACCGCGACGCCCGACTCCTCGAGGATCCGGCAGGTCTCCTGGAGCATGTCGTTGTACCCGGACTCACCGACGACGTCGGGGTCGCGGATGTCCATGTCGAGCTTGTCGAAGACCGAGTAGAAGTAGATCTTCGACTCGTCGACGAACCGCTGCCACAGGGCGAGGGTCTCCTCGTCACCGGCCTGGAGGTCCACCACGCGGGCGCGTGCCCGGGTCTTGAACTCCTCGTCCGTGTCGAACAGCGCGCGGGACGCCTTGTACAGCCGGTTCAGGTTCGACATGGCCTCCTCGCCGGAGACCTCCGCGCCCTCGCCCTCGTGGTCCAGCTCGTGCGGGTGCTCGATCAGGTACTGGATGAGCATGCCGAACTGGGTGCCCCAGTCGCCGATGTGGTGCCGGCGGATCACGGTCTCGCCCGTGAACTCCAGGATCTCCACCATCGCCGCGCCGATCACGGCGGACCGGAGGTGGCCGACGTGCATCTCCTTCGCCACGTTCGGCTGGGCGTAGTCGATGACCGTGGTGCCCGCCGAGCCGTTCAGCGGCACGCCGAGGCGCGCGTCCGCGGCGCGGGCCGCGAGGGTCTCCACGATCGCCGCGTCCGACACGGTGATGTTCAGGAAGCCGGGGCCGGAGACCTCGATCTCCTTCAGCACGTCGTTCGCGGGGATCGACTCGACGACCTTGGTCGCCAGCTCGCGCGGGTTGCCCTTGAGCTTCTTGGCCAGCGCCAGGATGCCGTTGGCCTGGAAGTCGGCCCGGTCGCTTCGTCGCAGCAGCGGGTCGGCGGCACCGGCCTCCGGCAGGGCTGCCGAGAGGCCTTCCGCGAGGCGCTGCTGCACGGTCGAAGCGAGGGAAGGGACCGAGGCCATGAGCTTCCGTTCCTGTTGTGTCGTGTCCGGGTGTCCCGGTGGTCTATATCGCTTGTCAAGTGTCCCATGGGTGGGCAACGTGTTTCCCCGGCCCTTCCCCGGCTGTGGACAAGTAGCGCCCGAGGAGAATCCCGCCTGTGGACAACCTCAAAGTGCCCGGTTCCGTCTGGGACAATGGCTGACGTAGGGCTTTGAAGACTCCGGGGATCTCCCGCGAGGATCTGGAAAGAAGGACGTACCGACCGTGGCTCAGAGCAGCACCGAGACCGACTGGGTCTCCCGTTTCGCGGACGAGGTCATCACCGAGTCGGAGCGACGTGCGCCTGGCAAACCGGTCGTCGTCGCCTCCGGCCTCTCCCCCTCCGGCCCGATCCACCTCGGCAACCTGCGCGAGGTCATGACCCCGCACCTGGTCGCCGACGAGATCCGCCGCCGCGGGTACACCGTCCGCCACCTCATCTCGTGGGACGACTACGACCGCTACCGCAAGGTGCCGAACGGCGTCGAGGGCATCGACGAGTCCTGGGCCGAGCACATCGGCAAGCCGCTGACCTCCGTCCCCGCCCCCGCCGGCTCGCCCCACGCCAACTGGGCCGAGCACTTCAAGGCCGCGATGGTCGAGGCCCTGGCCGAGCTGGGCGTCGAGTACGACCCGATCAGCCAGACCGAGCAGTACACCTCCGGCGCCTACCGCGAGCAGATCCTGCACGCCATGCGCCGCCGCGGCGACATCGACGCCATCCTCGACCAGTACCGGACGAAGAAGGCCCCCAAGAAGCAGTCCCAGAAGCCGGTCGACGAGGCCGAGCTGGAGGCCGCCGAGGGCTCCGGCGCGGCCGGCGAGGACGACGGCTCCGGCGGCGGCGCCGGATACTTCCCGTACAAGCCCTACTGCGGGCAGTGCGAGAAGGACCTCACCACCGTCACCTCCTACGACGACGAGACCACCGAGCTGAGCTACACCTGCTCCGCCTGCGGCTTCGCCGAGACCGTCAAGCTCAGCGAGTTCAACCGCGGCAAGCTTGTGTGGAAGGTCGACTGGCCCATGCGCTGGGCCTACGAGGGCGTCATCTTCGAGCCCTCCGGCGTCGACCACTCCTCCCCGGGCTCGTCCTTCCAGGTCGGCGGCCAGATCGTCACCCTCTTCGACGGCGTCCAGCCCATCGGCCCCATGTACGCCTTCGTCGGCATCAGCGGCATGGCCAAGATGTCCTCCTCCAAGGGCGGCGTGCCCACCGCGGCCGACGCCCTGGAGATCATGGAGCCGCAGCTGCTCCGCTGGCTCTACGCCCGCCGCAAGCCCAACCAGTCCTTCAAGATCGCCTTCGACCAGGAGATCCAGCGGCTGTACGACGAGTGGGACAAGCTGGAGGCCAAGGTCGCCGACGGCACGGTGCTGCCCGCCGACGCCGCCGCCCACGCGCGGGCCGCCCGCACCGCCGCCGGCGAGCTGCCGCGCACGCCGCGCCCGCTGCCGTACCGCACGCTGGCCTCCGTCGTCGACATCACCGCCGGCCACGACGAGCAGACTCTCCGGATCCTGACCGACCTGGACCCGGAGTCCCCGGTCACCTCGCTGGACGAGGTCCGGCCGCGCCTCGACCGCGCCGAGAACTGGATCACCACCCAGGTCCCGGCCGACCAGCGCACCATCGTCCGCGAGGAGCCCGACACCGAGCTCCTCGGCAGCCTGGACGACGAGGGCCGCGAGTCCCTGCGCCTCCTCCTGGAGGGCCTGGACAGCCACTGGTCCCTCGACGGCCTGACCACGCTCGTCTACGGCGTTCCGAAGGTCATGGCGGGCCTCACCCCCGAGGCGAAGCCCACCCCCGAGCTGAAGGTCGCCCAGCGCTCCTTCTTCGCCCTCCTCTACAAGCTCCTCGTGAGCCGCGAGACGGGCCCCCGCCTGCCCACCCTGCTCCTCGCCGTCGGCGCGGACCGGGTGCGCAAGCTGCTCGGCGCGTGACCTGACGCGCAAGCCGAAGGGCCGCTCCCCGCGAGGGGGAGCGGCCCTTCGGCTTGCGCGCGTGGTGCGCGGGTCAGGAGGGGTCGAACTCCTGCATCTCCTCGCGGACGCGCTCCTGCACCTCCGGGGTGACCAGCTGGAGCAGGTCGGACTGGGGCTCCGGCAGCTGCGGGAAGCCGTACGCCTGCGCCACCAGCTGATCCAGCTCGAACGGGGTCGGGAACCGCTCGTGCTCCTGCACGAAGCCGTACGTCACCTTGTAGGCGATCTCCCGGAACTCCTCCATCTGCGGGTCGGGCGGCTGGAGCGGGTCGGGCTGCTGGAGCACCCCGAACAGCTCCGGGCGCGCCGCCTCGGACTCCGGCGCCGGGACGTCTCCGGGCACGCCCTCGGCAGCCTCCTGCGGGACCTGCTCCGGGGCCTGTTCCACGGCCTGCTCCGCCGCCTGCGCGGTGTACGAGCCGCCGTACCCCTCCGGGGTGACCTGCGGGGTGTCGAACCACGGGCTCTCGTGGTTCGGGTGCGCGGGCTCCTGCGCCTGCGCACGTGCCTGCCGCGGAGCCGGGGCGGGACCCTGAACCGGCTGCTGCTCCGGGGCGGGGTGGGCCGCCGGGAGTTCCTGGAGGACCTGCGCCGGAGCCTGGACCACGACCGGCGGCTGCGGCTGCGGGGCCTGCGCCGGGAGCTGGGCCTGGGCCGGGTTCGGGGGGAGGAGGACCGGGTCGATGCCGGCCGCCGCCAGTCCCGCAGGGGCCGTCTCCGCGAGGGGGACTCCGTACCGGGCCAGGCGGAGCGGCATCAGCGCCTCCACCGGGGCCTTGCGCCGCCAGCCGCGCCCGAAACGGGCCTGGAGCCGGGCCTGGTAGATCAGCCGCTCCTGTTCCAGCTTGATCACCTGGTCGTACGAGCGCAGCTCCCACAGCTTCATCCGCCGCCACAGCCGGAACGTCGGCACCGGCGACAGCAGCCAGCGGGTCAGCCGCACCCCCTCCATGTGCTTGTCCGCGGTGATGTCCGCGATCCGGCCCACCGCGTGCCGCGCGGCCTCGACCGCCACCACGAACAGCACCGGGATGACCGCGTGCATGCCCACGCCCAGCGGGTCCGGCCACGCGGCCGCGCCGTTGAACGCGATCGTCGCGGCCGTCAGGATCCACGCCGTCTGCCGCAGCAGCGGGAACGGGATCCGCAGCCACGTCAGCAGCAGGTCCAGGGCGAGCAGCACACAGATGCCCGCGTCGATGCCGATCGGGAAGAAGTACGAGAACGTGCCGAAGCCCTTGTGCACGGCAAGCTCGCGCACGGCCGCGTACGAACCCGCGAAACCGATCCCCGCGATGATCACCGCGCCGCCGATGACGAGCCCGATGAGTATGCGGTGTGTGCGTGTCAGCTCCATCGCGGCCACCCGCGATCCCCTCCCGTGATTCGACGTCTCGCGGGCCCCAGGGTGGCACACATGAGCGAAGCCCGGCCCCCTGGGGAGGGACGGGCTCCGCTCGGACGCGCCTGTCTGTGTTGATTTGTGTCACTACCCGTGCGCCCGACGGGGGTTGGCCGCACCGATCGGCGGGTACGCCTACTTGTTCGCGGCGGCCACCGAGGCGACCGCTTCCTTCGCCGCCTTCGTCGCGCCCTCGACGATCGTCTTGGCCCGCGGCACGGGCGCGCCCGCGTACCCGGCGCCGTTGTAGGACAGCAGCACCAGCACGTTGCCGCTGCGCGCGACGATCGACGCGTAGGGGAAGTCCTCGCCGGTCTTGTTGACGGTGTACGTGACGATCTTCGCCTCGTCGCCGACGCCGGCCACCGGCGCGGTGCTCAGCGTCTTCGCGCCCGTGGTGGCCTGGACCTTGCCGAGCTCCTTGGCGAAGTTCTCCCGGGCCCGCTCCTGGCCGCTGCCGAGGGAGACCTCGGAGTCGTACCGGTAGAACGACACGTCGAGCCAGCGGTACTGCGAGCCCTTGACGCCCTTGTCGTCCAGGCCGTTCCAGGAGCAGCCGCTGCGGTGGGCGAGGTCCGTGGAGGCCGCCGCCGTGCCGTTCTCGTTCTTCGCCTTGGGCACCAGCGAGGCGGTGGTCTTCGCCGTGATCGCCTTGCACGCCGTCGGCAGCTTCGCGAACTTCGCCGGCTCGACCGTCGGCGTCGGGGACGGGGTCGCCGACGCGCTCGCGCTCGCGGTCGTCCCGCCCTGCGCCCCGCCGGCCTCGGCGGCCCCCTTGCCGCCGCCGCTGCCCGAGTCCGAGGAGCAGCCGGCGACGACGAGCATCACCGGGACGGCTGCGGCGGCGAGAATGCGGGTGAGTCGCGGAGCTGATCGCTGCATGGTTCCTTCAGTCGCTTGTCGTACGGCCGGCGCCGGTCGGCGGCCCTGGCGGCCCTGGGTACGCCGACACGTTACGTGGTCCCCCCGACGCCCGGGGGGCGCGCGGGAGCCCCCGGCGGCGGGCTACTCCTCCAGCCGGTCGGCCAGCAGCCGGGCCAGGTTCTGCGCCCTGTCCTGCAGTTCCTTGCTGTCCGGGGCCGCCGCGGCGGCCGACGTGCGCTGCCGGTACTCGACGGTCACGACGACGTTCGATGTGCGGAACACCACGCTCACGACCCGCTGGTGGCCGTTCCCGCCGGCCTTCCCGAGCGTGTCGCCGACGAACGCGATGTCGCCGAGGCCGCCCAGCAGCCGGGGCTCCAGGCCGGTCGTCGCCGGTGCCGACGGGGTGTTCGCGGACGGGGCGTCCGCGCCGGGCGGCGTGGTGCCGGAGGCGGTGGGCGAGGACGGGGCGCCGGCGGGCGTGGTGCCGCCCTCCGCCGCCGTGGTCCGCGTGGTGCCGGGGGCCGTGCCGCCGGCGGTCGCCGGGGCGGTCGTCGGACCCGTCGGGGCCGTCGTCGGGGGGGTGGGCGTGGGGGTCGGCGTCACCGGTACGGCGATCCCGGCCGCGAGCTGCTTGCGGGTGTAGACCTCCTGCGCCCGCGCGGCGTCGCTCACCGTCGGGTCGTACGAGACCACCCGCTCCACGTCGAGCACCAGGCGGTGCGCGCCGTCCTCGGTGTCCGCGGTCCAGGTGCAGCCGACGCGGCGGTCGGTGTCGTACGTGACGGCGGCCGTGCCGCGGAGCGCCGCGGCACGTTCGGCGTCGGCCAGGGCGGCGGTCCCGGGGAGCAGCTCGCGCAGGGTGGCCTGGGGGACGGCGCCGCACGGCTCGAAGAGGGTGCGGTAGCGGCCGGGCGGCGCGACGGGCGCGGCCGCGGCGCCCGCCTTGGCGTCGACGGTGACGTCCTCGGCGGTGCCGGCCGCGGAGCAGCCGGTCAGCGCGCCGGCCACGACGGCGAGACCGGCGCCGAGGCCGAGGAGGGTGCCGGGGACGCGGCCGGGTGAGTACCTCTTTCGCTGCACCGTCCCAGGCTCCCTTCTCCCGAAGTCTTTCCCGAAAACCGTTTGCCGCCTCCTGAAGGCGGATGGACACAATGTCTATCGCACACGCAGCCGTTGATGCCGGTCCGCCGTCACCTGTACGGGCTTTGGCTCCGGTTTTTGCGTTATCGGGCTTTTCGGGGGAATCGAGGAAGTATGTCGTACGTAGAGGTGCCGGGTGCGCAGGTGCCCATCCGGATGTGGGCCGATCCTTCCACGGTGGAGGGCGGCGCGATGCAGCAGCTGCGGAACGTGGCGACGCTGCCGTGGATCAAGGGCCTCGCGGTCATGCCGGACGTGCACTACGGCAAGGGCGCGACGGTCGGTTCCGTGATCGCCATGAAGGACGCGGTCTGCCCGGCGGCGGTCGGCGTCGACATCGGCTGCGGCATGTCCGCGGTGAAGACCTCCCTGACGGCGAACGACCTTCCCGCCGACCTCTCCCGCCTCCGCTCCAGGATCGAGCAGGCGATCCCGGTCGGCCGCGGCATGCACCGCGAGGAGGTCGACCCGAAGCGCCTGTACCAGTTCCCGACGTCGGGCTGGGACGACTTCTGGTCCCGCTTCGACGGGGTGGCGGACGCGGTGAAGTTCCGCCGGGAACGGGCGGCGCTGCAGATGGGGACGCTCGGCGCGGGGAACCACTTCGTGGAGCTCTGCGTGGACACGTCGGGTTCGGTGTGGCTCATGCTGCACTCGGGTTCCCGGAACATCGGCAAGGAGCTGGCCGAGCACCACATCGGGGTGGCGCAGAAGCTGCCGCACAACCAGGGGCTGGTCGACCGGGACCTCGCGGTCTTCGTGGCGCAGACGCCCCAGATGGCCGCCTACCGGCACGACCTCTTCTGGGCGCAGGAGTACGCGAAGTACAACCGGGCGATCATGATGGCGCTCTTCCAGGAGGTCGTCCGCAGGGAGTTCCGGAAGGCGAGGGTGACCTTCGACCCGGTGATCTCCTGCCACCACAACTACGTGGCGGAGGAGCGGTACGAGGGGATGGACCTGCTCGTGACCCGCAAGGGCGCGATCCGGGCCGGCTCCGGCGAGTTCGGCATCATCCCGGGCTCGATGGGTACCGGCTCGTACATCGTGAAGGGCCTCGGGAACGCGGCCTCCTTCAACTCGGCCTCGCACGGCGCCGGCCGGAAGATGAGCCGGAGCGCGGCGAAGAAGCGCTTCTCGACGCGGGACCTGGAGGAGCAGACGCGGGGCGTGGAGTGCCGCAAGGACTCCGGCGTCGTGGACGAGATCCCGGGCGCCTACAAGCCGATCGAGAAGGTCATCGAGCAGCAGACCGACCTCGTCGAGGTCGTCGCCAAGCTCAAGCAGGTCATCTGCGTGAAGGGCTGACGGGTGACGGGTGACGGTGACGGGCCGGAGGGCCGTCGGGCCGGAGGGCCCGGAGCGGAGCCGTCCCGTGGAGGGGGCCGGTGCGGATGCGCCGGCCCCCTCGGCGCGCCTACGGCTCGCGGTGGAGCTTGGTGTTGGAGGCCTGGGCCCGGGGGCGGACGACCAGGAGGTCGATGTTGACGTGCGGGGGGCGGGTGCAGGCCCAGGTAATGGTGTCGGCGACGTCGTCGGCGGTGAGGGGCGCGGCCACGCCGTCGTAGACCTTGGCGGCGCGGGCGGTGTCGCCGCGGAACCGGGTGGTGGCGAACTCCTCCGTCTTGACCAGTCCGGGGGCGATCTCGATGACGCGGACGGGGGTGCCGACGATCTCCAGGCGGAGGGTCTCGGCGAGGACGCGGGCGCCGTTCTTGGCGGCGACGTAGCCGGCGCCGCCCTCGTAGGTGGCGTGGCCCGCCGTGGAGGAGAGGACGACGACCGTGCCGTCGCCGCTCGCGGTGAGCGCGGGCAGCAGGGCCTGGGTCATGTGGAGGGTGCCCAGGACGTTGACGTCGTACATGCGGCGCCAGTCCTCGGGGTCGCCGGTGGCGACGGGGTCGAGCCCGAGGGCGCCGCCGGCGTTGTTGACGAGGACGGCGAGGGTGCGGAAGGCGCCGGCGAACTCGTCGACGGCGGCGCGGTCGGTCACGTCGAGGGCGTACGCGGTGGCCTGGTGGCCGGCCTCGGTGATCTCGGCGGCGAGGGCCTCGATGCGGTCCTTGCGCCGGGCGGTGAGGACCACGCGGTAGCCGGCGGCGGCCAGCTGCCGGGCCGTGGCGGCGCCGATGCCGCTGCTCGCTCCGGTGATGACGGCGATGGGGGCGGACATGGCGGAGGCTCCTCGTACAGGTGGTCGGTCGGTGTGGGGGCCAGGATAGGCGGCGGTCAGCGGCCGCGCGGGGCGTACATGATCACGGCCATGCCGGCGAGGCAGACGAGGGCGCCGACGACGTCCCAGCGGTCGGGGCGGTAGCCGTCGGCGACGATGCCCCAGGCGAGCGAGCCGGCGACGAAGACGCCTCCGTAGGCGGCGAGGACGCGGCCGAAGTCGGCGTCGGGCTGGAGGGTGGCGACGAAGCCGTAGAGGCCGAGGGCGAGGACGCCTCCGCCCGCCCAGATCCAGCCGCGGTGCTCGCGCACGCCCTGCCAGACGAGCCAGGCCCCGCCGATCTCGAAGAGGGCGGCGACGACGAAGAGGGCGACGGAGCGGGCGGTCTGCATGGGAGCAGGGTGTCATGGGGGACACGCGGGCTGACGGATTGTCAGAAGATGGGATGATCTCTGGGTATTTTTGCCCTATGCGTGCGATGTCTAAGGGTGTGCTCGGGGCCGCGATCGCGGCGCTCGTGGTGCTGGGTGCCGGGACGACCGCCGGGGCGGTCGGCGACGCGGCCGGGGATGTGGTCGGGGACGCGCTCGGCGGGGTGGCCGGCGGGGTGGCGGGCGAGGCGGATCTGGCCCACCACGGTCACGTGTCCCTGTGGGACGGGCGGGTCGGGGTGTGGCTGGTGACGGAGAACCACGGTCCCTCCGACGTCGTGGACGCCACCGTCCGGCTGGCCTTCTCCACCCCCATGGCGGGCGGCCAGGAGCTGCCGCCGGGCTGCCTGTGGAGCAGCTCCCGGGTGGTGTCCTGCCGGACGGGCGCGCTGCCCGGCGGCGGGGCGGCGGGCGAGCTGGCGCTGGACCTGCGGACCGTGGGCCGGCCGCAGGAGCTGACGGTCGACGTGAGCACGGCCTGGCGGGCCGGCGGGGCCGACCGGAACCCCGTCAACGACCGGCACCGGGTGCTGGTGCTCGCCACCGGGGACCCGTACGTCTTCTGAGGGGGACGGGCGGGTCACCGGGCGCTCCAGAGCACGTACCCGTCCGGGCGGACGAGGGCGGTGGTGCGGCGGGCGGGGTCCGTCCAGGTGGCCCGGACGACGCGGGCCGCGGTGGTCGGGGCGAAGGACGGCAGGGCCGGCGCGGCGCCCTCGGGGGCGATGAGGACGAACTCGCCCGCGCGGAGCAGCGCGTGGAGCCGGCCCTCGCGGAGCGGTACGTCGGGGGCGCGCCGCCCGGACGCGCGGCCGCCGCCGGGGACGGGGGCGTAGGCGATGCCGAGGCCGCTGATCATGCCGAGGGCCTTGGCCGAGGCGGGGCGCAGCGCGCCGAGGACGGTGGCGGCGACGGCGCGCAGGGCGCGGGTGGCGGGGGTGTGGGCCATGGCGAGGCGGACGAGGGCGCCGCTGCTGCGCAGGACCATGGCGCCGACGGGGTGGCGCTCGGTCTGGTAGCTGTCGAGGAGGGCCTCGGGGTCGGGGGCCTCGCCGCGGTGGACGGCGGCGAGCTTCCAGGAGAGGTTGGCGGCGTCCTGGAGGCCGGTGTTCATGCCCTGGCCGCCGGCGGGGGAGTGGACGTGGGCGGCGTCGCCGGCGAGGAAGACGCGGCCGACGCGGTAGGCGGGGACCTGGCGCTCGTCGCTGTGGAAGCGGGAGATCCAGCGGGCGTCGTGCATGCCGTGGTCGGTGCCCAGGGCGCGGCGGGCGAGGTCGCGGACCTCGTCGAGGCCGACGGGTTCGTCGTCGGGGACCTGGCGGGTGCGGTCCCAGCCCATGACGCGGTACCAGCCGTCGCCGAAGGGGGCGAGGAAGGCGAAGGTGTCGCCCGAGCCGTTGACGGTGAGGGACTCGGAGGGCTCCTCGGCGAGCCGGACGTCGGCGAGGACGATCGAGCGGATGACGCTGGTGCCGGGGAAGGGCAGTCCGAGGGCGGTGCGGACGGTGCTGCGGTGGCCGTCGGTGCCGACGAGGTGGCGGGCGCGGAGGGTGAGGGGGGTGCCGCCGGGGCCGGTGAGTTCGGCGGTGACACCGTCGGCGTCCTGGCGGAGGGCGTCCAGGGAGGTGTCGTGGCGGAAGGTGACGCCGGCGTCGGCCGCGCGCTGTTCGAGGAGGCGCTCCACCTCGTACTGCGGGGTGATGAGGAGGTGGTCGAAGCGGGAGGGAAGGCGGCCGAGGTCGAGGGAGAGGCGGCCGAAGAGCCGCATCCGGGTGAGCGGGGTGCCGGTGGCCTCCAGGGCGTCGGCCAGGCCGCGGGCGTCGAGCAGCTCCAGGGTGCGGGCGTGCACGCCGAAGGCGCGGGTGAGGTTGGAGCGGCCGGCGGGGCGGCGCTCGACGAGGGTGACGTCGAGGCCCGCGGCGGCGAGGTCGCCGGCGAGCAGGAGCCCGGTGGGTCCGGCGCCGACGACGACCACGTCGGTGACGAGGGCGGCGGGGGTGGGGTCGCCCTGGGGGGAGTCGGTGGTGCGCATGGCTGCCTCCGATCGGTCAACACTTGTTGGCCTACGCTTGTTGGCAACGGTAGGGTCACTCTCCGCGACGTGTCAACACCCGTTGGCATACAGTTGTGGGCATGACGACCGCACGCCGCTCCGACACCACCCGGGCCGCGATCCTGGAGGCCGCCCGCGAGCGCTTCGCCGCCGACGGGTACGAGCGCGCCACGATCCGCGCCATCGCCCGCGACGCCGGGATCGACCCCTCGATGGTCATGCGCTACTACGGCAACAAGGAGGGGCTGTTCGCCGCCGCCTCCGAGATCGACCTGGCCCTGCCCGCCCTGGGAGCGCTGCCCGCGAAGCACGTCGGGGCCGTCCTGGTGAACCACTTCCTCGACCGCTGGGAGCGCGACGACGTGCTCACCGGACTGCTCAGGGTCGGCGTCACCAACGAGGCCGGGGCCGCCCGCATGCGGGCGGTCTTCGGGGCGCAGCTCGGCCCCGTCACCCTCGGCGTCTGCCCGAAGCCCGAGGAGGCCCCCGCCCGGGCCGCGCTCGTCGCCTCCCAGATCCTCGGCATGGCGCTCGCCCGCTACGTGCTCCGCCTGCCGCCGGCCGCCGGGATGAGCCGGGACGAGGTGGTGGCCTGGCTGGCGCCGACCGTGCAGCGGTACCTCACCGCCGAGACGCCCTGAGCCGCACCGCCAAGGTGCCCTGAGCCGCTACCGGGCCGCGGCGCCGAACTCGCGCACCGCCTCGTCGACGATGGCCTCCAGGCGGGCGTGGTGCGCGCCCCGCCAGTAGACCCGGTCGCACTCCTCGCACCGGGCGAAGACGTCGTACGTCTTCTCCGTGCCCCGCTCCAGCCTCGCGCGCACCTCGTCCTTGCCGGTGTCCGTGAGGAGGCCGTTGCAGGCGGTGCAGCGGGTCCAGGGCGCGAGGCGCGGCGCGAAGCGCTCCAGCACGTCGCGGAGCTGCTCGTCGGGCCGGTCGCTGTACACGTACGCCCCGGCCCACAGCTCGCGGCGGCGCAGCAGCCCGCGGTCGCGGGAGAGCATGACCCGCCGCTCCCGGGCGGAGAGCGCGGCGAGCGCCGGGTCGCCGATGTCCTCGTTCTCGTACGCGGCGTCGACGCCCAGCAGCCGCAGCCGCCGGGCCAGGGTGCCCAGGTGCACGTCGAGCAGGAACCGGAGGGGCGCGCCGGGCACGGGCTGCGGACGGGCGACGTCCTCGACCTCGACGGTCTCGCCGGCGGACGGCACGTGCGCGGGAGCCACCGGGCGGCCGTCGACCAGGAGCCGGCCGGCCTCGGTGAGCGGCACGCCGAGGGACTCCACGACGTGCCCCAGCGAGGAGACGCCGTCGGTGACCACGGCCGTGCGCCCCGAGCGCCGCTCGGCGGCGACGAAGACGGCGAGGCCGGGGGCGAAACTGATCTGGATCTCCGGTCCGTTCACGGGGACAGGATCGCACCGGGCCCCGACGGCGGGCCAGGCATTTCCCGGCCCCGGCGCGGTGCGCGCCGGCCTCCCCCGCCGACCCCCCGCGGCGTACCCGCGCGGCTGGGCTACCGTCCCCCCATGAAGATCATCGACCTCGACCCCGGCGACCCCCGTCTGGAGAGCGATCTCCTGCCGGTCCTCGTCGAGCTGCGCCCGCACCTCACCCCCGAGCTCTTCCGGGACGTGTACGCGCGCGGCCACGCGCAGGGCCTGCGCTTCACGGCCGCCTACGGCGACGACGGGCGCTGCGCCGGAGTGGCCGGCTGGCGGCTCGTCTTCAACACCAGCTCGCTCAGCAAGCTGTACGTCGACGACCTGGTGACCGCCTCCGCCGTCCGCTCCACCGGCGTCGGCCACGCCCTCGTCGCCCACCTGGAGGACCGCGCCCGCGCGGCCGGCTGCCACGAGCTCAACCTCGACTCCGGCACCCACCGCACCGGCGCCCACCGCTTCTACCTGCGCGAGCGCTTCGACATCGCGGCCTTCCACTTCGTCCGGCCGCTCACCGGTCCGCGGTAGCCCACAGGTCGAGCCGCCAGACGTTGCAGCGCATCGGGCGGCCCGGCGGGTACTCGAAGTCCTCCTCGCCGAGCAGCTCGAAGCCCGCCTTGCGGCACACCGCGTTCGACGCGGCGTTCGCGACCGAAGGGAAGGCGTGCAGGTGGCGGTGGAGGCCGGCGGCCCGGGCCCGCTCGGCCACCGCGCGCGTGGCCAGGGTCGCGACGCCGCGGCCCTGGAAGCCCGGCAGGACCGTCCAGCCCGTCTCGTACACCGGCTCGCCGTGCCACGCGCTCGTCCAGAAGCCGATGCTGCCCGCGTCCCGCCCGTCGGGCAGCAGCACGACCCGGAACATCCGGCCCGCCCCCGTGGTGTCCGCGCTCAGGGCCACGTACCGCCGGTGGCGGTGGGCCAGCTGCTCCTCGGTCTCCGGGCCGCCCAGGTGCTCCATCAGCTCCGGCGCGTTCAGCGCGCGCAGCAGCCCCGCGTCCGTCCCGGACCAGGCTTCGAGGCGGACGGACGCCGTGACGGACCCGTCGGGATGATCACTCATGCGCGCACCGTACGGCACGCCTCCGACAGCGCCCGGCCGGTGCGGCGGGCTCGGGCCTCAGCGCAGGCGGCCGCCGGAGGTGAGGGAGAGCCGGGAGACGACCTGGCCGAAGGCCAGCTCCTCCGCGGGGGTCAGCGGCACCGACTCCTGCGGGTGCCAGACGCGGTCCATCGGCGTCAGCGAGCGGATCCGGCGGGCGCGGGCGCGCAGGCCCGTCGCCAGCCACACGCCCGTCGCGACCGCGAGCACGGCGAAGAGGGTGAGGACGCGGGGGTCGGAGAACTGGCCGGGCACGGACATGGCGTTCACTCCAGGGCGAAGGGGCCGGCGCGCGGCGCACGCGCCGGCAGGGGGCGTGCGGGCGCGGCGGCGCGGACGATTCCTGCGGCTTCCTCCCGACCCGTTCAGTTAACACCACCCTGGGGGACTTTCGGCAGGGGGCCCGGGACCAAGGTCCCGGCCGCGGGGGGCGGGCGGGGGCGTCCCGGGAGGCCCTCTTGTGCGGGACGGGGAACCGTTCGAAGGTGGCGGCGGAGGCAGATTCCGGCCGGGAGGGAGCAGCCGCATGTCCGGAACGGGTGCGCGCGGATGGGGTTTCGCGGACGACAGGGGAGTGGAGGCGCGGTCGCCGGGGCGGCCGGCGCGGGTGGTCGCCTACGTGCGGGCCGGGGCCGCCCTGCTCGATCTGGGGGTGGCGCCGGTCGCGGTCTACGGCTCCGGGCACGACGGGGCGGAACCGGATCCGGCGAAGGACGGCGGGCTCGCGGCGGCGGGGGTGCCGTACCTCGGGCCGGGGCGGGCGCTGGACGGGGAGCGGCTGCGGGAGCTGCGGCCGGAGCTGGTGGTGGACGTCACGTACGACGGGAAGAGCCCGTACGCCGTGGACGAGGAGCTCGCCGAGGGACTCGGGGTGCCGCTGGTGGCGCTCTCCGTCGGCAACGACCTGGGCCTGCCGGAGATCATCGGCCGCTTCGGGGAGCTGGGGGCGGCGCTGGGGGCGCAGGGCCCCGGGCCGGGCGCGGGCGTGCCGGCGGAGGCGGAGGAGGCGGTGAGGGCGGCGGCCGCGGCGGCCGGGGCCGGGTGCGGGGTGCTGGCGCTCTCCGGGGGCGGCGCCGAGCAGGTGCACCTGGCGCGCCCGGAGGCCTGGCCGGAGCTGGCGCGGCTGGCCGAGCTGGGGGTGCGGCTGCTCGACCCCGGCCCGGGGCCCGGCGCGAACTGGCTGACCACCGGCTGGGAGCGGGCCCTCGCCCTCGCCCCGGCGCTGGTCCTCTACGACAGCCGGGCCCACGCGAGCCGGCCCGAGGGCCCGGAGCGGCTGCCGGCCGGGGCGCGGCTGGTGCCGTGGAACCCCGAGATCCCGCCGAGCCCGGCCGCCTATGCCCGCTTCTTCCACGCGCTGGCCGGGACCTTGGGCGGCTGAACGGGATCCCGTGGCCGGGATTCCGGATCCGAGATCCCCCGCCCCGGGATTCCGGATCCGAGATCCCCCGCCCCGGGATTCCGGATACGGGATTCCACGCCCCGGGATTCCGTATCCCGTGCGCCGGGATCACGGCTCCCGGCTCCCGGAGCCCGGATGCGGGACCAGCGGCAAGGCCCGTTCAGGTCGTGAGGCAGGAGCGGAGGGAGGTGGCGAACTCCTCGGCGCGGGCGAGCTGGAGGCGGAGGTCGGCGACGCGGGCGGCGGCGGCCTCCTCGTAGCGGCGGACGCGGGCGAGCAGGAGCTCGCGTTCGGCCGGTTCGAGTTCGCCGTCCGTGCCGGGGAGGTCGGCGGCGAGGCGGTCGACCGAGGTGAGGAGTTCGCGGGTCTCGTCGAGGCCGAAGCCGAGCGGCTGCATGCGGCGGATCACCATCAGCCGGGCCACGTCGGCGTCCGTGTAGAGGGGGAAGCCGCCCGGCGAGGCGGCCGAGGGGACGACGAGGCCGCAGTCCTCGTACTGCCGGATGGTGCGCAGGGGGAGTTCCGTGCGGGCGGCGACCTCGGAGATCTGCAGGGGCTCGCCGGTGGCGGCGCGGGCTCCGGGCATGCGGGGCGCGGTCGTTCGTACTCCGGTCACGACGGGGTCCTCCTCGGTGCGGCGGCGGACGGTGCTTCTGCGAACCAATCTCCGTGTATTACATCCGATTCGTCCTAATTTCATGCGCTATGACGGTCGGAAACGCGGAGAGAGCCAGCCGTCAGGGCCAGACCAGGCAGTACGGCTGGTGGCCGGCCTCGTGGAGGCGGACGGAGAAGTCCTGCCACTCGTGGAGCAGCTGGTAGACGTCGAAGGCGTCGCGCGGGCCGCCGCGGTCGGGGACCGTGGACCAGATGAAGGCGGCGGCGCCGACCGACTCCTCGCCGATCGCGCGCAGCGGGTCGACGACGGTCGTGGGGAGCTTCACCACGGCGTAGTCGGGGTGCAGGACGACCAGCTCCAGCGGGGGGACCTTGTGGAGGGGCAGGCCCTGGATGCCGGTGAGCACCATCGCCGCTATCGTCTCGGGCTTGATCTTGGAGAACATGCCGCCCATGCCCAGCTCGTCGCCGCCCAGCTCCTCCGGGCGCATCGAGATCGGGACGCGGGCCGCCGTGGCGCCGTCGGGCGCGCCGAAGTACTTGTACGTCACCGCCAAGCTGCGGCTCCCGAGGGGCGGGTCGGCCGGGGGATGTTCCGGGGACGCGCGATTGTCCGGCGCGGTCGGGTCCTCGGCCCGCCGCCGCCGGTGCCTCCCCCGCCGGACAGGCTCAGGACCCAGGTCGTCCGTCCCCTCGCCCGGTCCGCCACCGCGATGCATATCTCCACCCGACTGCTTTTTCTCGGCAACACGACCCCGCCGCGCAACCCGATCATCGTGTCAGTGACCTCCCCCGCGTTCCTGCGGTGAAACACCTGTCCGCAAGAAACGCCGCGGCCTCTGACACCATGGATCGCGTGAGCCAACCCCATGAGGTCCCTGCCGCCACAGTTTCGCAGACGCGGAGGCAGGACGCCCCGGCGTGATGCACAGGGTGCCCACACCGTCCCTCCGTACCAGACGTCGTACTCGCAGGTCAGGATCACTGTGTCGTATTCATACGAAGCCCCAGTCTCACAGACGCTTTTCGACCGCGCTTCCCTTGTGACGCCCGGCGGCGTGAACTCACCGGTGCGGGCCTTCCGGGCCGTGGGCGGTACGCCCCGGTTCATGGTGTCCGGTACCGGTCCGTACCTCACGGATGCGGACGGTCGCGAGTACGTCGACCTCGTCTGCTCCTGGGGGCCGATGATTCTCGGCCACGCCCACCCCGAGGTGACCGCCGCCGTGCAGGCCGCGGTGGCCCGCGGCACCTCCTTCGGCACGCCCGGCGAGGGCGAGGTCGCGCTCGCCGAGGAGATCGTCGCCCGCGTGGAGCCGGTCGAGCAGGTGCGCCTGGTCTCCTCCGGCACCGAGGCGACGATGTCCGCGATCCGGCTCGCCCGCGGCTTCACCGGCCGCGCGAAGGTCGTCAAGTTCGCCGGCTGCTACCACGGGCACGTGGACGCGCTGCTCGCCGCCGCCGGCTCCGGCGTCGCCACCCTCGGCCTGCCCGACACGCCCGGCGTGACCGGCGCGCAGGCGGGCGACACGATCGTGCTGCCGTACAACGACCTGGAGGCCGTGCGGGCCGCGTTCGCCGCGCACCCGGGCGAGATCGCCTGCGTGATCACCGAGGCCTCGCCGGGCAACATGGGCGTCGTCCCGCCGCTGCCGGGCTTCAACCGGGGGCTCGCGGACCTGTGCCGGGAGAACGGCGCGCTGTACATCTCCGACGAGGTCATGACCGGCTTCCGCACCAGCCGCGCCGGCTGGTACGGCGTGGACGGCGTCAAGGCCGACCTGCTGACCTTCGGCAAGGTCATGGGCGGCGGCTTCCCGGCCGCGGCCTTCGGCGGCCGCGCCGACGTCATGGCCCACCTGGCCCCGGCCGGCCCCGTCTACCAGGCGGGTACCCTCTCCGGGAACCCGATCGCCACCGCCGCCGGCCTCGCGCAGCTGCGGCTGCTCGACGACGCCGCGTACGCGAAGGTGAACGCGGTCTCGGAGGAGATCCAGGGGCTGGTCACCGGCGCGCTCGCCAAGGAGGGCGTGGCGCACCGGCTGCAGACCGCGTCCAACATGTTCTCGGTCTTCTTCACCGCCGACGAGGTGCGGAACTACGACGAGGCGAAGCGGCAGGAGGCCTTCCGCTTCAACGCCTTCTTCCACTCGATGCTCGCGGACGGCGTCTACCTGCCGCCCTCGGCCTTCGAGTCGTGGTTCGTCTCGGCCGCCCACGACGAGCGCGCGATCGAGCGGATCGCCGCCGCGCTGCCCGCCGCCGCCCGCGCCGCCGCGGAGGCCACGGCATGAGCGACGACGCGAAGGACCCGCGGGACGTCACCGTCGTCCACCTCATGCGCCACGGCGAGGTGCACAACCCGGACGGCGTGCTGTACGGGCGCCGGGCCGGCTATCACCTCTCCGAGCTGGGCCGGAAGATGGCGGACCGGGTGGCCGAGTCGCTGGCCGGGCGGGACGTCACGCACGTCGTCGCCTCCCCGCTGGAGCGGGCGCAGGAGACGGCCGCGCCGATCGCCAAGGCGCACGGCCTGGACCTGGCCACCGACGAGCGGCTGATCGAGGCGGCGAACGTCTTCGAGGGCAAGACCTTCGGCGTCGGCGACGGGGCGCTGCGCCGCCCGGCGAACTGGAAGCACCTCACCAACCCGTTCCAGCCGTCCTGGGGCGAGCCGTACATCGAGCAGGTCGTGCGGATGATGGGCGCGCTGGACGCGGCGAAGGACGCGGCGCGCGGCCACGAGGCGGTGCTGGTCAGCCACCAGCTGCCGATCTGGATCGTGCGGTCCTTCGTGGAGCGGCGCCGGCTGTGGCACGACCCGCGGCGCCGGCAGTGCACGCTGGCCTCGCTGACCTCGTTCACGTACAGGGGCGACAAGATCGTCTCGGTCGGGTACAGCGAGCCGGCGATCGACCTGGTGCCGGTGCACCTGCGGGCCGGGGCCAAGCCGGTGAAGGGCAGCCAGAAGGCCTTCGGGGCGTAGGCCCCCGGTCCGGCGGCCGCGCCGACTGGACAAGGCGCGCTTGACGGGACATCGTCAGGGCGGTCGGAGGAAGTTCCTCTCCGGCCGCCCTGAAATTTTTGTGCGAGTGACCGGAACCTCCGTGTTCCTCCCTGCATCTCACTCATTGTCGGTTTGGATGATGTTTCGGGTCATACAACAGCGCGAATGGGGATGACATGCGCGGGATCAGTCGAAGGGGCCTCCTCGGAGCGGGTGTCGGAGCTGCGGCGGCGCTCGGGATCGCCGGGTGCGGCGACAACGGCAAGGGCGAGACGGGCAGTTCCGGACCGGCCAAGGGAGGAGCCCCCTCGGGCGGTACCGACCCCGCGACCCAGGCCCCGACCAAGGACGCGGTCCGCCTCATCGGCGACGGTTCCACCGCCGACACCGGCGAGCAGCCGCACCAGCCCGACGCCCCCGTCCCGCTCGAACCCGGCCAGACCCCTCCCCAGTTCGTCGTCTTCTCCTGGGACGGCGCCGGCGAGGTCGGCAACGGCCTCTTCCCCCGCTTCCTCGAACTGGCCCGCAACCACGACGCGGCCATGACCTTCTTCCTCTCCGGCATCTACCTGCTGCCCGAGTCCAAGAAGGACCTCTACCGGCCGCCGAACAACCGCGTCGGCGCCTCCGACATCGGCTACCTCGCCGACGAGCACATCAAGGACACCCTCAAGCACGTCCGCCAGGCCTGGCTCGACGGCCACGAGATCGGCACCCACTTCAACGGGCACTTCTGTGGCGGCTCCGGCTCGGTCGGCAACTGGACCCCGGCCCAGTGGCAGAGCGAGATCGACCAGGCCGTGAAGTTCGTCACCGAGTGGAAGACCAACAGCGGCTGGACCGACCTCGACCCGCTGCCCTTCGACTACACCAAGGAACTCGTCGGCGGCCGCACCCCCTGCCTCCTCGGCCAGGACAACCTGCTGCCCACCGCCAAGCGCCTCGGCTGGCGCTACGACGCCAGCTCCCCCGGAGGCCGCCAGACCTGGCCCGTCAAGCGCAAGGGCGTCTGGGACTTCCCGCTCCAGGCCGTGCCCTTCCCCGGGCACTCCTTCGAGGTCCTCTCCATGGACTACAACATCCTCGCCAACCAGTCCCGGAACAGCACCAAGGGCATGCCGTCGCGCTACCCCGGCTGGCGCAAGCAGGCCACCGACGCGCTGGTCGGCGGCTTCACGCGCGCGTACGAGACCAACCGCGCGCCCTTCTTCGTCGGCAACCACTTCGAGCAGTGGAACGGCGGCATCTACATGGACGCCGTCGAGGAGGCGATCAAGGCGATGGCCGGGAAGAAGGACGTCCGGCTCGTCTCGTTCCGCCAGTTCACGGACTGGATGGACGTCCAGGACCCGGCGATCCTCGCCCGGCTGCGCACCCTCGACGTGGGCCAGAAGCCGGCCGGCGGCTGGGCCTCGTACCTCACAGCCGCTTAGGCGATCTTGACAAGGGGCGTTACGGGCACGTAGGGGGGTGCCCAAGATCCCCCAAACGCCCATGCGAAACTTTTCACATGAGCCTTAGCCGTGGCCTCCGTCCTGCCCCCCGACGCGCCCTCGCCGCCGTCGGCGTGCTGTCCGCCGCCCTCGTGCTCTCCGCCTGCGGCGGCGACGACAACGGCACCTCCGGCGGCGGCAACACCAACTTCGTCACCAGCAAGGGCGGCATCTCCACCGTCCCCAAGGGCGAGCGCACCGGCATCCACACGATCGCCGGCGAGACGCTGGAGGGCGAGAAGCTCGACGTCGCCGACCTCAAGGGCAAGGTCGTCGTCCTCAACGTCTGGGGCTCCTGGTGCGGCCCCTGCCGCGCCGAGGCCCCCCACTTCGTCAAGGCCGCCAACGACCTCAAGGGCCAGGACGTGGCCTTCGTCGGCCTCAACACCCGCGACGCCAACAAGCAGCAGGCGCTCGCCTTCGAGGCCGACTACAAGGTCCCCTACCCGAGCCTCTACGACCGCGACGGCAAGCTGATCCTCTTCGGCTTCCCCAAGGGCACCCTCAGCCCCAAGGGCATCCCCTCCACCGTCGTCCTCGACAAGGAGGGCAAGATCGCCGCCCGCGCGCTCATGGCCGTCGACGAGACCAAGCTCCGCTCCATGATCGACCCGCTTCTCAAGGAGAAGTGAGCCGGTGAACGAGACCGTCACCAGCGGAGCCCTCCTGCTCGCCGTCCCCGTCGCCCTCCTGGCCGGCCTGGTCTCCTTCTTCTCCCCCTGCGTGCTCCCGCTCGTCCCCGGCTACCTCTCGTACGTCACCGGCGTCTCCGGCACCGACCTCGCCGAGAGCCGCCGCGGCCGGATGACCGCCGGCGCCGTCCTCTTCGTCGCCGGCTTCACCGCCGTCTTCGTCTCCGGCGGCGCCCTCTTCGGCTACTTCGGCGCCACGCTCCAGGAGTACAGCGGGACGCTGAGCACGATCCTCGGCGTCTTCATGATCCTCATGGGTCTCTTCTTCGCCGGGCTGATGCCGTGGTTCACCCAGCGCGAGTTCCGCTTCCACCGCAAGCCCGTCGCCGGACTCCTCGGCGCGCCCGTCCTCGGCGCGCTCTTCGGCATCGGCTGGACGCCGTGCATCGGCCCGACCCTCGCCTCGGTCAACGCGCTCGCCCTCGAACAGGCCAGCGCCGGACGCGGGGCCATACTGGCCCTCGCGTACTGCCTCGGCCTCGGCGTCCCCTTCGTCCTCGCCGCCATCGCGTTCCGCAAGGCCCTCGGAGCGTTCGGCTGGGTCAAGAAGCACTACGTGTGGGTCATGCGGATCGGCGGCGGCATGATGATCGTCACCGGTGTCCTGCTCCTCACGGGCGTCTGGGACAGCATGGTCTCCACGATGCAGGGCTGGTCCAGCGGTTTCACGGTGGGAATCTGATGAGCAAGACCGACACGACCGAACAGCGCGACGGCCTCGGCGACGCCGGAGAGCAACTGTCCACCGCGCCCCGGGAGGAGGCCGTCGGCGGCCCCACCCTCGGGGTCGTCGGCTGGATCCGCTGGTTCTGGCGCCAGCTCACCTCCATGCGGGTGGCGCTGATCCTGCTCTTCCTGCTCTCCCTCGGCGCCGTCCCCGGCTCCCTCATCCCGCAGACCAGCGCGGACGAGATGAAGGTCGCCGACTTCAAGCGGGCCCACGAGACCCTCACCCCGCTCTACGAGAAGCTCCAGCTCTTCGACGTCTACAGCTCGGTGTGGTTCTCCGCGATCTACATCCTGCTCTTCGTCTCCCTCATCGGCTGCATCGTCCCGCGCACCTGGCAGTTCGTCGGCCAGCTCCGCGGCCTGCCGCCGGGCGCCCCCAAGCGGCTCACCCGCCTGCCCGCGTACACGACCTGGCGCACCGGGGCCGACCCCGACGAGGTCCACGAGGCGGCCCTCGCCGTCCTCAAGGGCCGCCGCTTCCGGGCCCGTACGGCCGGGGACGCCGTCGCCGCCGAGAAGGGCTACCTCCGCGAGGCCGGCAACCTGCTCTTCCACCTCGCGCTCATCGTGATGCTGGTCGCCTTCGCCTGGGGCCAGCTCTTCAAGTCCGAGGGCGGCAAGCTCGTCGTCGAGGGCGACGGCTTCTCCAACACCCTGACCCAGTACGACGACTTCAAGTCCGGCTCCCAGTTCGGCGTCGACGAGCTGGAACCGTTCAACTTCACCCTGGACAGCTTCACCGGCACGTACGAGAAGAGCGGCCCGCAGCGCGGCACCCCCCGCACCTTCGAGGCCGCCGTCACCTACACCCGGGGCGACGGCACGGACAAGAAGGCCGTCATCCGGGTCAACGAGCCGCTGAAGATCGGCGACTCCAAGGTCTACCTGATCGCCCACGGCTACGCGCCCGTCGTCACCGTCAAGGACGGCCGGGGCCGGACCGTCTACCGCGGCGCCGTCCCGCTGCTGCCCATCGACAACAACATCACCTCCACCGGCGCGATCAAGGTGATGGACGGCTACCGCGACAAGAACGGCGACAAGGAACAGCTCGGCTTCAAGGCGTTCTTCGTGCCGACCTTCGCCGGAGCCGGCAAGGGCAGCATGTTCTCCCAGTTCCCCGGGCTCGACTTCCCCGTGATGGCCCTCACCGGCTACCACGGCAACCTGCGCGTGGACTCCGGCCTGCCGCAGAACGTGTACCAGCTCGACACCTCCAAGATGACCCAGTTCAAGGTCGACGGGGGCACCGGCGTCGCCCAGCGGATGCGGCCCGGCGAGACCATGACCCTGCCCGACGGCGCCGGCTCGATCACCTTCGAGAAGGACATCAAGGAGTGGGCGAGCTTCCAGGTCTCGCAGCAGCCGGGCAACGGCCTCGCCCTCACCGGCGCGGTCGCCGCGATCGCCGGCCTCACCGGCTCGCTCTTCATCCAGCGGCGCCGGATCTGGGTCCGCGCCGTCCGCGGCGAGGACGGCACGACCGTCGTCGAGATGGCGGGCCTCGGCCGCAGCGAGTCCGCCAAGCTGCCCGAGGAGCTGGCCGATCTCGCGGTCGCGCTCACCGCCCAGGCGCCCCCGGCGCCGGAACCTGCCGAAGCCGAAGCAGAAGCATCAGAAGGGGCCGAGAAGTGATCCTCGCCGCCGAGACCAACGAGAGCCTGGCGCAGATGAGCAACACGCTCGTCTACTCCTCGATGGCCGTCTACACCCTGGCCTTCCTCGCCCACATCGCCGAGTGGGTGTTCGGCAGCCGCAGCAAGGTCGGCCGCACGGCCGCCGCGCTGACGACGCCCGCCGCCCCGGCCGCGAAGGTGACCGTCCAGGTCAAGGGCGCGGGCGGCACCACGGTCCTGGACCGGCCGAAGGTCGTCACCCGGGCCGCGGCCGGCACCCGCGACGTCCCCGACGGCCCCGGCGCCGCCGGCGGCACCGTCAAGGGCGACCTCTACGGCCGGATCGCCGTCTCGCTCACGGTCCTCGCCTTCGCCGTCGAGGCGGCGGGCGTGGTCTCCCGCGCGATCGCCGTGCAGCGCGCCCCCTGGGGCAACATGTACGAGTTCTCCACCACCTTCTCCACGGTGGCGGTCGGCACCTACCTCGGCTTCCTGCTCGCCAAGAAGAACGTCCGCTGGATCGGCCTCCCGCTGGTGACCACGGTCCTGCTCGACCTGGGCCTCGCCACCACCTGGCTGTACACCGAGAGCGACCAGCTGGTCCCCGCCCTCGACTCGTACTGGCTGTGGATCCACGTCTCCACCGCCATCTTCTGCGGCGCCGTCTTCTACCTCGGCGCGGTCGCCACCCTGCTGTACCTCTTCCGCGACTCGTACGAGAACAAGCTCGCCAACGGCGGCACGCCGAGCGGCTTCGCCCGCTCCGTCCTGGAGCGGCTGCCCTCCGCGGCCTCCCTCGACAAGTTCTCCTACCGGGTCAACGCCGCGATCTTCCCGCTCTGGACCTTCACGATCATCGCGGGCGCCATCTGGGCCGGCGACGCGTGGGGCCGCTACTGGGGCTGGGACGCCAAGGAGGTCTGGTCCTTCATCACGTGGGTCGGCTACGCCGCCTACCTGCACGCCCGCGCCACCGCCGGCTGGAAGGGCCGCAAGGCCGCGTACATCGCGCTCATCGCCTTCGGCTGCTTCCTCTTCAACTACTACGGCGTGAACATCTTCGTCAGCAGCAAGCACTCCTACGCCGGCGTCTGAGCTGGCACGGCCCCCCTCCGGGGGCCACGCTGGAGGTATGACCGAGATACCCCGGGGCAGGAGCGAGACCCACGACGGCGACACGCACCTGCTGAGGTACGCGATCGAGCTGCCGCACCCGCAGGCGGCGGTCTGGGCGAGGGTCGCCTCGCCCGAGGGACTGCCGTCCTGGCTGTGCGAGGCGGACCCGCTGGAGCCGCGGCTGGGCGGGAAGGTCGTCCTGCGCTGGCTGAACGGCGACACCGAGGTCTCCGGGCGGGTCACCGCCTGGGACCCGGACCACGTGGCCGAGTACACGGTCGACGCCCCGCACGGACGGATCCGGTTCCACCTGGAACCGGCCGGCGGCGGGGCGTCGACCGTGCTGCGCTTCACCAACGAGTTCCGCGGCGACCGCGACCTGCTCCTCGACGCCCTGGCCGGCTGGCACGACCACTTCGAGCGGCTGGGCGACGCGCTGGACGGCCGCCCGACCGACTGGCGGCAGTGGACGACGGGCCGCTGGAACGAGCTGCGCGAGCTGTACGCGCGGGACACGGCCCCCTGGCCGAAGTGGGTGCCCTAGGGCCTAGGCCCTGTCGTCCCGGACCACCGAGAGCGGTTCGGCGATGTCCTCCAGCGAGCGGCGTTCCGCGTTCACCGCCAGGAAGGCCGCCACGACGCCCGCCGCGCACATCAGCGCGGCGCCGATCTGGAAGGCCAGGACCGTGTCGCCGACCACGCCCGACTCCGTCAGCTCGGCGAAGACCAGCGGGCCGCTGATGCCGCCCGCCGCCGTGCCCAGCGCGTAGAAGAAGGCGATGGCCATCGCGCGGGTCTCCATCGGGAAGATCTCGGAGACGGTCAGATAGGCGCTGGAGGCGCCGGTCGACGCGAAGAACAGCACCACGCACCAGCAGGCCGTCAGGGTCGTCGCGGTCAGCGAGCCGCGGTCGAAGAGCCAGGCGGTCCCGAAGAGCAGCAGGCCCGACAGCAGGTAGGTGCCGGAGATCATGATCCGGCGGCCGACGGTGTCGAAGAGCCGGCCGAGCAGCAGCGGCCCCAGGAAGTTGCCCGCCGCGATCACGGCGAAGTAGTAGCCGGTGCTGCCGGTCGGCACGTCGAAGAAGGTGATGAGGATGGTGCCGAAGCCGAAGGTGATGGCGTTGTAGAGGAACGCCTGGCCGATGAAGAGCGACAGGCCGAGGACGGCGCGCCGCGGGTAGCGGCCGAAGACGGTCCTGGCGATCGTGCCGAAGCCGATGCTCTTGCGCTGGTGGATGGTGATCTCGCCGGCCGGCGGCGGCAGCTTCTCGCCCTTCTCCGCCTCGATCTCCTTCTCGACCGAGGTGACCAGCGCGTCGGCCTCCTCGCCGTGTCCGTGGATGAACTGCCACCGTGGGCTCTCCGGCACGTGCCGCCGGACCAGCAGGATGACCAGGCCGAGGACGACGCCGAGGGCGAAGCTGAGCCGCCAGCCGAGGTCCTTCGGGAAGATGTCGGTGTCCAGCATGACGATCGACAGCAGGGCGCCGCCGATGGCGCCCAGCCAGTAGCTGCCGTTGATGATCAGGTCGACCCGCCCCCGGTAGAGGGAGGGGATCAGCTCGTCGATCGCCGAATTGATGGCCGCGTACTCGCCGCCGATGCCGAAGCCGGTGAGGAAGCGGAAGAGGAAGAACCACCAGGACTCGAAGGACAGGGCGGTCATCGCCGTGGCGCCGAGGTAGACGACCAGGGTGACCATGAACAGCTTCTTGCGGCCGTAGCGGTCGGTCAGCCATCCGAAGAACAGCGCGCCCGAACAGGCGCCCGCCACGTAGAGCGCGGCGGCCACGCCGGTGACCTGGGCCGCGGTGATGTCGAGGCCGCTGCCCTCCTCGGCCAGCCGGCCGGCGACGTTGCCGACGATGGTGACCTCGAGGCCGTCGAGGATCCAGACGGTGCCGAGGCCGATGACGATCATCCAGTGCCAGCGGGACCAGGGAAGGCGGTCGAGTCTGGCCGGTACGGCGGTGGTGACCGTGCCCGTCCCGGCGGGCACGGAAGAAGACGGCGCGCTCATGGTGCTCCTCTCGTCGCCGGGCGGGTGCTCCCGCCGCGGGTGGTCATGCGTCGGCGCGGGCCCGGCGGCGGGTGTCCAGCCGGTCGCGCAGGGTGAGCCGGCGGCGCCGGTCGCGGCGCTCGCGGACCCGCCGGTCCAGCTCCTCCATCAGCCGCCGGCCCCGGTGCTCGGGGTCGAGCTCGTCCAGGATCCGGTCGACCTCGGCGAGCAGCGCCCCGTACAGCTGCCAGCGGCCGGGGTCGGCGAGGGCGAGGGCGAGGAGCCGTTCGGCGGCGTCGTCCCGGCAGGCGCGGGCGGCCCGCAGCTCGCCCGCCAGGCGGGTCTCCGCGGCCTCGGCGCCCTCGCTGCCCCGCGCGGTGACGAGGACGGCGAAGCTGACGAGGGCGTCGGCGGTGTACTGGGCGGTCTCCCGCACGGCGAGGGCGGCCCGGTCCGGCAGCAGCTCCTCCCCGTCGCGGTGTTTGGCCAGGTCGGTGAGGGTGCGGGCGAGGACCCGGAGGACGACGGCGCAGATCTCCAGGGTGTCGAGGCCGGTGCGCAGCACGACGCTGTGGAGGAGGCCCTCCTTGACGCGCGGGTTGAGCCGCAGGCTGTCCTCGGCGGTGCGCAGCGCCCCGTCGACGTCGGCGACGTCGTTGTCGAGGCGGCGGGCCTCGTGGAGGCGTTCGGCGGCCTGCTCGACGGGCGGCGCGCCGGTGAACTCGTCCGCCACGTCGAGGAGCAGCAGGCGCATCCGGCGGGCCAGGTCCTCGATGGAGTCGCCGGCGGTGTCGACCCAGACGGGCGGGACGAGGAAGAGGTTGAAGAGCATGCCGACGACGGCGCCGATGAGGGTCTCCAGGACCCGGTCCCAGGCGGTGTCGGAGACCTGGGTGACGCCCAGGACGAGCATGGCGCTGATCGCGACCTCGGGGACGAACTCCTCGACCCGGACGAGCCGCCCGACGAGCAGCGAGGCCAGGATGACCAGGGCGAGGCTCCACCAGGACAGGCCGACGACGACGCTGAACGCGATGGCGATGAGGACGCCGACGACGACCGAGTTCACCCGGCGGAGGCTGGTGGTCAGGGTGGAGTAGAGCGTGACCTGGACGACCAGGAGCGCGGTGAGGGGCGCGGTGAGGGGGACCGGCTCGCTGCTGAGCCGCAGGGCGACGACGTAGCTGAGGGTGGCCGCCGCCGTGGACCGCACGGTCTGCACGGCGAACGGGTCGCGGCGCAGGCGGGCCAGGAGCCCGCCGTCCCGGTCGTGCCGTCCTCCGCCGCGTGCCACGTCCCACCTCGTCCCGTCGCCGCCCCGGAGGGGCCCTCTGGACGACCGCCTGCCCGGACGGCCGCGCGCTCATGCGCGGATACGGCCGGGCGGACGCGAGGTCACCCCCGCTTGGGCGGCAGGCAGCTCGTCGCCGGGGGCTCGCCCTCGGGCCAGGCGGTCCGGACGAAGCGCTGGGTGCCGTCGGGGGCCAGCTCCACGATGGGCACGGCCTTGTTGTACGGGTTGCCGTGGTTGTCGAGGCAGATCCAGCCGCTCGCGCCCTCGACCCGCAGCGAGCCCTTGACCTGCGGCCACTGGGTGCCGACGTCGGCGAGCTCCGGGTAGGGGGCGTCGGCCGGGGTGGCCTGGCGGATGGCGTGGACGGCCGTGGCCATGGCGTCGTACGCGATGATCGCCTGCCCGTCGCGCAGCGGTATCGGCTTCGGGTCGGCGCGGGCGATGTCGGTCAGGAAGGTCTCGAAGGCGACGACCGAGCCGCCGGTGCCCGGCACCGGCCGGCCCGCCGCGGGCTTCCAGGCGTCGGGGTGGGCGAGGGCGGCGTACCGGACGGTCAGCTTCTTGCCGAGGGCCGCGCGGTTGAGCTTGGTGTCGGCGCCGAGGTACGAGCCCTCGTCGCCGGTCAGGACGGTGAAGGCGCGGTCGGCGCAGCCGCGGGAGCCGAGCGCGTTGACGAACTGGCGCAGCTGGGTGTGGCGGCCGGCGAAGAAGACGGTCTCGGCGCGGGTGTCGCAGATCAGGTGGGTGATCTGGCGGAAGGTGTTGGCGGTGGTGCCCTCCTCGGTGTTGTCCTGCGGCGAGGTGTAGAGCTGCGGTTCGTAGGGGGCGCCCTTGAGGGAGGCGGCGAAGGCCGTCCGCAGGGTGTCGATGTAGTGGTCGCCGGTGCGGGAGTCCTGGACGAGGATGGCGCGGGCCGCGTCGACCTCGCCGAAGTGGGCGAGGGCCTTCGCCTCGTCGCTGTTGGTGGGGGAGACCCGGGCCAGGCCGGGGAAGCGGTCGCGGCCGGGGCCGTTGGCGAGGTCGTCGGCGGTGATGGTGGTGCCGACGACGGCGATCCCGGCGCCGGTGAGGGCGGTGACCGCCTCCCGCACCTCGGCGGAGGAGGTGGCGACGCCGGAGACGGCGCGGAGCCGGTCGGGGGCGCCGGTCATGGCGGTGAGCCGGTCGACGGTCGTGCGCCAGTGGGCGTTGCGGTTGCCGGTGTTGGCGAGGACGAGCCGGATCTTGGGGGTCTCGCTGTTGGACTCGTGGTTGGCCCGGTACTGGTAGGCGTAGGCGCCCTGGAGTTCGCGGAGGATCTTCTCGCGGGTGCCGGGGTCGGTGGCGGTGAGGGGGAGCAGGACGGCGACGGTGGCGTACTCGCCGGCCTTGAGGGTGGCGTTCTCGCGCCCGATGGCGGCGGTGATCGCGGTGAGGGCGGGGACGCGGAAGTCGTGTCCGGTCCCGTCGACGCCGACGCACTCGGTGCTGCCGGCCGGGCGGGCGACCCCGGGGGCGCAGGAACGGTCCTCCGGTTCGGCGATCACGTAGAGGCCCCAGCCGCCGAGCCCGACGACGAGGGCGGTGGCGACGAGGGTGCTGAGGAGCTTCTGCCGGGGTGTCCAGAAGAAGCGGCGGCGCAGCCGGTCGAGCATGGCGTCAGACTCCGTCCTCGCGTCCGGGCGGCAGCGAGGGCTCCCGCCAGGCGCGGATGTCGCGCGGCCAGTGGCCGGCCGCGTCCCACAGTGGACCGCTGCCGGTGAGGTGGCGGCCGGAGAGCCGGCGCAGTTCGTACGCCAGCCGGTCGGCGACCTCCTCGTCGGGCAGCGTGAGCGGATCGGTGAGCAGCCACAGGGCGTGCAGCAGCCGCCGCAGGGAGAGGTGCAGTTCGGCGGCGTCGGGTCCGAGGCCGTCCGGGAGCGCCGGGTCGGCCTCCTGGCCGAGCGCGATCGCCCGGCGCGGGTCGGGCCCGGTGCGGCCCCGCTCGCGCGGATAGGGGGCGGCGGCGACGAAGCGCAGCACGCCGAGCCAGCCGAGGACGTCGGGCCCGGGGAAGGTGAGCCGCAGGTGGGCGACGGCCTCCGCGGTCTCGCCGAGGGCCAGGTCGTGGTGGAGCCGGTACGGGCCGGGCTGCGGCCCGTAGTGCCGGCGGAGGGTCTCGTGGACGGCCCGCCAGGCGGAGTAGCCGGGGTGGTCGCCGTCCTCGAAGCGGAGCCGGTGCAGCAGCAGGGCGCGCAGCAGCGGGTCGCCGACGAAGTGGCCGGGGTGCTCGGCCCAGTGCTCGGCGCGCAGCCGGTCGCGGACCCGGAGGGCGACGTCGCCGTCGAGGGACTCGGCGGGCAGCCGGGCCTGGGCGAGGCGGCGGGCGGACTCCTCGTCGTGGGCGGCGGCGAGCACCGCGTACGGACCGGTCCTGGCCACCGGCAGCAGCGCGGTCAGGAGGGCGGGGGCGACCGGCACGGGGGCGGTGTCCTCGCGGAGTTCCACGGCGAGGTCGAGCAGGTCGCCGGGGGTGAGGACGGCGCGGGCCGCGGGCGGGGTCTCGCCGGCGGCCCGGGCGAGCAGGTCGACGCCGAGCGGGCGGCCGCCGGTGAGCCGGTGGACGGCCCGGGAGAGCGCGGCGGGGGCGCGGCCGTCCGGGTCGTGGCGGTCGAAGGCGGCGCGGGTCTGGGTGGGGGTGAGCGGGGTGAGGTCGACGGCGAGGAGCCCGGAGCCGACCCGGGCGGTGCGGGGGCAGGGCGCCTGGTGGGCGGTCTCGGGCAGCCGGAGGCGGGTCGCGTGGCGCAGCGCCTCGTCCTCGCGCGGCCGGGAGGCGGCGAGGACGACGGTGTGGTCCCGGCGGCCGGTGGAGCGGGCGCGCAGAATCGGTTCGACCAGGGCGCGTCCGACGGGTTCGTGGGCGTTGTCGAGGAGCAGCAGGGGCCGGCCGACGCGGCTGCCGAGGTGCCGTCCGGTGTAGGCGCGGAGCAGGTCCTCCGTGAGGGTGAGCGCCAGGAAGGACTCGGCCTCCTCGCGGCGCGGCCCGCCCTGCGCGAAGTCGACGGCGAGCTGCTGGAGTCCGGCGCGCCCGCGCCCGCCGGCGTTGCGGTAGCCGCCGAACCAGTCCTCCGGCGCCTTCCGGAACCGGCTGAAGAACTCCTCGACGACCGTCTCGACGGTCGCCTCCGCGATCAGCCCGGCGAAGGGCGCGCCGGCCTCGGCGGCGGTGCCCGCCAGCTTGGCCAGGACCTTGCCCACCCAGGAGGCGGCGGCGGCCCGCCCGGCGTCCACGGTGGCCAGCAGCGGCCCGAGCCGCAGCAGGTCGCGGCGGGCCCGCTCGTCGTCGTCCCGGGTCCAGCCGACCGAGGTGACGGCGACGAGCCCGAGCGAGAGCCGCGGGAAGGGCACGGGCCGGACGGCCTCGCCGCGCAGGCCGAGCTGCACGGCCAGCTCTGCCAGCGCCCCGGTGACGGGGGACCAGCCGGCCCCGTGGTCGGCGGGCTCCTCGACGGCGGCGCAGTCGAGGAGCGCGAGCGGGGTGAAGCCGCGGTAGCGGTTGCGGACCTCCTTGAGCAGCACGGTCTTGCCCATGCCGCGCCCGCCGGTGAAGACGGTGACCGGCGGGTCGTCGCCGTGCTCGAAGGGCACCCGCCCCTGGCCGTACGCTCCCAGGCCGACGAGCCGTGCGGCGAGCCCGCGCGGATCGAGGACCGCCTCGCGGCCGTACAGCTCTCTGTGCACCCGCCACCCCCGTCGCAGTCAACTCAAGGATATCGACCGCGTGTTGGGAACTGGAGGGGCTTTTCGGGTCTGTTGCCGAGGTGTTGTCGGCCCGCGGCGATGGCGTCGAGCCGGGACCGCGGGTACCCGTGGGACTCGACGCCGTCGATCGGGGTCCCGGGCGTGCACTCGTAGAAGTACACCAGCGGCATCAGCTCCTCGCCGGGCGCCTCGGCCGGCGGCGGCAGCACCCGGTGCCGCCCCGGACGCCACCGCCCGCCCGTCCGGCTCGCCATCAGGTCACCGATGTCGAGGGTGAGGGCGGCGGGGTCGTACGGCGCGTCCTGTGACCAGCGGGAACCCCGCCTCGCGCAGCGCGCGGTCGACGGCGGGCAGCGCGCGGTCGACGGCGGGCAGCTGGGGCGCGGGGGCGCGGGAGAGGCCGATCGTGGGCAGGCCCGCTTCACTCGTCGCCGATGTCCTCGTTCCACAGGGCCGGGTGGGCGCCGATGAACTCCCGCATCAGCGCGGCGCATTCGGGATCGTCCAGCACGACCACCTCGATCCCGTGCCCGGCCAGCCACTCCTGCCCGCCGCGGAAGGTCCGGTCCTCCCCGACGACCACCCGCGAGATCCCGAACTGCCGCACGAGCCCGGAGCAGTACCAGCACGGCGACAGCGTCGTCACCATCGTCGTCCCCCGGTACGACCGCTGCCGTCCGGCGTCCCGGAAGGCGGCGGTCTCCGCGTGCGCGGACGGGTCCCCGTCCTGCACCCGCCGGTTGTGCCCCCGCCCGAGCAGCGCCCCGTCGGCCCCGTAGAGCGCGGCCCCGATCGGGATCCCCCCTCCGCCGAGCCCGGCGCGAGCCTCGGCGAGGGCGGTGGCGAGCCAGCGGCGTGCCTGTTCCTGGTCCAGAGGGGAGTCCATGAGGGGAGCCTTCCCCGGCGGGCCGGGAGGATCACGCCCGGTGCGGGCCCCTTCCGGGGAGAGGGGCCGACGGCGCGGCGGTTCCGGGGTCAGACGCCCGCGGGGGTCCTCTCCTCGTGGGGGAAGAGGGCGAGGGGGGTGGGGCTCTCGAAGAAGGTCCGGGCGCGGAGGAGGGCCTGTTCGTCGGCGCGGATGCGGCCGGGGCGGGAGGCGGTGCCGAGGAGGACGCCGCCGAAGCGCATGCGGAGGTAGGCCGCCGAGTGGTGGAGGGCGGTGGTGAGGCCGTCCGCGACCTCGTGTTCGTCGTGGGCCATGGCCGTCACCCCCCAGAGGGTGCGGCCCTCCATGCGCTGCTTGAAGTCGGAGTCCGGGACGTTCAGCCAGCCCGACCAGTAGTCCAGGTAGCGCTTGGTCTGGGCGGAGAGGGTGTACCAGTACAGGGGGGAGACGATGACGATGTCGGTGGCCTCCAGGGTGGCCCGGAGGAGCCGCTCCTCGGCCTCGCCGGCCCGGTGGCCGGCCTCCTCGTGGCGGCCGTCCCGGAAGTCGGGGAGGGACAGTTCGTTGAGGTCCACCCAGTGGCGCGGGACGTCGGCGGGGAGGTGGGCCGCCGCCTCGCGGGCCAGGAGTTCCGAGTTGCCGCCGGAGCGGGAGCTGCCGAGGACGAAGAGGAACGAGCGGTCCGGTCCGGTGGTGGTGTCGAGGGGCATGGGAGCTCCTGGTTCGTGGGTGCGCGGGCGGGCCTTTCCTGGGGAAACTAGCCCTCGCGCGCGGGTATTCCGCTTTAGCGCATCGTTTTTGCCGATGGGCCCCATCGGGAGGACGCCCCAGTGGGCCGTGGACCCGCGCCCGGGGCCCTTCGTAGCGTCGGTCCCATGAGAAACGAGACCAGGGGAACCCTTGAACTGACCCTCGCCATGGTGCTGTCGGGCACGCTGGGCGTCTTCGTCGTCGAATCGGGCGCCCGGCCCTTCGAGGTGGTGTTCTTCCGGTGCCTCTTCGGGGCCCTCGCGCTCGGTCTGTACGCCCTGGTCCGAGGCTACTTCGCCGGACACGGGTTCACCGCGCGTTCGTTCGGACTGGCCCTCCTCGGCGGGGTGTTCATCGTCTTCAACTGGGTCTTCCTCTTCGAGGCGTACGCGGCCGCCTCGATCTCGCTCGCCACCGTCGTCTACCACACCCAGCCGTTCTTCCTGGTGCTGCTCGGCGCGCTCTTCCTGCGGGAGCGGATCCCGGCCGGGAAGCTGGGCTGGCTCGCGGTCGCCTTCGCCGGCCTGGTGCTGGTCTCCGGGGTGCGGCCGGGGGACACCGGTTCCCTCGCCGGGCTCGGGTACGCGCTGGCCGCCGCCGTGCTGTACGCGCTGGCCACCTTCGTGACCAAGCGGATCACCGGCGTGCGGCCCCATCTGATCGCCCTCGTGCAGGTGACCGCCGGGGTGCCGCTGCTGCTGCCCCTCACCGACTTCGGCGCGCTCTCCGGCCTCGGGGCCGGGTGGGGGTGGCTGGCCGGGCTGGGGATCGTCCACACCGGGCTGATGTACGTCCTCATGTACGCCGCCTACGCCAAGCTGCCCACCCCGAAGATCGCCGTGCTCGCCTTCACCTACCCGGCGGTCGCGATGGTCGTCGACTGGGCGGTGTACGGGCACCACATCGGGCTCGTGCAGGCGCTCGGCGTCCCGCTGATCGTCCTCGCCGGCCTCAGGGTGACTCTCGGGCGAGGCGCCGCGCCTGCTCCACGAACAGCCGCACGTGTGCCGGCAGCCGCTTCCCCCGCCGCCACGCGAGCTGGGTGAAGAGGGTGAACGGCGCCTCCCAGTCGAGCGCCACCACGGCCCCGGACGCCAGCTCCTCCCGGACGGTGATCCGGGGCAGCAGCGCGATCCCGAGGCCCGAGGCCACCGCCCGCTTGCTCGCCTCGATCGTCCCGAACTCCAGGAAGTCCGGGCCGCCGCCCGCCGAGCCGGACGTGCCCGCCGTGCTCGCCAGCTCCGCCTCGAAGAGGTCCCGGTAGGCGCAGCCCGGCTCGGTGCCGATCAGGCCGGCGCCGGCGAGGTCGGCGGTGGTCAGGGCCGTACGGCTCGCGAGCGGGTGGCCGGGGGCGGCGATCAGGGCCAGCGGTTCGGGCGCCAGGACCTCCGACTCCAGGCCCTCGTGCTCGGTCCCGGCCTCCATGAGGAAACCGAGGTCGTACGCGCCCTGCCGCAGCGCCTGCCGGGTCGCGTCGCCGAGCGTGGGGCGCAGGGCGAGCCGGACGGCCGGGTGGCGGTGGTGGACGTACTCCAGGAGCGGCGGGAGCCGGTAGGTGGTGAGGGACTCCATCGTCCCGATGGTGATCGTCCCGGCGGGCTCGCCGGCCGCGACCGCCGCCCGGGCCTCCTCGGCCAGCTCGGCCATGCGGCGCGCGTACGGCAGCAGCCGCTCGCCGGCCTCGGTGAGCCGGATGCGGCCGCCGAGCCGCTCGAACAGCTCGGTGCCGAGGGAGGTCTCCAGGGCGCGGATCTGGCCGGTGACGCTGGACTGGGCGTACCCCAGCTCGGCGGCGGCGCGGGTGAAGGAGAGGACTTCGGCGACCTTCTCGAAGGTGGCGAGGAGCCGCAGCTCCATCAGGCGGCCCGGCCCCTCGGGCGGCCCGGCTCCCTGGGCGTCCCCGTCCTCACGCGTCCTTCTCCTCGCCGCCCTCTTCGCGGCGCTTGAGTTCGTCCTCGCGGCGGCGCAGGTCCGCCTCCCAATCCTTGAGGAGGGCCTCGTCGTCGGGCTCGCTCTTCCCCAGCGACTTCAGGAACTCGGGATTGTCGTCCGGCGCCACCCAGCCGCCGGCCCGCCGGCCGGCGCCGCCGACGCGGTGCCGCTCCTTCCCGGCGACCAGCCAGCCCACCGAGCCGACCAGCGGGAAGAGGAGGATCACGAGGACCCAGACCACCTTGGGCAGGTGCTTGACCTCGTCCTCGGGCGTGTTCAGGCAGTCGATGAAGGCGTAGATGAGCAGCGCCAGCGGCAGGATGAACATCAAGGCCCTGAGCATGTGGTGCGGCCCCCTGGAAGCGGTGGCGGGGGCGCGTCGAGTCGGCCCCGGTGACAGGTCCAGCGTAGCCGGTGACCGATACTTGCCCGTATGGCTCACGACGATCTCCGCTCGCTGCTCAGGGCGCTGGAGCGCGAAGGCGACCTCAAGCGCATCAAGGCCGAAGTCGATCCGTACCTGGAGGTCGGGGAGATCGTCGACCGGGTGAACAAGGCGGGAGGGCCCGCGCTCCTCTTCGAGAACGTGAAGGGCTCCTCCATGCCCCTCGCGATGAACGTCTTCGGCACGGACCGCCGGCTCCTCAAGGCGCTCGGCCTGAAGTCGTACGAGGAGATCAGCGAGAAGATCGGCGGGCTGCTCAAGCCGGAGCTGCCGCACGGCTTCGTCGGCGTCCGGGAGGCCTTCGGCAAGCTGGGCTCGATGGTCCACGTGCCGCCGAAGAAGGTGAAGTCCGGGGACGCCCCCGTCCAGGAGGTCGTCCTGACCGGCGACGACGTCGACCTCGACAAGCTGCCCGCGCTCTTCACCTGGCCGAAGGACGGCGGCTCCTTCTTCAACCTGGGCCTCACCCACACCAAGCACCCGGAGACCGGCGTGCGGAACCTGGGGCTCTACCGGCTCCAGCGGCACGACAAGCGCACCATCGGCATGCACTGGCAGATCCACAAGGACAGCCGGAACCACTACGCGGTCGCCGCCGAGCGCGGCGAGCGGCTGCCGGTCGCGATCGCCTTCGGCTGCCCGCCGGCCGTGACGTACGCCTCCACCGCGCCGCTGCCGGGCGACATCGACGAGTACCTCTTCGCCGGCTTCGTGCAGGGCAAGCGGATCGAGATGGTCGACTGCAAGACCGTGCCGCTCCAGGTCCCGGCGCAGGCCGAGGTCGTCATCGAGGGCTGGCTGGAGCCCGGCGAGATGCTGCCGGAGGGCCCCTTCGGCGACCACACCGGCTTCTACACCCCGCAGGAACCGTTCCCCGCGCTGACGATCGACTGCGTCACCATGCGGAAGCGCCCGCTGCTCCAGTCGATCGTCGTCGGCCGGCCGCCGACCGAGGACGGGCCGCTGGGGCGGGCGACGGAGCGCTTCTTCCTGCCGCTGCTCAAGATCATCGTGCCGGACATCGTCGACTACCACCTGCCGGAGTCGGGCGGCTTCCACAACTGCGCGATCGTCTCGATCGACAAGAAGTACCCGAAGCACGCGCAGAAGGTCATGCACGCCATCTGGGGCGCCCACATGATGTCGCTGACCAAGCTGATCGTCGTGGTCGACAAGGACTGCGACGTCCACGACCTGCACGAGGTGTCCTGGCGGGCCCTCGGGAACACCGACTACGCCCGCGACCTGACGGTGGTGGAGGGGCCGGTCGACCACCTCGACCACGCCTCCTACCAGCAGTTCTGGGGCGGCAAGGCGGGCATCGACGCCACGAGGAAGCTGCCGGAGGAGGGCTACACCCGGGACGGCGGCTGGCCGGACATGGTGGAGTCGGACCCGGCGACGGCGGCCCTGGTGGACCGCCGCTGGAAGGAGTACGGGCTGTGATGGCCACGGCCGCCGTTCCCGGCGCCCAGCCGGGACGCACCAAGGCGTTCCTGCGGCTCGTGATGATCGAGCACTCGGTCTTCGCGCTGCCCTTCGCCTACATCGCCTCGCTCACTGCGATGTTCCAGCTGGACCGGGAGATCCACTGGTGGACCCTGTTCCTGGTGACGGTGTGCATGGTGGGACTGCGGACCTTCGCGATGGCCTGCAACCGGATCATCGACCGCGAGATCGACGCCCGTAACCCGCGCACGGCCCACCGCGAGCTGGTCACCGGCGCGGTGTCGGTGCGGTCGGCGTGGACCGGGGCCGGGATCGCGGTCGTCGTCTTCCTCGGCGCGGCCGCCCTGCTGAACCCGCTCTGCCTGGCGCTGGCGCCGCTCGCCGTCATCCCGATGGTCGTGTACCCGTACGGCAAGCGGTTCACGAACTTCCCGCACGCGATCCTGGGCCTGGCCCAGGCGATCGGCCCGATCGGGGCCTGGCTCGCGGTGACGGGGGAGTGGTCGTGGGACGCGGTGATCCTGGGCCTCGCGGTCGGCGTCTGGATCGGCGGCTTCGACCTGATCTTCGCCTGCCAGGACGTGCAGGCGGACCGGGCGCACGGCGTGATGTCGGTGCCGGCCCGCTTCGGGATCCCGGCGGCGCTGTGGGGCGCCCGCGCCTCCGCCGTCGTCACCACCGGCCTGCTGGTCTGGTACGCGCTGGCGACGGACGCGGGGATCTTCTTCTGGGCCGGCCTGGTGATCGTCGCGGCGGCCTTCTGCTACGAGCACTCGATCGTGAAGCCGCACGACCTGTCGCGGCTCAACCGGGCGTTCTTCACCACCAACGGCTTCATCGGGATCTCCCTCTTCCTCTGCGCCCTGCTCGACCTGCTGGTCCGCGGTCTGTCGCTCTGACCCCGTCCGCCGGCTCCCGGCCTTCGGTCAGCTCCCGTCCGCGGGCCGGGCCAGGAGCGCGTCCAGGAGCGCGTCGAGGCCGGCGGCCAGGCCCTCCGGGCCGCCGGGGCGGGCGAGGGCCGGGGCGGCGGCGCGCAGCCGGGGCAGCTCGCGGGCCGGCATCCGGTGCAGGCCGAGGCGGAACGCGGGATCGGGCTCCTCGGGGTTGTCGACCATGGCCCGCAGGTCGCCGAGGACGTAGCCGAGGACCCAGCCGGTGACGGCCCGGAAGGCCGTGACGGCGGCGTCCCCGTCCAGGCCCGCCCGGTCCAGCAGGTCCAGGATCCGCTCGTGGTCCCTGAGCACGGGGAGCGGGCGGCGGGCGAGCGGGACGGCCAGCATGCGGGTGGCCAGCAGCGGCACCACGTGCGGGTGGGCGAGGGCGACCCGGTGGGTCCCGGCGGCGATCCGGTGCAGCTCGGCCCGCCAGTCCGGCGCCTCGGGGGAGGCGGCGAGCCGCTCCTCCAGCTCGGTGTAGAGGGCCTCCACCAGCCCGTCGAGCAGCGCCTCCTTGCCCGCCGCGTAGCGGTACAGCGCCATGGCCTCCACGCCGAGTTCCGCGCCGGTCCGGCGCATGCTCAGGGCCGACAGCCCCTCCCGGTCCACCAGCTCCAGGGCGGTGGCCAGCACCCGCTCGCGGCTCAGCCGGCCGTAGCGCCCGTGGTCCCCGGCACGGCGGGCCGGGGCCGGCGACCGGCGTTCCGGCGCCGGGTCCTCCTCGCTCGTCATGGGCCGCCCTCCGCGCGCTGTCCGTGTGCCGTCCGTGTGGCGTCCGCTCGGCCGCCGTGCGTCTTCCGTACGGGTCTTGTGCGCGTCCCGTACGTGTTCTCGTACGCGTTTCCCGTACGCGTTCCGTGCGTCTCCCGGGCGCGCCCTCGTACGTCTTGCCCTCGGGACGCGCGGGGATAAAGTGTACATATACGTCGTAAACGTACGGTGAATCGGCGGAGCGACCCGCCGGACGCCACGGGAACGGCGGACGGCCTCCGCAGCACGCGTGACACGTGCGACATGCGCGACACGGGCGACGCGTGCGCCGATTCGACCCCGGAGCCATCATGACCACGCACCCGACCCTGTCCCGGAGCAACGGCTCCCGGCCCGTCGACCACCCGCTCCGCCGCTCCACCGACCCGCCCCCGCACCCCCTGCGGCGCGCCGGGGACAAGACGCCGGCCCGGCTCGCGGTGAGCCTGGTGGTCCCGGCCCTCAACGAGGCGCGGAACATCCCCTGGGTCTTCGAACAGATCCCGGACTGCGTCGGCGAGGTCCTCCTCGTCGACGGCGACTCCCACGACGCCACGGTCCGCGTGGCGACCCAGATCCTGCCCGAGGTCCGCAGCATCCCGCAGAACGGCAAGGGCAAGGGGAACGCGCTGCGCACCGGCTTCCTCGCGGCGCGCGGCGACCACATCGTCATGATGGACGCCGACGGCAGCATGTCCCCCGCCGAGATCCCGCACTTCGTGCACTTCCTGGAGAACGGCTACGACTTCGTCAAGGGCTCCCGCTTCGTCGAGGGCGGCGGCTCCCTCGACATCACCCGCTTCCGAAGGCTCGGCAACCACGCCCTGCTCGCCCTCGTGAACCGGCTCTACGACGCCCACCTCACCGACCTCTGCTACGGCTTCTGCGCCTTCCGCCGCACCTTCCTCGACCAGCTGGACCTGCACGCCACCGGCTTCGAGATCGAGACCGAGATGATCGCGCACGCCCTGCGCTCCGGACTGCGCATCGCCGAGGTCCCGAGCCTCGAACTGCCCCGCCGCAACGGTCGGTCCAACCTGCACGCGATCTCCGACGGCCGCCGGGTCCTGCGAACGCTGCTGTCCGAGCGCCCCGGCGCGATGCCCGGCGGGGCCGCGACCGTGCCCGTGCCCGCGTCCGCGGCGGGGGAGGGGAGCGCGCCGTGACCCCGGGGCCGTCCGCGCCGCTGTCCGTCGTGGACATCGACCTCGCGGAGCCGGGCGTCTTCCGGCGGCCGGGGGGCGCGGCACGGAACGGCCCCTCCGGCCGCGCGCTCGGGCTCGTACGCCTGCACGGCCGCCCCCTGGGGACGGCCGAGGCGTCCGGAGGCGGCCCCGACGAGCTGTGGCGGGCGCTGGCGGCGGCGGCGCGCCGGGAGTTCCCGGCGGCGGGGGAGGAAGCAGGACCGGACTTCGGACCCGGTCCCGGCCTCGTCCCCGGATCCGCCCTCGAAACCGACCCCGGTCCCGGTCCCTGTCGCGGTCCCGGGGCCGAGGCCGGCCCCGGCTCAGGGGAGGCGCCCGGCCCCGGTTCCGTTCCCGGTTCCGGGGAGGTGCCCGTGGTCAGTGTGATCGTCGCGACGCGGGACCGGGCCGGGATGCTGCGTGACTGCCTGGACTCGCTGCGGGCGCTCCGGTACCCGTGCTTCGAGGTCATCGTGGTGGACAACGCCCCGGCGGACGCCGCCACGGAGGAGCTGGTCCGGCGGGAGTACGGCGGCGGCCGCCCGGAGGTCCGCTACCTGCGGGAGCCCGTGCCCGGCCTCGCCCGCGCCCACAACCGGGGGCTCGCCGGGGCCCGGGGCCGCATCGCGGCCTTCACCGACGACGACACCCTCGTCGACCCGGAGTGGCTGACCGCGCTCGCCGCGCCCTTCGCGGCCGACCCCGCCACCGGCTGCGTCACCGGACTCATCGTCCCCGCCGAGCTGGAGACCGAGGCGCAGCTCGCCCTCGAACGCCACGGCGCGTTCGCGAAGGGATACGCCCCGCGCACCTGGTCGCTGCGCGACCCGCCCCCGGACCCGCTGTTCCCGTTCACCGCCGGCCGCTTCGGATCCGGCGCGAACATGGCCTTCCGCACGGACCTGCTGCGGGAACTCGGCGGCTTCGACCCCGCCACCGGCGTCGGCACCCCCGCGCACGGCGGCGACGACCTGCTCGCCTTCTTCCGGGTGATCGCCCGAGGCCGCGCCCTCTCCTACGCGCCGGACGCGATCGTCTGGCACCGCCACCGGCGCACCGCGGACGCGCTCGCGGCGCAGGCGTTCGGCTACGGGGCGGGCCTCGGCGCCTACCTGACATCGGCGCTCGTCCACGAACCGCGCATGCTGCCCGCCTTCCTCCGCAGGCTGCCCGGCGGCGCGCGGTACGCCCTGACCCGCGGCCGCGCGCGCACCGGACCGGCCGCCGGACCGTCCACGGGACCGGGTGCCGGGCGCGGGGCCGTACCGCCCGGGCTCGCCCGCCGGGAGCTGCGCGGCCTGCTCTTCGGGCCCGTCGGGTACGCGCGCAGCCGGTACGACGAGCACCGGCTGCGGCACCGGACCGGCGCGCGATGACCGGGCAGCCGGTGCGGCAGGGACACCCCGCCCCCGGGCACGCGCGGCACGCCCGCAGGGCGGGCACCGCCCCGGCCCCGCCCCCGGCCTCGGGCCCGGCCCGGGAGGGCCGGCCGCCCGCCGGCCGCCGGCCGCTCTCCCGTACGGTCCGCGCCGGTGCCGGCCTGCTGTTCTCCCGGGACCCGCTGCTGCGCAACGGGCACCTGCTCGCGGTGAGTTCCGTCCTCAGCGCCGGACTCGGGTCGGTCTTCTGGTTCCTCGCCACGCATTGGTACGACGACGAGACGGTGGGGCTCAGCTACTCCGCCCTCTCCATGAGCCTGCTCCTCGCGGGCGTCGGCCAGCTCAACCTGTCCGACTTCCTCGTCCGGTTCGTGCCCTCGGCCGGCCACCACACCCGCCGGATCATCCTCACCTGCTACGCCGTGAGCGCCGGCGTCAGCACCCTGGCGGCCTGCGGGTTCCTGCTGCTCGTCCCCGTCGCCGCCCCCGGCCTGGACTTCCTGCTGACCCCGGTGACCGCCGGCTGCTTCGTCGCCTCCACCGCCGGATACGCCGTCTTCGTGCTCCAGGACGGCGCGCTGACCGCCGTACGGCGCCCCGGCTGGGTGGTGGCCGAGAACACGGTCTTCGCCTGCGTCAAGATCGGGCTGCTCGGCCTGGGGGCGGCGCTCGCGCTGTTCTCCGGCATCCTGCTCGCCTGGGCCGGGGCGCTCGCGGTCTCCCTCCTCGTCACCAACGTCCTGCTGCTGCGCCGGGCGGTGCCCCGGCACGTGCGGACGTCGACCACGGCGCAGCGCCCGGCCGGCGCGCTGCGGTACGCCGCCGCCGACTACACGGGCTCGCTGTTCCGGACGGCGGCGTACACCGTCGTCCCGCTGCTCGTCCTGAACGAGCTGGGCGCCGAGCAGAGCGCGTACTTCTCCCTCGCCTGGGTCGTCGGCTACGTGCTCTACCTGGTGACCCGCAACCTCGGCAGCTCCCTGGTGGTGGAGGCCGCGCGCAACCCCGGCCGGCTGGCCGAGCACGCGCGGAAGGTGCTGCGCCACGCGACGCTGCTGCTCGGCGCCGCGGTCGTCCTCGTCGTGGCGCTGGCGCCGTGGATCCTCTCCCTCTTCGGGGCCGGGTACGCCGAGCACGGCACCGCGCTGCTGCGGCTCCTCGCCCTGTCCGCGCTGCCGAACATCGTCGTCAGCATCGCCATCGACGCGGCGCGGGCCAGGCGGCGGCTGCGCCGGGCCGTCGGGCTCCAGGCCGCGATGTGCGTGCTGGTCCTCGGCCTCACCGTGCCGCTGCTGCCGGTCCTGGGGATCGCCGGGGCCGGTCTCGCCTGGCTGGTGACCATGTGCCTGCTCGCGACCCCGCTGCTGATCCGGCGCGCGCGCTGGCTCGCCGCCGAACCCGGGAGGTCCTCGTGAACACCGTGCCGAACGCGAACGCCGTGCCGGGGGTGACCGTCGTCGTCTGCGCCTACACCCTCGACCGCTGGAACGACATCCGGGCGGCGATCGGGTCGCTGCGCGCCCAGCGGCACCCCGTGGACGAGGTCGTCCTGGTCGTCGACCACTGCCCCGAGCTGTACGGGCGGGCCTCCGCCGCCTTCCCCGGCGTCCGGGTGGTCCCCAACACCGGGCGCCGCGGCCTGTCCGGAGCCCGCAACACCGGGGTCGCGGCGGCCCGCCACGAGATCGTGGCCTTCCTCGACGACGACGCGGCCGCCGAACCCGACTGGGCGGCCGGGCTCCTCGCCCGGTACGCCGACCCCGGCGTCGCGGGCGTCGGCGGGCTGGTCCGGCCCCGCTGGGCGACCCGGCGCCCGGCGTGGTTCCCGCCCGAGTTCGACTGGGTGGTCGGCTGCTCGTACCGGGGGCTGCCCGAACGGCTCGCGCCCGTACGGAACTTCATCGGCGCGAGCATGTCCTTCCGGCGCGCCGAGCTGCTCGCCGCCGGAGGCTTCCGCACCGACCTGGGGCGGGTCGGCACCCGGCCCCTCGGCTGCGAGGAGACCGAACTGTGCCTGCGCGTCGCGGCCCGCCGCCCGGACGCCGTCCTGCTCCACGAACCCGCCGCGGTGGTCCGGCACCGGGTGCCCGCGGCCCGCGCCACCTGGGCGTACTTCGTCTCCCGCTGCTACGCGGAGGGCCTGTCCAAGGCGCGGGTCGCCCGGCTCGGCGGCACCCGGGCCGCCCTGTCCAGCGAGCGCGCCTACCTGCGCTCGACCCTCCCGAAGGCGCTCGTACGGGCGCTGCGGCCGGGCCGCCCGGCCGGGCTGCGGACCGCCGGCGCGCTCGCGGCGGGCGTCGGCGTGACCGTCGCGGGCTACGCGGTGGGCCGGGTCCGGCGCCCGGCCCCGGCCCCCGTCCCGCCCGCCACCCCGCCGGCCCGCCGCCCCGTTCCCGCGGCCGGAGTCCGGCCGTGAACCGCCCCCGCCCGACCCCGCCGAACCCCCCGCCCGCCGGGGCCGGATCCCCCGGAACCGGGCCCGCCGGAGCAGGGGCCGCCCTAGCCGGGCCCGCGGTACCCAGGCCCGCCGGGGCCGGGCCCGGCGAGCGTGGGCCGGGGGCGGTGCCGGTTTTCCTCTACCACTCGGTGGCGGTCGACCCGCCGTCGTGGATCGCGCCGTTCACCGTGAGTCCGGGCACCTTCGCGGAGCACCTCGACCTGATCGCCGACAGCGGGCTGCGGGTCGTGCCCCTGAGCCGGCTGGTGGCCGCGCAGCGCGGCGGGCCGCCGCTCCCGGCGCGGGTGGCGGTGCTGACCTTCGACGACGGCTTCGACGACTTCCGCACGACCGTCCTGCCGCTGCTCGCACGGCACTCCCTGCCCGCCACCCTGTACGTGACCACCGGCGCCCTCGGCCCCGGCGGGCCCTTCCCGCCGGGCTCGCGGATGCTGGACTGGGACCGGCTCGGCGAACTGGACGTGCCCGGCGTGGAGATCGGCGGCCACACCCTGACCCACCCGCAGCTCGACGTCCTCCCGGCCGCCCCGCTGCGGGCCGAGGTGACGGAGTGCGGGCGCCGGCTGGCGGACGCCCTCGGGCACCCGGTGGTCTCGTTCGCCTACCCGCACGGCTACTCCTCCCCCGCCGTCCGCGCCCGGGTCCGCGAGGCCGGGTGGACCTCGGCCGCGGCGGTGCGCGACGCGTTCAGCTCGGCGGCGGACGACCCCCTGCGCATCGCCCGGCTGATGGTGCGCGCCGACACGGACCGGGACCGCTTCCGGCGGTGGACGGCGGGCGCGGGGGCGCCGGTCGCGCCGTTCCCCGAGGGGCTCGCGACCCGGGGCTGGCGCGCGTACCGCAGGCTCAGGGAGCGGCTGGACGTGCCGTACCGCGCTCTCGGTTGAGGGCCCCGGACCGGTGGCTCAGTGCTGCCACACCCGCACCCAGTCCACCTTCATCCGGGCCCGGTCGACCGAGGACGGCGGCTCCTCGGGCACGCCGACCGCCAGGTTGAGCAGCACCTCCATGGGCACGTCCGGGATCCGCTCCGGGTCGGTCACCCGGAGCCGCTCGACGCCGTCCACGTACCAGACCAGCGCGTCGGGCTCCCACAGCAGCCCGAACACGTGGAAGCGCCCGGAGAAGTCGTCGGGGCCGTACGTGCCGCGCTGCCGCTCCTCCTCGCCTCCGGGCCCCACCCAGTGCACGTACATGTTGACCCGGGTCGTGGAGTCGAGGAACTCCATGATGTCGAGCTCCGGGGGCGTGAAGCGGGACGCCGGCATCATCCAGAACGCCGGGAACATGCCCTCCTCCGCCGGGATGCGGACCGACGCCTCGACGTAGCCGTAGGTGAAGGTCCGCCGGGGCTCGCCGTCCCAGTGGTCGCGGCCGGTGGAGACCATGCCGGACCGCCAGGGGTAGGTCTTCCCGTCGCTGCCGCGCGTCTCGCGGCGCTCGGCGGTGAGGGTCAGCACGCCGTCCCGCACGGAGACCTGCCCCGGCAGGTACCACTGCGCCTCGTTGTTGCTGCTGATGGTGCAGCCGTCCTTGTTCCAGTCGTAGCAGGTGGTCCACAGGGCCGAGTCCAGCTCCCGTCCGTCGAAGCCCTCGTCCAGGACCAGCCGCCACGGGCCGGGCGGCGCCGGGGCGGAGGCGGCGGCGGTCGCGGACGGGGAGGCCGCCGGGGCCCCCGCGGTCCCGGCACAGGCGGTGAGCGCCAGCAGGGCGGCGGCCAGCACCGGCGCCGCCCTCCGGCGGAACCGCCGGGGCGGACCGGCCAGGGTCATCGCCGCCCGCCCGCGAGGTCGCCGGCGACCCGGCGGGCGGCGAACCGCGTGCCGCAGACGAAGCGCAGGTAGGGGCCGAAGGTGGGGGCCGCGGCCAGGCTGGTGAAGTACAGGCCGGGCACGGACGACTCGAAGCCCGCCGACAGCACCGGCGGCCCGCCGGGCAGGGTGCGCACCGCCTGCCGCAGGGTCGGCTCCAGGAGGGCGAGCCGGTCCACGTCCACGCGGTAGCCGGTGGCCGACAGGACGTGGTCGGCGTGCACGGTCTCCCGTCCGCCCGCCGGGTCCGCCAGCTCCAGGCGCGCCGTCCCGTCGTCCTCCGGCCGGGCCGAGACCACCCTGCGCCGGCACTTCACCGGCACGTTCCCGTCCACCCGGTCCCGCAGCCACCAGGCGCCCGACGGCCCGAGGACGGTGTGCAGGAAGTGGTCGCGCACCGGCAGCGGCAGCCTGCGGTAGGCGCCCGCGCCCCGGGTGACGGCGGCGTGGGACCAGCCGGGGCCCAGCGGGGAGGACGGCTTGAGGAGCCGGACCGGCAGGGGGCGGGACGCCTGCAGGTCGGTCTCCGGCGGCGTCCCGAAGAGCAGCGACCGGCCGCGGGCGATCACCGTGGGCCGGGCGCCGGCCTCGTGCAGCAGCGCCGCGCTCTCCAGCGCGGACTGGCCCGCGCCGAGGACCGCGACCCGGCGGCCGGCGAAGCGGTCGAGGCCGGCGTGGTCGCACGGATGGGAGGCGAGCCCCGCCGGGAACAGCGGCGCGAGGGCGGCGGCCCGGTGGGCGTACGGCACGAGACCGCTGGCCACCACCACGGCGCGTGCGGCGACCTCCTCGCCGGAGTCCAGGGCGACGGAGAAGCCGTCGTCCGCGGCGCGCACCTCGCGCACCGCCGTCCGCTCGACCTCGGGCACCCGCTGCTCCTGGAACCACAGGCCGTAGTCGATGAACTCGTCGACCGGGATCGGGTACGTGTCGCCGACCGGCGGCCGGCCGCGCGCGGTGCGGAAGTCCGCGAAGCGGTGACCGCCGTCGGGGGTGGAGATCGACGAGGCGGTCGGGACGGACTTGAGGAACATGCCGTCGGGCATGTGGGTCCGCCAGCCGTCCATCGGCTCGCCGAAGACGCGGGCGATCACCCCGGCCGCGCGCAGCCAGGAGGCGGTGGCGAGTCCGTACGGGCCGGCGCCGACGACCACGACGGGAAGCCGGTCGTCTCCGTCATGTGCGGGGGCCATCTCGGTCCTCCTCTCCCCCCTCCCTCGGGGGGACGTCGTCGTCCCGGCCCCGCGCGCCCCGCCGCCGGGGCAGGAGCGCGAGGACGGAGGTCAGCGCGGCGAGCGCGCACAGGGCCCGCACGGCGGTGAAGGCGCCGCCGAGGAAGAGCGCCACGGCCACGAGGGTCGCCAGGGCGAGGCCGAGGGTCAGGGCGAGCAGAGCGGTCTCCAGGAGCCCGTACCCGTGCCCGTACGCGCCCCGCGCGGGCGCCGGGCGCAGGGCGAGCACGGCCGCGAGCCCGGGGCAGACGAGCAGGAACGCGGTCACGGCCGCCACGCGCGGCGGCGCGGCGTCCGGCAGCGCGGTGGCGAGCAGCGCGAGCCATCCCGAGGCGGCGAGCCCCAGGCGGGGGAGGGACGGGGCCGCGGTCACGGTCCGCCTCCGGCGGGGGCCGGGGGGACGTAGCGGTAGACCACGGCGTCCTCGTCGGTGAAGACGCGGGTGAAGCCCGGCGCGTCGTCGAGCGCGGTCCGCAGCCGCTGCGGGAGGTCGTCCGGCAGGGTGCCGGTGAGGCGGACGTTCATGTCCTGGGCGCGGCTGAGCACGAGGTACGCGGGGCGCTCCCCGGTCGCCCCGGAGAGGAACGGCTCCACTCCGGTCAGCGGGTCCCGCACCAGCCGCCGGGTGTCCTCGGAGTCCTGGTAGGCCAGCTGGATCCGCCGGTGCCGCTCGTACCCCATGTCGAGGCCGGGCACGTCGGAGGTGAGCGTGACGATCACCGAGCCCGGCGGGGCGTGGTCGGTCACGTAGCGGGCGGCGGCGACCTCGCCGGGGTCGTACCGGTTCACGGCCTCCTTGCCGTAGTAGCCGAAGACCATGCCGCCGAGCAGGGCCAGGAGGACCGGGTAGAGGACGAGTGGGCGCGGGACGCGCTCCCGGGCCTCCGACGGCAGCAGCAGGGCGGCCGCGAGGAAGGCGACGGCGGGCAGCGCGAAGAGGTAGGCCCGGAAGAGCATCTCGCCGCCGTAGGCGTTGAGGGCGAGCAGCGGCAGCGGCGCCACGGCGAGCAGCGGCAGGCCGGTGCGCCGGGTCCACCGGCGGAGCGCGAAGCCGGCCGCGGCCATGAGGACGACGGCGGCCGACAGCGCGCGGTCGACCCAGGACAGCAGGACCTGCCCGGGGGCGGCGTCGCCCAGGGCCGTCAGCCCCGAGGTGACGTTGCGGTCCGGCTGGAGGACGGACCGGACGAAGTCGGAGACGTTGGCGGTGAGGTAGTCCCGGGCCACGGTGGCGTCCCACAGCGCGGTGAGGACGACGGCGGCGGCCAGCAGCGGCAGCGTCACCCGGCGGTTGCGGCGGGGCAGGGACAGCAGGACCAGGGCGCTGATCAGCAGCAGCGGGGTGAGCGGGTGGGAGACCGCGATCGCGGCCACGAGCAGCACGGCCCCGGCCAGCAGCCCCGGCGGCCAACCGTCGCGGCGGCGCGGGTCGGGGCGCGGCAGGGCCGACGAGGGCAGCTGCCGGAAGAGCAGGGCCATGACGGTCATGAAGAGCAGGAACGCGAAGGTCTGCGGCGCGAAGTAGTCCTGTCCGACCCAGGAGCAGACGTAGAAGATCCAGACCGCGCCCCAGACGAGCCGCCGGTCGCGGGTCACGGACCGGTAGAGCAGGAGCAGCGGGGCGAGCAGCAGGGCGTTGGCGAAGGCCGGGGTCCAGGCGGCGTAGCCGACGGCCGAGTCCAGCCCGGCGGCCTTCAGGAACAGGGCGTTGAGCTGGAAGAACCCCGGCCACTCGTTGTAGACGTCGAACTTGTCCGCGGCGGGGACCTCGCCGCCGTGGCGGATCATCGCGTCGACCACGGCCAGGTGCTTCCAGGCCCAGGAGTAGCGCAGGGTCGGGTAGAGCAGGGTGGGGGTGGCGTGGAGGAGGGCGACCAGGGCGAGGACGTACCCGGTCAGCCAGCCGGCGCGGGTGCGGCGGTCGCCCAGGGCGAGGCAGAAGCCGAGGGTGAGCAGGGCGGCCGCGATCCAGAAGAGCGGGGGCAGCACCTGGAGCAGTCCGAGGTCGCGCATGTCGTCGAGCGGGACGGAGCGCAGGGACAGCAGCCACAGGACGAGCGAGACGGGGAGCGCCGCGCGCACCGCCCAGAAGCGGAGGGCGGCGGCGCGGCCGGGGCCGGCGGGGGAGGGTCCGGGGCCGGGGGCGCCCGTCCGCCGGGGTCCGGGCGGCTCCCGGACGGCCGCCCGTGAGCCCTCGCGGAGGCCGTCCGGGCGGGCGGCGGCGTCGCGCGGGGCGGTCCGTCGGGCGGCGTCCCGGGCGCCGTCGCGCGGACCGTCCCGCCCGCCCTTCATGGCGTCTCCGGCCCCCTGGCCGCCTCCCGGAGCACGGGGGTGACCGTGACGCCCAGCCAGCGGCGGCTCCGGCCGAACCACGGGGTCTTGCGCAGGTTTCCCGACACGTGCCACAGCCAGGTCAGCAGCGGCAGCGCCACCGGGTCGTCCCCGCCGCCCGGGCCGGGGCCGTCCGCGCCGACGCCGTGCGCGGCCAGCAGCGCGCGGTCGGCCGAGGGCAGCCGGCCGCGGCGCAGGACCTCGGCCACCTGCCGCCCCATCGGGGGGCCGCCGAGCGCCTCGCGCGTCGCGAGGACGAAGGTGCACGCGTCGATCTCGGCCGGGCCGTCGGCGCGGGAGTTGCCCCAGTCGAAGACGCCGGTGATCCGGGTCCGCCCCTCGTCGAGCAGGAGGTTCCCGGAGTGGAAGTCGCCGTGCGTCCAGCCGCGGGTGAGGGTGGCGCCGGCCAGGGCGCGGTCGAGCCGGCGGCGCAGCGGGTCCAGGGCCCCGGCCCCGGCTTCCGGCCGGCCCCGGCCGAGTTCGGCGGCCAGGACGTCGAGCTGCTCGTGCGCCCAGTCGGAGAGGTGGTCGGCGGCGGGCTCGGGCCGTCCGGTGGCGGCCCGCAGGGCGGCGAGCAGGCCGAGCGCGGCGGTGGTGGTGCGGCGCACCTCCTGCGGCCTCTCCGGGAGCAGCGGTCCGGCGGGGACGCCGGGGAGCAGGGTCTGCACGAGGGGACGGCGGCGCGGAGGCGCGCCCGGGGGGCCGTCCGCCGCTCCGGTCTCCGGGTCGTCCGCGGGACGGTCCGGGGTCTCGGCCACCGCCCCGGCCGCCGTGCTGTCGGCTGTCCCGGTCGTCCCGTTCGCCGGGCTGTCCGCCGTCCCGGTCGTGGGGCCGTCCGCCGTCCCGGTCCGGGCTCCGCGGCCGGGCGGGGAGGGGCGGCTGCCGACGGCCTCGGGGAGGAGCGCCCGCCACGGGGCGAGGCGGGGGTCGGCGGCCAGCTCGCGCAGCCGGTCCCACTCCCGGGCCAGGGAGGCGGAAGCCCGTTCCGTACGGGGGTACTTGACCACGCATCCGGTGCCCGCCCACTCGGCGGTGAAGACCAGCAGGCAGTCCTCGGAGAGGGTGCGCCGCGGCATCACGGTCACCTCGCAGGGGCCGGCCCGGCGCACCATGCGGTGTGCCGCGGTTCGGTCGGCCAGTGCTCCCAGGGGCCGTGGCGTGCTGAGCGGGAGCGCGATCCACAAGGCGGACATATCGGTATCAACTCTAGAACACGCCATGTTTTCCCGCCTTATGGGACAATCGAGGAGGCGTTCGGGGACGCCGGCCCGCACCCTCCTCCAGCGGCGCGGGCGGAGGGAGAGCCGTGGGGCGCGCGTCGGATGGACCGCCTCTCGACCCGGCGGTGCCCGCGCTGCTCGCCAAGGTCGGCAGGTACCCGCAGCACCACGGAGGGCTCGGCGTGGTGCGGACCCTCGGCCGGGCGGGCGTCACCGTGCACGCCGTCGTCGAGGACCGGCTCACCCCGGTCGCGCTGTCCCGGCACGTGTCCCGCGCGTTCGTCCGGCCGACGACCGGCCGGGAGCGCCCGGACGTGCTCCTCGCGGCCCTGCTCGGCGTCGGCCGCTCCCTCGGCGGCCCCTGCGTGCCGGTGCCGACCGACGACGAGGCCGCGATCCTGCTCGCCGAGCACGCCGACGTCCTCTCCGAGTGCTTCCTGCTGCCCCGGGTGGAGCCGGGACTGCCCCGGCGGCTGGCCGGGAAGGCGAGCCTGCACGCGCTCTGCGAGGAGCTGGGGGTCGGCTCGCCCCGCAGCCGGGCGCCCGCCGACCGCGACGAACTCGTGGACGCGGGCCGGGAGCTGGGCTTCCCGGTCGTCCTCAAGAACCGCGACGCGTGGAGCAGGCTGCGCACCCCGGCGGTGGGGAGCACCACGGCGGTGCGCGACGAGCGGGACCTCCTCGACCGGTTCCCGCCGGGCGCGCTGCCCCCGGTGCTGGTGCAGGAGTACATCCCCCGGGAGGCGGCGGAGGACTGGATCACCCACCTGTACTGCGGGGACGGCGGCGGGCCCCCGCTCGTGTTCACCGGCCTCAAGCTGCGGTCCTGGCCGCCGCACGCCGGGGTGACGACCCGGGCCGTGGCCCTGCGCAATCCCGTGCTCGGGGAGCTGGCTGCGGACCTGTGCCGGCGGATCGGCTACCGCGGCGTGGCGGACCTGGACTGGCGCTACGACGGCCGGGACGGGCGCTACAAGCTGGTCGACTTCAACCCGCGCACCGGCGCCCAGTTCCGGCTGTTCGAGGACGTGCGCGGGGTGGACGTCGTCCGGGCCCTGCACCTCGGCCTGACGGGCCGTGACGTGCGGCCGGGACCGCAGGCCGACGGCCGGGTGTTCGTGGCGGGCCCGCTCGACCTGCCGTCGGTGCTGGCGGCGCTGCGCGAGGAGCGGCGGCTGCCGCCGGGGCTGCTGCCGGCGCGGGGGACCGAGCGGGCCTGGCTCAGCGCGGAGGACCCGCTGCCCGCCGTGGCCGAGGCGGTCCGCTTCCTCGGCACGGTCGCCCGGCGCGTCGCCCGGGAGGCGCGCGCCGGGGTCCGGGGACGCGGCTGAGGGCGCGGGCGGGGGGGCCGTGCGGGAGCGACGGGCGGGTCCCGTCACCGGGAGGGCCGGGCGTCGGGGACGGGCGGGTTCCGTCACCGGGAAGACGGGCGGGGCCCGTCACCCGGAGGACGGGTGGGTTCCGTCGCCAACCCGTGCGCGGGCCTGGCTTTCCCCGGCCGGATAGGCTCACTGTCGTGGAGTCGCAGGAGATGAAGAGTCGTCGGCCCTGGGTGGTGGGGGTCTCCGGGGCGTCGGGCACGCCGTACGCCGCCGCCGTGCTGCGCGGGCTGCTCGACGCGGGGGAGAGCGTCGACCTGATCGTGTCGCGGGCCTCGCGGCTCACCCTGCTCGACGAGACGGGGATCGGCTTCCGCGACGCCCACTGGCGCGAGGACCTGGCGGCCTGGCTGGCGCGGGGCGCGGACGGGAAGCCGGACGCGTACGGCGGCGTGGACGTGGGCGACGTGCGGTACTGGGCGGCGGGCGACCTGGCGGCGGGGCCGTCCTCGGGGTCGTACCCGGCGAAGGGGATGCTGATCGTGCCGGCCTCGACCGCCGCGGTGGCGGGGGTGGCGCTCGGTCTGTCGAAGGACCTGCTCCAGCGGGTGGCGAGCGTGACGCTCAAGGAGCGGCGTCCGCTGGTCGTCGCGGTGCGGGAGACCCCGCTGAGCGGGCAGACGCTGAAGCAGATGGTGGCGCTGGACGAGGCGGGCGCCGTGGTGCTGCCCGCCTCTCCGGCGTTCTATGCGGGGGCGACGCACATCCAGGACCTGGTGGACTTCGTCGCGGGGCGGGTGCTCGACGCGGCGGGGGTGCCGCACGAGCTGTACCGCCGGTGGCGGGGGGAACTCGGAGGAGGAGCTCCGGGGGTCCCCCGTGCCGGTTAGCGCTTCTTCGCGGCCTTCTTGGCGGCCCGCTTCGAGGCGGCGGTGGTCTGGTGGGCACGCGAGCGGTTGGCCAGGTCCTGCAGCTCGCGCATACGGGCGTAGGCCATCTCGATCGTGTACACGGTGTCTTCACTCCTGAAAGATCGTCTTTGATCCACTGAAAGATTCGCAGGGCTGCAACCCTGCATGCCTTAGATTCTACACCTAAACTTGCGGTATCGCTGGACAATGGAAGGTCGTATACCTATGGACGCCGTGGACAGGCAGCTCATCCAGGCCCTGCGCGAGAACGGCCGCGCCTCCTACGCCGAGCTGGGCCGGCTCGTCGGGCTCTCCGGCCCCTCCGTCACCGACCGCATCAACCGCCTGGAGGCGGCCGGGGTCATCACCGGCTACCGCGCCACGGTGGACGCGGCCTCGCTCGGCCTCGGCGTGACCGCCCTCATCGGCATCTCCCTCTCCGACGCCGCCGACCACGAGGACGTGGCCCGCCGCCTCAAGGACCTCGCCGAGATCGAGGACTGCTGGTTCATCGCCGGCGACGACTCCTTCATGCTCAAGGTCCGCGCCAGCGACGTCGACGGCCTGGAGAAGACGATCCGCCGCCTCTCCGGCACCAAGGGCGTCTCCCGCACCCGCACCACCATCGTGCTCTCCACCAAGTGGGAGAACCGGGTCGGGGACCTGCCCGAAGAGGGCTGAGAGTACGGTGGGTGAAGCCTGATTTCGGAGATATGGGAGGCGGCCGGAGATGGACGCTGGGCTCAAGCGGGAGCTGGAGCAGAAGGTGCTCGCCGGGGAGCGGCTGAGCCGTGAGGACGGCATCGCCCTCTACGACTCCGACGACCTCGCCTGGCTCGGCGGGCTGGCCCACGAGGTCAGGACCCGCAAGAACGGCGATGTGGTCCACTTCAATGTCAACCGGCATCTGAACATGACCAACGTCTGCACCGCCTCCTGCGCCTACTGCTCCTTCCAGCGCAAGCCGGGCGAGAAGGACGCGTACACGATGCGCATCGAGGAGGCCGTCCGCCTCGCCAAGGCGATGGAGAACGAGAACCTCACCGAGCTGCACATCGTCAACGGGCTCCACCCCAACCTGCCCTGGCGGTACTACCCGCGCTCGCTCTCCGAGCTGAAGAAGGCCCTGCCGAACGTCTCCCTCAAGGCGTTCACCGCCACCGAGATCCACCACTTCGAGACCATCTCGGGGATGTCGGCCTCCGACATCCTCGACGAGCTCATCGAGGCCGGTCTGGAGTCGCTGACCGGCGGCGGCGCCGAGATCTTCGACTGGGAGGTCCGGCAGCACATCGTGGACCACCGCACCCACTGGGAGGACTGGTCCCGGATCCACCGCCTCGCCCACTCCAAGGGCCTGAAGACCCCCTCGACGATGCTGTACGGGCACATCGAGGAGCCGCGCCACCGCGTCGACCACGTGCTGCGGCTGCGGGAGCTCCAGGACGAGACCGGCGGCTTCCAGGTCTTCATCCCGCTGCGCTACCAGCACGACTTCGTGGACATGCAGGACGGCAAGGTCCGCAACAAGCTCCAGGCCCGCACGACCATGGCGACCGGCGCCGAGGCCCTCAAGACCTTCGCGGTCTCCCGGCTCCTCTTCGACAACGTGCCGCACGTCAAGGTCTTCTGGGTCATGCACGGCGTCCAGACCGCCCAGCTCGCGCTCCAGCACGGCGCCGACGACATGGACGGCTCGGTGGTCGAGTACAAGATCACGCACGACGCCGACAACTACGGCACGCCGAACAAGCTCACCCGCGACGACCTGCTGGAACTGATCCGCGACGCCGGCTTCCGGCCGGTCGAGCGCAACACCCGGTACGAGATCATCCGCGAGTACCCGGGCCCGGACGCCGGCCGGCGCGAGTCGCCGCAGCCGATGCGCGTCTGAGGCTCCGCGCGCGGAAAGGCCCGGCGGGCGATCCCCGCCGGGCCTTTCTCATGCCCCCGCGTGCTCCACGGGGATCCACAGCTCCGCCCGCGCCGTCGCCCAGTCCTCCGACGGGCGGACCGAGAGGATCTCGGGACCGGGGCGGCTCGCGTACGGGTTGGACGGGAACCACTCGGTGAAGACGTCCCGCCACAGGTACTGGAGCGCCTGCGGGTAGGGGCCCTCGCTCTCGAAGACCGCCCAGGTGCCGGCGGGGACGGCGAGGCTCTCGTACTCCTCGGGCTCCCCGGACTCCGCAGGCTCCCCGGACCCCCCGGGCTCCTCCGGGCCGGTGACCGCGCCGTACCAGTGGTCGAGCTCCGCGCCCTCCTCGCGGCTGTCGGTGAGGTGGACGACGGCGGAGACGAGCCCGGCGGGCGCCTCCGTCGACAGGGCGGCGAGCCGGCCCAGGGCCTCCTGGCCGAGGCCCCGGATCTGCGCGGCGATCGCCGGGTTCTCGCCCTCGTGGACGAGCGGGACCCGGGCCCTGCTGCCGGTGATCCGGAAGGCGTCCCGGGTCGTGACGCGGTACTTCATGCTGCTGTTCCCTTCGACGACGAGCCGGAAGGACATGCGCGGCTGGGAGGTGAGCGCGGCGCCGGTGCGCCGGGCCTCGCCGGGCCCCACGCCGTGCACGGCGCGGAAGGCGCGGGCGAAGGCCTCTCCGGAGCCGTAGCCGTACCGGACCGCGATCTCCAGGAGCGTCCGCTCCCCGGCCAGCACCTCGGCGCCGGCGAGCGTGAGCCGCCTGCGCCGCACGTACTCCGACAGCGGCATCCCCGCGAGCGCGGAGAACAGCCGCCGGAAGTGGTACTCGGACGTCGCGGCGATCCGGGCCAGCTCGGCCGCGTCGAGCTCGCCGTCGAGGCGCTCCTCGACGCGGTCGAGCGCCCGGTTGAGTCCCTCCAGCACGGCCTGTCCTTCCTGTTTCCTGTGTCCCCACCGTAGGAACGCGACCCGGCCCGGGACCCGACAATCGGTGCCCGGCCGGATCAGGTCAGGGGCAGCAGCATGGTGATGTCGTCGCGGTCGTCGCCCGGGGCCACGCGGATGGCGCCGGGGACGCGCCCGACCTCCTTGTACCCGCACTTCGCGTAGAAGGAGTCGACGCCGGTGCCGCCGCGCACGCCGAGCCGGATCGCCTCGACGGCCTCGAAGCCGGGGGCGGTGCGGGCGGCGTGCTCGACGGCGGCCATCAGGTCGCGGCCGTACCCCTTGCCCTGGTGCCTCGGGTGGACCATCACCGTGTAGAGCCACACCCAGTGGGTCATCAGCCGGTGGCTGTTGAAGCTGTAGAAGGCGGTGGCGGCGACCTCCCCGTCCCCGTCCCGCCCGACCAGGAGCCGGGAGGTGCCCTGGACCATGCCGGCGAGGTGCTTCAGGAGGGAGGGGCGGATCTCCTCCGGGGTGACGGGCGGGACGAAGCCGACGGCCCCGCCCGCGTTGGAGACGTCGGCCCAGAGGGCGAGGACGCCGTCGGTCAGGGACTGGTCGACCGTCGGATCGACCTCGAAAGTAAGGGTCATAGAGCAACCCTAACCATTACCCATCGGCCCGCTCAAGGGGCTTCCACCCCTCGGACGCCCGGCCCGCGCCCCCCGCCCGACCCCAACCCCGCCGTCGGCCGGCCTCCCTCCGCGTGCTTCACTGGGGACGCTCGTCCCGTATGGGGGAGATTCGGCACCTCGGAACGAAAGAGTGGGTCATGCTCCGCTACTCGCTGATGCGGCTCGGCATCTTCGCCGGGTGTTTCCTCGCCCTGTGGGGCCTCGTCTACGTCGGCGCGCTGCCGCGCGGCCTCGGCGACTCCAACCTCCTGTGGGTCCTGCTCCTCGCCATCGTCATCTCCGCCCCCCTGAGCTTCGTCCTGCTCCGCAAGCAGCGCGACACCATGAGCGTCGAGATCGTCGAGAAGGTCGACCGCGCCAAGGGCCGCCTCCAGGACAACCGCACCCGCGAGGACGCGGTCTAGGGCGACGCGCCGCCCCTCCGGGCGCGACCCGGCGGGCCCGTCCGCTCCCGGAGGGAGCACGCACGTGCCGGCTGCTCCGGCCGACGCGGACCGCCGACGGGGTGTCGATGGGGGCGGCCGTGGTGACGATGCCGGCCGGCCGGCACCTCGCCTACCGGCTTCCCCTGGCGCAGGAGTGCGGGGGAAGCGTGTAAGGGATGCGTAAGGTTCCTCACAGATGAGGCACCCCTGGTGTGAGCTTCGTGGCTCTCACCAGGGGTGTTCTGCGTTCGGGCCAGGGGTGGCCGGTTTCTGATCTCAAAGAACAGCTTTGAGGTTCTCAAAGTTCAAGTGTTAACGTATCGGCCATGACGACAGCAGTGCGCCTCCTTCACGCCCCGGGCATCCCGCTCGTGGCGCGCCTGCACGTCGATCTCTGCCGCTGTATGTCCGCGGCCTGTTGTCGCCGCGAGTCCTGAGGCCCCGGCCTCCCCGGCAGCATGCAGCGGCGCCCCGCGCGAGAGCGCGGGAGAGTGCCGCACCCCCCGTCCCGTATTCCCCGATACGCATCTGTGGAGTGTGTCCGTGTCCGCGTCCGCGTCCGCCACCGAGGCCAAGCCCTCGTCCCGGATACCCAAGGTCCCCTTCTGGGCCCAGATCGTCGCCGGTCTCGTCCTCGGCGTCGTGCTCGGCTGGATCGCCCGCAGCCAGGACGTCGCCTGGCTGAAGGAGACCCTGATCCAGGTCGGCGGCATCTTCGTCCAGCTCCTGAAGCTGGCCGTCGCCCCGCTCGTCTTCTTCGCGATCCTGGTCTCGATCACCAACCTCCGGAAGGTCAACAACGCGGCCCGCCTCGCCGCGCAGACCCTCCTCTGGTTCATGATCACCTCGCTCGTCGCGGTCGCCATCGGCATCACGATCGGCCTGGTCACCAACCCCGGCGCCGGCACCGGCCTCACCCCGGCCGACGGCAAGGCCCCCGAGGGCCAGGGCAGCTGGATCGACTTCCTCACCGGCATCATCCCGACGGACGTCATCACGCCCTTCACCGAGCTGAACGTCCTCCAGATCGTCTTCATGGCCGCCGTCGCCGGCATCGCCGCCCTCCAGCTCGGCGAGAAGGCCCAGCCGATCCTCTCCCTCTCCGAGTCGATCCTGGAGCTGCTCCAGAAGGCCCTGTGGTGGGTCATCCGCCTCGCCCCGATCGGCACCGCCGGCCTCATCGGCAAGGCGATCGTCAACTACGGCTGGGACCTGCTCGGCAAGTACGCGACCTTCACCGCCGACGTCTACGTCGGCTGCGCCCTGGTCCTCTTCGGCGTCTACCCGCTGCTGCTCGCGACCGTCGCCAAGGTGAACCCGCTCCAGTTCTTCAAGGGCGCCTGGCCCGCGATCCAGCTGGCCTTCGTCTCCCGCTCCTCGGTCGGCACCATGCCGGTCACCCAGAAGGTCACCGAGCGCCTCGGCGTCCCGAAGGAGTACGCCTCCTTCGCCGTCCCGTTCGGCGCCACCACCAAGATGGACGGCTGCGCCGCGATCTACCCGGCGCTCGCCGCGATCTTCATCGCGCAGATCTTCGACGTCCAGCTGGGCGTCAAGGAGTACCTGCTCATCGCCTTCGTGTCGGTCATCGGCTCGGCGGCCACCGCCGGTCTGACCGGTGCGACGGTCATGCTGACCCTGACCCTCTCCACCCTGGGCCTCCCGCTGGAGGGCGTCGGCCTGCTCATGGCGATCGACCCGATCCTGGACATGATCCGCACCGCCACCAACGTGGCCGGCCAGGCGCTCGTCCCGGTGATCGTCTCCGCCCGCGAGAAGATCCTCGACCACACCGCGTACGAGAACGCCTCGGCGTCCCCGATCGACGACCCCGAGGACTCCCGCGCGGCCGCGCCGGAGAAGGTCGCGGTCGCGGCCTGACCCCCTCCTCCCGTACGGGGCCGTACGGCTCGTACGGCCCCGTACGCCTCCGTGCCCCTCGCCCCCGTCCGGGCGGGGGGCGCGTAGGCTTTCCGGGGGCTGACAGCGGATCTTGGAAGCAGGGTGGCGAGGCGCGTGGCGGGGACCAGGAGGCTGCCGCGGGCCGTGCGGGAGCGGCAGATGATGGACGCCGCCGTGGCGTGCTTCGCGCGGCAGGGGTACCAGGCGGCCTCGATGGACGAGATCGCCGAGCTGGCCGGGGTGTCCAAGCCGCTCGTCTACCTGTATCTGAACTCCAAGGAGGAGCTCTTCACCGCCTGCATCCGGCGGGAGGCGCAGGCGCTGCTGGCGGCCGTGGCCGAGGCGGTCGCCGACGTGTCCGTGCCGCCGGACGAGCGGCTGTGGGCCGGGCTCCGGGCGTTCTTCGGGCACGCGGCCGACCATCCGGACGCGTGGGCGGTGCTCAGCCGGCACGCGCGGACCCAGGGCGAGCCGTTCGCCACCGAGGCGGCGCGGATGCGGGAGGAAATCGCCGACTTCGTGACCGGGCTGATCGGGGAGGCCGCGCGGGCGGCGCACGGGCCGGTCGAGATCGGCGAGCGGGACGTGGCGGCGCTGGCGCAGGCCCTGGTGGGCTCGGCGGAGTCGCTGGCGACCTGGGCCAACGAGACGCCGGGGGTGACGGCGCGGGAGGCGGCGGCCACGCTGATGAACTTCGCCTGGTCCGGGCTGGGGAATCTCATGAAAAACGAGCGCTGGTCTCCCCGTTGAGCTTTACTGCGCAGTAAGGTTACCGGCTAGTCAATTCTGTGTGTCCTCCGCTCCACGTACGTCCTCCGCTCCACGTACGTCCTCCGTTCCGCGCACGTCCTCCGCTCCACGCGCCACCGCTCCACGCACTTCTGCTCCACGACGCACGACCTTTCGTCCATCGCGCAGACCGAGGAGCCGCCCGTGTCGACCGACCTCGTCCTCACCCGCGTCGACGGACGGGTGCGGGAGGTCTCCGCCCCCGCCCTCGTGCCCCGGGTGGACCGCGGCTCCCTCGCCGACCTGCCGTACGACAACGCCCGCCAGGATCCGGACGCGGCCGTCTTCTCCCGGAAGGACCCGGAGGACGGCGGCTGGAAGGACGTCAGCGCCGCGCGGTTCGCCGCCGAGGTGCACTCCGTCGCGAAGGGGCTCATCGCGCACGGGCTGCGGCCCGGCGACCGGCTCGCGCTGATGGCCCGCACGACGTACGAGTGGACGCTGCTGGACTTCGCGGCCTGGGCCGCCGGGCTCGTCACCGTCCCCGTCTACCCGACCTCCTCCGCCTTCCAGACCCGCTGGATCCTCCAGGACTCCGGCGCCGTGGCCTGCGTCGTCGAGGACGCGGGCCAGGCGCGGCTGGTCTCCGCCGAGCGGCGTCAGCTGCCCGGGCTCGCCCACCTCTGGGTCCTCGACGCGGGGGCCGTGGAGCAGCTGCGCGGGGCGGGGGCGCGGGTGCCCGACGAGACGGTGACCGCGCGGCGCGGACTGCTCGCCCCGGACGCCCTCGCCACCCTCGTCTACACCTCCGGCACCACCGGCCGGCCCAAGGGCTGCGCCCTCACCCACGCCAACTTCTTCGCCGAGGTCGACAACGCGGTCCGGCTCCTCCACCCGGTCTTCGCCCCCGAGGGCGGCGAGCCGCCGTCCACGCTGCTCTTCCTGCCGCTCTCGCACGTCTTCGGACGGATGGTGTCGGTGGGCTGCGTCCGGGCGCGGGTGCGGGTCGGGCACGCGCCGTCGGTGGAGGGCGAGGAGCTCCTCGACGACCTGGCCGGCTTCCGGCCGACGTTCCTGCTCGCCATCCCGTACGTGATGGAGAAGGTCTACGACCGGGCCCGGGCCACCGCCGAACGGTCCGGGAAGGGCGCCGCCTTCGACCGCGCCGCGCGGGCCGCCCGCCGCTTCGGGGCGACCGAGGCGCCCTCGCTCTCCGTGCGGGCCGCCCGGGCCCTGTACGACCCGCTGGTCTACCGCCGGATCAGGGCGGCGCTGGGCGGGCGCGTGCGGTACGTGATCTGCGGCGGTTCGCCGCTGGGCGTGCGGCTCGCGGAGTTCTTCCGGGGCGCGGGCGTCGAGGTCTTCGAGGGGTACGGCCTGACGGAGACCACGGCCGCGTCCACGGTCACCCCGCCGCTCGCGCCGCGCACCGGCACGGTGGGCCTGCCGCTGCCGGGCACGGCGGTGCGGATCGCGGACGACGGGGAGGTGTGGCTGCGCGGGCCGCACGTCTTCGCCGGCTACTGGGACGCGCAGCGCGGCACCGCCGTGCCGTACACGGACGGGGGCTGGTTCCCCACCGGGGACCTCGGCGCGCTCGACGGGGACGGCTACCTCACCATCACCGGCCGCAAGAAGGACCTGCTGATCACCTCCGCCGGCAAGAACGTGGCCCCGGCGCCGCTGGAGGACTGGCTGCGGGCCCACCCGCTGGTCGCCCAGTGCATGGTCGTCGGGGACGACCGGCCGTTCGTCTCCGCGCTGATCACCCTGGACCACGAGGGGCTGTCCCACTGGCGCCGGATGCGGCGGAAGGACCACCTGGCGCTGTGGGAGCTGGCGCGGGACGCGGAGCTGCTGGAGGTGGTCCGGAAGGCGGTGGACGACGCCAACCGGCTGGTCTCCCGGGCGGAGTCGATCCGCGCCTTCCGCGTCCTGACCACCGAGTTCTCCGAGGCCTCGGGGCACCTCACGCCGTCGCTGAAGCTCAAACGGCGGGCGGTGCTGCGGGACTTCGCCCGGGAGATCGAGGACATGTACGGGCGGTACGCCGAGTAGGGGGCGCCCTCGGAGGCGCCCCCGGCGTTCCGCCGTCACGCCCTCGCGCCGTCGGACCGACAGACCGTCAGGACATCAGGCCGTCGGGCCGTCAGACCGTGAGGGACACCTCGTGGATCTCGTCGGCCGCGTGCCCGGTCCGCTGGTGGATCCGCTGCACGGCATCGGCGGAGGGTCCGGTCGACAGGCAGTAGACGGTGCCCGACGAGGGATCCGCCCACGCCTTCTGGAAGTGGACCCCTTCCTCCTTCTCGATGGCGAGGTCGGCGCGGTGGGCTTCGAGGAGCTGGTCCGCCGTGATCCCGACCATGCCGTGGTGCACGTCCATGTAGGTCGCCATGGTTCTCACACCTCCTTCTCCATGGTGCGCCCTCAGGGCCAGAGCAGCTCCTTGGCCCAGCCGCCGGGGGCGGCGGGGTCCCGGCGGTAGCGCAGGCGGAGGTGGCGGCGGCGGGCGTCGCCCTGGAAGAACTCGACCTCGGCGGGCTCGACCAGGTACAGGGTCCAGGTGGGGGCGTCGGCGTCCGGCTCGGCCTCGGCGCGGGCCCACGCGGCCTCGCTCGCCTCGGCGAGGGCGGCGGGGGAGTCCAGGACCTCGCTCTGACGGCCGGTGAGGGCGGCGGCGAGGGCGCCGGTGGTGCGGGCGTGGAGGTCCGCGTACGCCTCCTCGCGGCTCGCGGTCGTGACGTGGCCGCGGACCCGGACCTGGCGGCCCCGCACCGGCCAGTAGAAGCCGAGCGCGGCCTCGGGGCGGGCGGCGAGCTGGCGGCCCTTGGCGCTGGTGGCGTGCGAGGCGAAGTGCCAGCCGCGCTCGTCGGCGTCGTGCAGCATCACGGTGCGGACGTCGGGGCGGCCGTCCGCGCCGGCCGTCGCGAGCGAGAGGGTGTGCGGCTCGGTCTGGCCGGCGGCCACGGCGTCGAGGAACCAGGCGTGGAAGAGCGCGAGGGGCTCCTCCGGCGCGGCCGCGGGGTCGAAGGCGGGCAGGTCGGTGTCCCAGACGCGCAGCGAGCGCAGGGCGTGGTGGAAGTCGCTCATGGGGGGAGCGTAGGAGGCGCGGCGCTCCCGCCCCGCGGAAGGGGAGGGCGCGGCGCCCGCCGGTACCGGGCCCGGGGTGCTCACTCGCGGCCACCGGGCCCGGGGTGCTCACTCGCGGCCGAGGACGATCGTGCCGGAGGAGCAGAACCAGCCGCCGGTGCCGGAGGCGAGGGCCAGCCGGGGCAGGGAGCCGTCGGGGCGGCGGACCTGGTGGCCGGGGGCCTCGCCCCGCAGCTGGCGGACGGCCTCGACGAGGAGGAAGAGGCCCCGCATGCCGGGGTGGCACGCGGAGAGGCCCCCGCCGTCGGTGTTGACGGGCACCGCCGACTCGTCTGCGAAGTAGGCGCCGCCCTCGCCCTTGGGGCAGAAGCCGAGGTCCTCCAGGGTCACCAGGGTCATGTAGGTGAAGGCGTCGTAGATCTCGGCGACGTCGATGTCGGCGGGGGTGACGCCGGCGCGTTCGAAGGCGAGGCGGCCGCTGACGGCGGCGGGGGAGACGGTGAAGTCCTCCCACTCGGACATCGTCGTGTGGGAGGCGTGTTCGCCGGTGCCGAGGATCCAGACGGGCGGTTTGACCAGGTCCTTCACGTAGTCCTCGGCGACGAGCAGCACCGCGCAGCCGCCGTCGCTGCGGATGCAGCAGTGCAGCTTGGTGAAGGGGTCGGCGATCATCGGGCCGGAGAGGACCTCGTCGGCGGTGATCGGCGTGCGGAACATCGCCTCGGGGTTGAGCGCGGCGTTGGCCCGGGCCCGGACGGCGACCTCGGCGAGCTGCTCCAGGGTGGTGCCGTACTCGTGCATGTGGCGGCGCGCGGCCATCGCGTACTTGGCGACGAGGGTGTGGCCGTACGGCACCTCGAACTGGAGCGGGCCGCGCGCGCCGAAGGAGAGGTTCGCGGTGCGGCGGCGGGCCTTGATGTCGGCGCGGGCGGTGGAGCCGTAGACGAGGAGGACCGCGCGGGCGCGGCCGGCGGCGATGGCGTCGGCGGCGTGGGCGGCCATGACCTCCCAGGTGGCGCCGCCGACGGAGGTGGAGTCCAGCCAGGTGGGGCGCAGGCCCAGGTACTCGGCGACCTCCACCGGGGCGAGCGTGCCGAGCCCGGCGGAGGCGAGTCCGTCGACGAGGGACCGGTCGAGCCCGCTGTCGGCGAGGGCGCGGCGGGCGGCCTGGGCGTGGAGCGCGTACGGGGTGGCCCCGTCGACCCGGCCGCAGTCGGAGAGGGCGACGCCGGCGACGGCGACCCGGCGCCGGCCGGCGGGAGCGGTGCGCGTGGTGGCGGTCATGAATCTGACGGTACATCAGATCCCTGCGATCGGGACCCGCGTCGCTCTGGGCAACCGCAGCCCCTCCGCCCTAGCATGACGGACCGTCAGATACGGAGGGAGCCCCATGGATACCGCCGAAGGCGCGGAGCCCACCGCGCTCACCGAGGAACAGCGGGAGATCCGCCGCACCCTGCGGGCCCTGCTCGACCGGCACACCGGCCCCCCGGCCGCCCGCACCACCGCCCCCACGGGACCCGAGGGGTACGACCCCGCCCTCTGGGCCCGCATGGCCGGCGAACTCGGCCTCGCCCGCCTCGCCCTCCCCGAGGAGTACGGAGGCACCGGCCGCGGCACCCCCGAACTCGCCCTCGCCTGCGAGGAGGCGGGCCGCGCCCTCGCCGCCTCCCCGCTCCTCGCCACCAGCGTCCTCACCGCCCCGCTCGTCGCCGCCCTCGGCACCCCCGCCCAGCGCGCCGCCCTGCTGCCCCGCATCGCCGAAGGCGCCCTCACCTGCGCCCTCGCCGCCCCCGGCGGCTCCCTCGCCCACGCCCTCGGCCTCACCGGCGACAACACCACCGGCGCCTGGTCGGGCGACGGCCGGGCCGGCGGCATCCAGGCCAGGCCCGCCCCCGCCCCCGCCCCCGACGGGCCCCCGGGCGGCTGGCTGCTCTACGGCGAGGCCGAGCAGGTCCTCGACGGGCACAGCGCCGGGCTGCTCCTCGTCGCCGCCCACACCGGCGGCTTCGCCCGCAGCCGTACGCTCCTCTACCTGGTCCGCACGGCGGACGCGGGCACCGGACTCGTCCGCACCCGCCACGCCGGCCTCGACCCCACCCGTTCCCCGGCCACCGTCCAGCTCCGCGACGTCCCGGCCGAACTGCTCGGCGAGGACCCCGCCGACCCCGCCGACGTCACCCGGGCCCTCGCCGCCGCCGGCCGCACCGCGGCCGTCCTCCTCGCCGCCGAGGCCGCAGGAGCCGCCCGCGGGGCCCTGGAGCGCACCCTCGGCCACCTGCGTTCCGGCCGGCCCGGCGCCGGACCCGACGCCGCCCGGGGCACCCGGCACCGCCTCGCCGGCCTGCACGTCCAGGTCGAGGCCGCCCGTTCGCTGGCCCACTGCGCCGCCCGCGAACCGGGACCGGGCCCCGAGAGCGGCCCGCTCGCCCTCGCGCAGGCCCTCGAAGCCCTCCGGGCCGCCGCCGGCGAAGCCGCACCGCCCCACGAGGCCGACCGCTACGGCCGGCGCGCCGCCGCCGACGAACTGCTCTTCGGACCCGCCGGACGCCTGAGGGCCCGCGCGGCGGAACGCGCCGGACTCCCCGGAGAGGCGGCGGCCTGATGCCCATCGGAGTGAAACTCGTCCAGAAGGTCTCCTCGACCCGGACCTTCGCACGGATCGCGCCCCACGTGATCCCCGCCCTCGACAAGGCCGTGCACCGGCTCACCCGGGGGAGGACGCTGCTCAGCACCCGGATGCTGCCCGGCGTCGTGCTCACCGCGACCGGCGCGCGGAGCGGCCGGCCGCGGACCACGCCGCTCGCCTGCATGCCGGAGCCCGACCGGGGGACCTGGCTGCTCGTCGGCTCCAACTTCGGCCGCCCCGGCCACCCCGCCTGGACGGCCAACCTCCTCGCCCACCCGGACGCCGAGATCAGCTGGAAGGGCGAGACCGTCCCCGTGCGGGCCGAACGGCTGACGGGGCGGGAGCGGGCGGAGGCCTGGACGGCGGCCCTCGCCTTCTGGCCGCCGTACGCCTCCTACCAGGCCCGGGTGGACCGCGAGATCCGGCTCTTCCGGCTCACCCGCAGGTGAGCGGGGCCCGGACACGACGACGCCGACGGCGGTCCCGCCCCGGGAAGGGGCGGTGACCGGCGTCGGCGTCGACGACAGGACGGGTGAAGGACGGCGGGGGCCCCGGGCTCCCCGGGCTATCTGACCGGCTTCTTGCCGGTGATGCCCAGGTGCACCAACAGGGCCAGGTTGGGCTTGAGTTCGGCCTGCTTCACGCCCCAGGTGGTGAAGCCCTTCTGGTGGCCGGCGACGGAGGCCAGCATCGCCACCAGCGAACCCGCCATCGCGGCCGCGCTGACCTCCTTGTCGACCTTGCCCTTGGCCTGGAGGTCCTTCACCGCGTCCGTCAGGGAGTTGGTGACCGAGTTCAGGATCTTCATGCGGATCTTGTAGAACCGCTTGTCGCCCTCCGCGGCGCCGAGGTCCACCACCCGCAGGATGGCGTCGTGCCGGCGCCAGAAGTCGAGGAAACCGTCCACGAGTTCCTCGGAGGTCTGCCAGGCGGCCTTGCCGACCCAGGAGCGGCCGGAGACCAGCTCGGTCAACCCGGCGCCCTCCTTCGCCATTTCCTCCGCGATCTCCAGGACGGCGCCCTCGACGTCCGGGAAGTACTGATAGAACGTCGCGGGTGAAGTACCCGCCTTCCGGGCCACGTCGATGACCTTGACGTCCCGGTACGGCGAGGAGCTGAGCATCTCACCGAGGCAGTCGAGCAGCTTCTGCCGCGTCGCCTGGCCGCGTCGTCCGGCCACGCGGCCGTCGACGGTGCGTACTTGTCCTGTCATGCCGTCAGCTTACCGAGGGGGGATCAGCGCGCGATTCGGCCGACTGCAAATGGGGTGCACCCCGTTCCCCGAGGTCGGCAGGGGTGTCCTCGGCGCGTCGCGCGACCGGATCGCGCCGGCCCGTTTCCGCCCCGCCCCGCTCCGGTCCGCACGCTCCGGTCCGCACGCTCCGGTCCGCGCGCCCCGATCCGTACGCCCCGGTCCGTACGCCCCGCCCCACCCCACTCTGCACGCCTCGGTCCGTACGCCCCCCCCACCCACCTCGCTCCGCACGCCCCGCCCCGCCTTATGAACAGCCTGTGGACAACTCCGGTGGACAACGCGGCGGCCCCTTCCTGTGGACAACGCGCCCCGCCTCCCCCTCCCGCCGCCCGGCCCCGCCGCCCCGCTCCCCGGACGGCGCACACCGGAGCGCGTCCCCGTCCCCGCCGTCCTAGCGTGGAGGCATGGCCGTATACGCAGAGGGCACCCCGTGCTGGGTGGACGCGCAGCTTCCCGACCTGGTGGCGGGCAAGCGCTTCTACGGCGAGCTCTTCGGCTGGACCTTCGACGACGACCGCGACGAGGCCCTGCTCGACGGCCGCCGGGTCGCCGGACTCCTCCCCAAGCGCGACGGCCGCATGCCCACCACCTGGACCGTCTACCTCGCCACCAAGGACGCCGGCACCGTCGCAGCCCGGGTGAAGGCCGCCGGCGGGCAGATGGTCATGGAGCCGTACCCGGTCGGCCCCTTCGGCGTCCTCGCCCTCGCCGCCGACCCCGGCGGCGCCGTCCTCGGCCTGCGCCAGTCCGGCGACGACGACGGCTTCGAGGTCGTGAACGAACCCGGCTCCTTCTGCTGGATGGAGGTCTACACCCGCCGCCCCGGGCCCGTGGACACCTTCTACGCCTCCGTCTTCGGCTGGCTCGGCCGCCAGGCCGACCCCGCGGAGGAGGGCAAGGAGCCCGGCTTCGACTACCGCGTCTGGTCCCCGCCCGGCTCCCGCCCCGGCGACGACACCGCCTTCGGCGGCCGGGCCGTCATCACCGACGCCTTCCCCGCCGAGATGCCCGGGCACGTCCTCGTCTACTTCGCCGTCCGCGACTGCGACGAGGCCTGCGCCACCACCGTCCGCCTCGGTGGCCGGATCGCCGAGCCCCCCGTCGACACCCCCTACGGCCGCATCGCCGTCCTCCACGACAACCAGGGCGCCCGCTTCGCCGTCCTCGCCGAAGCCGAGTCCGAGTCCGAGTCCGAGGCCACCACCGGAGCCGGAGCCGGAGCCGGAGCCGACCCGTCCGCGGGGCCCGCTCCCGCCGCCCCCGGCCGCCCCGAGTCCCTCCCCGCCGAGCCCCTCGGCTCCGACCCGGAGCCCGGCGGCCTCTCCACCGACACCACCCCCCTCACCCGCCCCGGGTCCCCGCTGTCCACCCTCTCGGAGCCCCCCGCCGAGCCCTGAGCGATCCGCTCCGTATGACCTGCGACACCCGGATCCGCCCCCGGGTTCGCAACCAGGGCTCCGGACAGGAAGAATCAGGGCCCCGGGCCGTACCGTCATGGCCCGTACGGGGAGGTGGCAGGCAAGTGGAACAGCTGACGCAGCACGACCCGAGACGCATCGGGCCCTTCGAAGTGCTGGGCCGGCTCGGCGCGGGCGGCATGGGTCTGGTCTATCTCGCGCGGTCGGCGTCCGGCCGGCGCGTGGCGATCAAGACCGTGCGCACGGAGCTCGCGGAGGACCAGCTGTTCCGGGTGCGGTTCACCCGCGAGGTGGAGGCCGCCCGGGCGGTGTCCGGCTTCTACACGGCCGCCGTGGTCGACGCCGACCCGCGGGCCGCCGTGCCGTGGCTCGCGACCGCGTACGTCCCGGCGCCCTCGCTGGAAGAGATAGTGAACGAGTGCGGGCCGCTCCCGGCCCAGGCCGTCCGCTGGCTCGCCGCCGGCGTCGCCGAGGCCCTCCAGTCCATCCACGGCGCCGGGCTCGTCCACCGCGACCTCAAGCCGTCGAACGTGCTCGTCGTCGAGGACGGGCCCCGGGTGATCGACTTCGGCATCGCGTCCGGGGTCTCCAACACGCGGCTGACGATGACCAACGTCGCCGTGGGCACCCCCGCCTACATGTCGCCCGAACAGGCCCGCGACTCGCGCAGCGTGACCGGCGCCAGCGACGTCTTCTCGCTGGGGTCGATGCTGGTGTTCGCCGCGACCGGGCACGCGCCCTTCCACGGCGCCAACCCGGTCGAGACCGTCTTCATGCTGCTCCGCGAGGGCCCCGACCTGGAGGGCATGCCCGAGGAGCTGCGGCCGCTCATCGAGGCGTGCATGCAGATGGACGTGGCCCAGCGGCCCACCCCGGCCGACCTCCAGGCCATGCTCGCCCCGCACCTCTTCGGCCCCGGCAGCGACGACAGCGGCACCGCCTCCGCGTGGCTGCCCGAGTCCGCCGTCACCATGATCGAGACCCGGCGCGGCGGCCGCCCCGCCCCGCCGCCGCCGGTCACCCCGCCGCCGATGCCGCCGCGCCCGCCCCGGCAGCCCGACGGCGGCGGCTGGTCCGGCGACCCGCGCGATCCCGCCCCCGCGGGCGGCCGGCACGCGGGTCCCGCGGAGGAGTCCGGGGGGCCGGTGCGGCTCGGCGGGGCCACCGTGCCGATCGGGCCCGGCCCCCGGGTGGCCGACACCCGGGCGGCGCTCGCCCTCGGCCAGGCCGCCGACCCGCACGCCACCGGCTGGGTCCGCCCGCCCGGCGGGGAGGCGGCCCCGGCGCCCGCGCCCGCCCCCGTACCGCAGCAGACCGCGCCGCCCGAACCCGGCCCGTGGCGGCCGTGGCGCTTCCGCATGTCCAACGACGTGTGGGGGACGCCGGTCGTCGACGGCGACCTGCTCTACGTGACCTCCTTCGAGGTGCACGCGCTGGACACCGGCTCCGGCCGCCGCCAGTTCAAGACCCGCGACGTGGCCTGGTCGATGGCCGTGGCCCAGGGCCGCATCCACGCCTCCGACGGGCCGACGCTGTACGCGCTGGACGCCACCGACGGCGGCGAGCGCTGGCGGCACCGCACGGACGCCTGGGTGTACTCCCTCCAGGTGGACCGGGGCACCGTCGTCACCGGCACCCGGGGCGGCGGCGTGCAGGGCTGGGAGGCGTCCAACGGCGCCAAGCTGTGGGAGGTCACCGGCTGCCAGACGGACTTCGAGACCCCGGAGGCCGGCCCGTCGGTCCACGGCGACACCGTGTACGTCTGGCAGGACGCCCGGCTCCGGGCCCTCGACGCCCGGACGGGCACCGAGCGCTGGTCCTACCCGATCGGGGACGCCGCCTCCTGCGGGCACGTGCCGGTGCGGGTCGCCCCGGCCGAGGACGGCTGCGTGTACGTCTCCGCCGGCACCCGCGTCCTGTCGATCGACATCGCCGCCGGGCACGTCCGCTGGCACTTCGAGGCGCCCGCCGTCTTCCTCGCCCCGCCCGCCTTCGCGCCCGGCCCGGCCGTCACCGGCGGCGGCGTCTACCTCGCCGACCACCTCGGCACGGTCTACGCCCTCGACGCCACCACCGGCCAGGACCGCTGGCGGATCGCGACCGAGCAGCGCCAGTCCGCCGAACCGGTGCTGGTCGCGGACGGGAACGTGCACGTCGGCAGCGGCAGCGCGCTCTACACCCTGGACGCGGTCACCGGCACCCCCCGGTGGCGGTTCGCGGCCGGCGCCGAGCTGGTGGGCACCCCCGTCGTCGCCGACGGGCGGGTCCACTTCGGCTCCGCCGACCACGTCCTCTACACCCTGGACGCGACCGGCGGACAGCTCCGCTGGAAGCTCGCCACCGGCGGCGAGATCACCGGCTCCCCGGTGGTCAGGGGCGGCGTCGTGTACGCGTGCAGCAAGGACCGCTGCGTGTACGCGCTCGACGCGGCGAAGGGCACCGCCACCGGCCGGGGCTCGGCCCGCTAGTCCGGCGGGCGGCCGTCCCGGTCGGGCGGCTGCCGCCGCGGCGGGTCGACCGGGACGTCGAAGCGTCCGGGGGCGGCGTACGGCAGGGAGCGGGTCTCGGCGTCGTACGGGGCGCCGGCCCCGTACCCGGGCTCCGCGGGCGGCGGGCCGTCGAGCGTCGGGTGCGTGGGCGGCGGCGCGGCGGGCGCGAGCCGGTGGCTCCTGGCCCGGCCCGACATGACGAGCGCGCCGAGGAGGATCAGCACCCCGCCGCCGAAGGCGTTCGCGACGCCGTCGCCGAGCCCGCGGCCGTCCCCGGAGACCACCAGACCGCCCTCGGCCTGCCCGACCCGCACCATCCACAGGACGGTGAAGCCGAGGACGATCACCCCGGCGACGGCGACGAGCAGCCGGGAGCGCAGCACCACGCCGAGGAGCGTGACGAGGGCGGCGAAGGCGAAGGGCAGCAGGATCGAGCCGATGACCCCGGGTTCGTCCCCGGTGATGCCGGTGAACAGGTCCCCGATCGCGTAGTCGCTGCCGTGACGGCCGTCGTACCAGGCACGGAAGGGGCTCCAGACGGCGGCCGTCGCTCCGGCGAGGGCCAGTACCGAGCCGACGACGTTGCGGATCATCGGGGGGCCTCCTCGGGGGCTCTCGCGGTCCGGCTCTCTCGCTCTCGACGCTACGCCCGCCGGGCGGGGCCCGCCATGCGGGCTCCGGGTCCCCGCTAGGGTGTGGCGCGCACATGACGGACGGACGGGGGAGACGACGATGGTGCGGACCCGGGTGAAGATGGCCGCCGTGCTGACGGTCGTGGTGCTGGCACTGACCGGCTTCCAGACCAGCAGCAGCGGCGGGGGCAAGGGCGGCAGCGGCAAGAGCAAGAGCAAGAGCAGCGGTGGCGGCGGCTGCTCCAGCGACAAGAAGGACAACGACGACTACGAGGGCTCCGGGTCCGGGGGCTCCGACTCCGGCTCAGGGAACGGCTACACCGCCGACCCGACGCCCACCTCCTCGGCCGGCCCCGGCCCCGGCGTCGACGTGGTCGTCGTCGACTGCGTGAAGCCTGCCCAGAAGAAGCGCAAGGGGAAGCCGGCCCGCAAGGCGGACACCACGGCGACGCTGCGGATCGTCAACGAGGGGCTCTACAGCACCACCGACACCTACCGGGTGACGCTGGAGTTCCGGGACGGCACCGGCTCCCCGGTCGACACGGCGGTCAAGACGGTGACCGTGGGGGCCGGGGAGCGGCTGGACTTCGAGGTGGGCATGACGAAGCCCGGGGCCGTCGACAAGGTCCGCCGGTGCGTGGTCCGCGAGGCGGTCGAGATCCTCGCCCCTACCGCGTCCGGTACCCCGTCCGCCGGGTCGTGAACAGCTCCGCCTGCCGGTCCGCCGGCAGGTTGCCGAGGGTCACCAGGTGCGGGGCCTGGGCGAGGGCCTGGGACCTGACGGCCTCCTTGGCCGTCCACAGGGCCCGCACCGTGCCCTGGACGGCCCCGGTGGGGCAGGAGGCGAGGACGGCCGCCGCCTCCCGCGCGGCGGCCAGCGCCCCGCCGGGCTCCGTCACCTCGCTGACCAGGCCCGTCTCGTACGCCCGGCGCGCGGAGATCCGCTCGGCGGAGCCCATGAGGGCCATCCGGGCGACCTCCCCGAAGGGCATCCGCTGCGCCATGTGGACGGTTTCGAAGGCGCTGACCATGCCGTAGGTGGTGTGCGGGTCGAAGAAGGTGGCGGTCTCGCCGGCGATCAGGAACTCGGCCTCGCCGAGCAGGTAGAAGGCGCCGCCGCAGGCCATGCCCTCGACGGCGGCGATCACCGGTTTCCACAGGTCGTTGGCCTTGGGGCCGATCGCGACGAGCGGGTCGTCGAGGGTGTACGGCGAGGAGGGCTGCGGCACCCGGCCGGCGTCGTCGCGGTCGATGCCGGTGCAGAAGGCCCGGCCTCCGGCGCCGGTGACGACGATCGCCCGGACCCCGTCCTCGTACCGGAAACCCCGCCAGACGGCGCCGAGGCCGTCCGCCATGGCGAGGGTGATCGCGTTGAGCCGCTCGGGCCGGTCGAGGGTGACGACGGCGACGCCGGTCTCCTCGTCGCGCTCCACGCGGATCCCGGGGGCGCTCATCCGCGCTCCAGGAGCCAGCGGGGGACGGCGAGGCCGTCGATCTCTGTGAAGGCGACGCGGACGGCGGCGCCGATGCGGAGCCGGGCCGGGTCGACGGAGTCGAGGCGGGCGCCGGGGGCGGCGACGACGTTGCCGGCGAGCCGGATGCGGGGGGCGTCGGCGAGTTCGACGAGGACCGCGTTGTAGGGGGCCTGGGCGGCGTAGTCGGGCAGCAGCGGCGGGTGCGGGAGCACGTACGACCAGATCCGGCCGCGGCCGGACATGAGCCGCCACTCGGTGGCGAAGGACTGGCAGTGCGGGCAGCAGGGGCGGGGCGGGAAGCGGAGTTCGCCGCAGTCCTCCTCGGCGCAGGCCTGGATCCTCAGTTCGCCGCGGGCGGTGAACTCCCAGAAGGGGGCGCCGTCTTCGTCGATGACGGGGTTCAGCACACGGATCAGCTCCTCGGGTTCAGGCGCGCAGCAGGACGGCGGAGGTGGGGACGCCCTCGCCGGCGGTGACGAGGCAGGTGGCGGCGTTCGGCACCTGGGCGGTGGAGGTGCCGCGGAGCTGCTTCACGCCCTCGTTGATGAGGTTGAAGCCGTGGACGTACGCCTCGGAGAGGCCGCCGCCGCCGGTGTTGAGGGGGAGCCGGCCGCCGAGTTCGAGGGCGCCGCCCTCGGTGAAGGCGGCGCCCTCGCCGCGCCCGCAGAAGCCGTAGCCCTCCAGGGAGAGCGGGACGAGCGGGGTGAAGGCGTCGTAGATCTGGGCGACGTCCACGTCGTCCGGGCCGAAGTCGGCGTTCTTCCACAGGTGGCGGGCGGCGGTCCAGGCGGGTCCGGAGAGCGGGTCGTCGTTCCAGTAGTTGACCATGCCGTGGTGCTGGGCGGGCAGGCCCTGGGCGGCGGAGTGGACGTAGACGGGCTTCTGGCGGCAGTCGCGGGCCCGTTCGGCGGAGACGACGACGCAGGCGAGGGCGCCGTCGGTCTCCAGGCAGTTGTCGAAGAGGCAGAGGGGTTCGCTGATCCAGCGGGAGGTCATGTACATCTCGCGGGTCAGCGGGCGCTCGTACATGATCGCGTCGGGGTTCTGGTTGGCGCGGTTGCGGCAGGCCAGGGCGACGTTGAAGAGGTGGTCGCGGGTGGCGCCGTACTCGTGCATGTAGCGGCGGGCGAGCATGCCGATCTCGTCGGCGGGGCGGAGCAGTCCGAAGGGGCGGGTCCACTGGCCGGGGGTGGGGAGCTGGACGGCGGTGTTCTTCCAGGGGCGGGGTCCGGAGCCGCGCTTGCGGGACCGCCAGGCGACGCCGACGCTCGCCTGGCCGGTGGCGACGGCGGCGGCGAGGTGGCCGACGGTGGCGCAGGAGCCGCCGCCGCCGTAGCCGACCTTGGAGAAGAAGGTGACGTCGCCGGCGCCGATGGCCTTGGCGACCTCGACCTCGTCGGTCTCCTCCATGGTGTAGGAGGCGAAGGCGTCGACCTCGGAGGGGGCGATGCCGGCGTCGTCGAGGGCGGCGAGGATCGCCCGGCAGGCGAGGGCCTTCTCGGTCTCGGGGAGGTGTTTCGCGAAGGGAGTCTGACCGATCCCGACGATGGCTGTGGCGTCCTTGAGCACCGGACCTCCTTCTGGGGCAGCACTGCTGACAGCGCGTCAGGCTACAACTAATCTGACGGATAGTCAGCTACAGGGAGGCTGGGGACATGGGCATGCGCGGTGACCTGGAGTGGGGCACGATCCCGGGACTCGTCCGGGCGGCGGGGGAGCGGTGGGGCGGGCGGGAGGCGGTCGTCGACGGCCGCGTCCGGGTCTCGTACGCCGAACTCGCCGCCCGCGTCGAACGGTCCGCCGCCGCCTGCCTGGCCACCGGCGTCCGGGCCGGGGACCGGGTCGCGGTCTGGGCGCCCAACAGCCTCGACTGGATCGTCGCCGCCCTCGGCGCGGTGACCGCGGGCGCCGTCCTCGTCCCGCTCAACACCCGCTTCAAGGGCGCCGAGGCCGCCGACGTCCTGGCCCGCTCCCGCGCCCGGCTCCTCTTCGTCACCGGCACCTTCCTCGGCACCTCGTACGTCGCCTCGCTGCGCCGCGCCGGGGTCCCCCTGCCGCACCTGGAGCGGGTCGTCGTCCTCGGCGACACCGCGCCCGACGAGGCCGAGTGGACCACCTGGAAGGCCTTCCTCGCCGAGGGCGACCGGATCCCGGCGGAGCGCGTGCGGGCCCGCGCCGACGCGATCGACCCCGACGCCCCCTCCGACGTCGTCTACACCTCCGGCACCACCGGCCGCCCCAAGGGCGCCGTCATCAGCCACGCCCAGACCCTGCGCTGCTACGAGGAGTGGGCCGCGCTGGCCGGCCTCGCCGAGGGGGACCGGTACCTCGTCGTGAACCCCTTCTTCCACACCTTCGGCTACAAGGCGGGCGTCCTCGCCTGCCTGATGCGCGGCGCGGTGATCGTGCCGCAGCCCGTCTTCACCGTCGACACCGTCCTCGCCAACATCGCCGCCGAGCGGATCAGCGTGCTGCCCGGCCCGCCCACCCTCCACCAGTCGCTCCTCGACCACCCGGCCCGCGCCGCCCACGACCTGTCCACCCTCCGCCTGGTCGTCACCGGCGCGGCCGTCGTCCCGCTGCGGCTCGTCGAGCGACTCCGCGCCGAGCTGGGCGTCACCACCGTCCTCACCGCCTACGGCCTCTCCGAGGCGAGCGGCCTGGTCACCATGTGCCACCGCGACGACCCGGACGAGACCGTCGCCACCACCTCCGGCCGCGCCGTCCCCGGCACCGAGGTCCGGCTCTCGGACACGGGCGAGGTGCTGGTCCGGGGGTACAACGTGATGCGCGGCTACTTCGAGGACGAGGAGGCGACGGCCGCGGCGATCGACCCGGACGGCTGGCTGCACACCGGCGACATCGGCGTCCTCGACGGGGCCGGCAACCTCCGGATCACCGACCGCCTCAAGGACATGTTCATCGTCGGCGGCTTCAACGCCTACCCCGCCGAGATCGAGCAGCTCCTGGGCCTCCACCCGGACATCGCCGACGTCGCCGTCATCGGCGTCCCCGATCCCCGGCTCGGCGAGGTCGGCAAGGCGTTCGCGGTCCGCCGCCCGGGCGCGCGGGTCACCGCCGACGACCTGATCGCCTGGTCGCGGCGGGAGATGGCGAACTACAAGGTGCCGAGACAGGTCGAGTTCGTCGCCGAACTCCCGAGGAACGCGAGCGGGAAGGTGGTCAAGGGGGAGCTGCGGAAGCGGGGTTGAGGCGTACGGCCCACCGTTCCGGAGGATTGGAATCCGATTACAGAAAGATCTCCGCGGCGGCAACCGGCCCGCCGCGTGGACACGTCATAGAGGCGCGCACTCCCGTCCCCCTCCGACCCGAGGAGCAGCAGGTGTCCACGCAGGAGATCCCCCTCACCCTCACCCCGCAGCAGGCCGCCACCGGCGTCGCCATCCCGGTCACCCTGCCCGGCGGCCCCACCCGGCTCCACGTCCCGCCCTGCCGCCACGGCGACCTCGTCCCGGTCCGGTTCGCCGGCGGAACGGTCCTCCTCCGCATCACCGTCGCGGGCGGCGCCCAGCCCCCTCGGCAGGACCGGTCCGGCGTCGCCGGCTGCCTCGTCCCGCTCCTCGTCATCGGCGCGATCGTCGGCGGCGCGTACCTCTTCAACAGCAACGACAGGGACGAGCCGGCCGACTCCCGCCCCACCGTCCCCACCTTCTCGGTCTCCCCCTTCCCCAGCCTCGACCTCGGCCTCGACCCCACGGCCGACCCCACCCCCACCGAGGAGGAGCCCGACCCCTACGAGAAGGGCACCTGCCTCAACGGCACCCTCCCGGACTCCGAGACCGCCCAGTCCGTCAGCGGCGTGGAAGAAGTCCCCTGCTCGGCCTCGGACGCCCACTACAAGGTCATCCAGACCTTCCCCATGACCTCCGACATGAACAGGTGCAACGCCAACCCCAAGACCCAGTACGCCTTCTCCCACCGCTACACCATGAACGGCACCACCATCAGCGAGTACGTCTACTGCCTGGTGGGGCTGGGGTCGTACGCCCGCGGCTGAGGGGAGGCCGCGGCTGTGGGCCGTTCCGGCGGCGCCGCCGGAACGGCCTCAGCCTCTCCGCGCGAGCCAGCCCTGCTGGACCGCGCGGACACCCGCCTCGAAGCGGCTCCGGGCGCCGAGCCGGTCCATGAGGTCGGTGGCGATGCGCCGGGCCGTGCGGGACGAGACTCCCAGACGCTTGGCTATGGCCTCGTCCGTGTGGCCCGAGGCGAGGAGCCGGAGCGTCGCGCCCTGCTGGGCGGTGAGCCCGTGCTCGTCGGGCACGGATCCGCTGCCGAGCGGCCGGGCCGTCGCCCAGATGGTTTCGAAGAGCGCGCAGAGGGCGGTGACGAGGCCGTCGCTCGTCAGGACCACGGCTCCGGCCGCCGTGTCCCGGGTCGTGAGCGGGATGATCGCGGTCCTGCGGTCGACCACGATCATCCGGGTGGGCAGCATCGGCACGGTGCGCACCTGAGCGCCTCGCGTGGTCAGCCAGTCCGCGTAGGTGAGCGTCGGTTCGTCGTTCCGCACGCTGTCGAGGTAGACGGTGCGCATGCGCACCCCCCGGTCGAGGAGCTCCTGGTCCAAGGGGCGGGACGCCTCCATGGCCTCGGCGGTCTGGGCGCCGTCGGTGTTCAGGCCGAGCAGTTCCTCCCGCACCTCGCGCGTGAGGGTGGCGAGGCGGTCGCGGATCCGGTCGAGCCCGATGAGCTGCTCGACGCCGGGCACCGATGCCGCGGGGGTGAGTGCCGCGTAGTCGGCGATCAGCCGGGCCGCCGCCTCGCGCGAGGCCTCCAGGCGCTGCTGGCGTGCCGCGAGATCGGCCTGCTGGCGTGCCATCAGGACCTCCATGCCCAGGGCGGGCGGCACGGCTCTCAGCCCGCCCTGGGACTCGTAGGACGCCCGGACGAGTGTCAGCTCGCTCAGCGTGTCCAAGGCGCGGCGCACCTGCTCCTCTTCCAGGTTCAGGCTCTGCGCGATGGCGTGCACACCATGCTGCGGATGGGCCAGCATGACGCGGTACACGGCCTCCGCCGTCTCGTTCAGTCCCAGTTCGACGAGCATCTCTGACATCCCCCCCGGAATGTTGTTCGGCAATGGGCCCTTCGGCCGGGCAATCATGTCAGGTGCATGCACGGGGCAACCAGGCACGTGGGGAGAACCCGCGGCGCTGGACGGTTCCGGCCTTGTCCCGAACAGGCCCGAGAGCGGTCCGCATGCCGTGGCCGGACCCTGGAAGTCTGAGGAGCATGTATCTGGTTCACGTCCATATGCGGCGGCCCGCGGACTTTCCGGTTCCCGGCGAGATCGAATCCTGGGTGGGTGACGCGGACCTCTCCGGCCACGTCGAGCACGTCACCGTCCACGCTCCCTCGCACACCCGCGTCGTCCTGGGCGTCTACGTGCTGGCCGACCGGCTGGGAGAGGCGGAGGCGGCGGCGCTGAGCGTCTGTCGGCGCGTGCTGGACGGGCGGCCCGAGCTGGCCGGGTGGACCCTCGTCGAGGGACACGTGCCGCTTCTCGCCCCCGTCTACGACACCTTCACCGTCGACGGTCCGGACCGGTTGGACTGATCCGTCCATGGCCCGTTCCGTCCACAGGAACGCCCTTCTCCTGGGTCTGAGCTGGGAGAAGACTGGACCCGTCGCCGGGAAGGACCGGTCGGCACACTGGATGTGGCATCACCGCGGGATGTGATCCGGAGACGTACTGCTCACTCAGGGACAAGGACCCCGCCATGCTGCGCACCCGTATCGCCGAGACCGTCGCCGTCGCTTTCGCCGCCGTCGCTTTCGCTGTCGTCGGCACCACCGCCCTCACCGTCGCTCCGGCCGAAGCCGACGTGGCCGTCGCCGTGGCCCCGCTCGCGGACCCGACCCCCGGCGCGGGCACCGACAACATGACCTGGCAGTAGCCCCGCCTTCTTTCGCGGCGGCGTCCCGCTTCCGCACGCGGAATGGCGTCCCGGATCCGCCGACCGGCATCCGGGACGCTCCGATTTCCGTCGGACCCGAAGTTCCGCCATGAACTCCGGCTGTCCGAACAGGAGATATCGAATTTCCAGAACTTCTCTTTGTCATACATGGGGTGTGGCGTGACGCGAAAATATGGATTCGGCCGACTGGGCGTGAGGGCTCTGCTGGCGGCTCTGGCCGCCGGCGGCGCGGCGGTGGCCGTCTACACGGCTGTGCCTCTCGACGTGGCGTCCGGAGGCGCGACCCGGCCGGTGTCGGCGCCCGGCTCCGGAAACCCCGACGCCATGATGGCCGCGGCGAGTGCGGCGACCGTGGGCATGGCCGAGGTCGTGGTGTCCGACATCGACGGTGACAAGGCCGACGACGTGGTGGCCGTGGAACGGTCCACCGGCAAGCTGTGGATGTACGCGGGCGCCGGGCGGGTGGAGATCGGCACCGGCGGCTGGAACGCCATGCACGACCTCGCGGGCGGTGACTTCAACGGCGACACGAAGTCGGACCTGGTCGCCGTGGAGCAGGCGACCGGAAAGCTCTGGCTCTACCCGAGCGTCGGCAAGGGGCTGACGGCCCGGGTCGAGATCGGCAGCGGTGCCTGGAACGGCATGCACGACCTGGTGGCCGGTGAGTTCACCGGAGACGGTAAGGCCGACGTCGTCGCGGTCGAGGACTCCACCGGAAAGCTCTGGCTCTACCCGGGGAACGGCGCCGGTGCGATCGCCAGCGGCAGCACCCGGGTGGAGATCGGCAGCGGCGGCTGGAACAGCATGCACGACCTGGTCTCCGTCGACCTCGGTGACGACGGCAGGAGCGATGTCGTCGCGGCGGAGACCTCGACCGGAAAGCTCTGGTGGTACAAGGGCGCCGGCACCGGTCTCGGTGTCCGGGCCGAGATCGGCAGCGGCGGCTGGAACAGCATGCGTGACCTGGCCGGCGGGGACTTCGTCGGAAGCGCCGACGGTGACCTGGTGGGCGTGGAGACGGCCAGCGGCAAGTTGTTCCTCTACCCCGGCAGGACGGCGGGCCTGGAGGCGCGGAAGCAGATCGGCACCGCCGACTGGTGACCCTCGCGGCGACGCTCCGCGTCACCGGCCGCGCGACGACGCACGCATGAAATATCCGTCATGTTTTGAATGCCTTTATTGAGCTGCTTTGGGGTGGGGATGAGTGTGAGATGGAGACGGGCCACAGGTGCGGCGCCCGGCAAGGGAAGACGCCACGTCATGGCGGGCGTCGCCGCGGCCATGGTCCTGTCGGCCGTACCGGCACTCGGCAGTGGCGCGTCCGTGGCGTCGGCCGCCGTGCCGACGACGGTCGACGCGGCGGAACCGACAGAGGCGCAGCAGGCGCTGGCGGATGCCAAGGAGTCGGGCGTCCGGGTCGAGGTGGTCGGTGACCGGACCGAGCACACGACCGTCTACGCGAACCCGGACGGCTACAGCTTCACGCTGGAGGAGTCCGCTGTTCCCGTTCGCGCGGCCAAGCCCGGTGGCGGGTGGCAGACCCCCGACGCGACCCTGGAACGGCGGGCCGACGGATCGATCGCGCCGAAGGCGTCGGCCGTGGCGATGAAGTTCTCCGGCGGTGGGACCGGCGATCCGCTGGTGAGGATCGAGGAGGAAGGCAGGTCGCTCGCCCTCAGCTGGCCGGAGCGGCTTCCCGTGCCCGAGCTCGACGGCTCGAACGCGATCTACCGGGAGGTCATGGAGGGCGTCGACCTTCGGGTGATCGCTTCGAGCGAAGGCTTCCGCCACCTCCTGGTCGTGAAGACGCCCGAGGCCGCGGCCAATCCGAAGCTCCAGCAGATCGACTACTCCCTGAAGGCCGAAGGCCTGAAGATCGTCAAGGGGCAGGCCGGCAACCTCGCCGCGGTGGACGCGGACGGCAATCGGGTCTTCCGTGCCCCGCCGGCCCAGATGTGGGACTCGGCCGGTGCCGCCGGCACCGCGCAGAGCCCCGACCCCACCCAGAGCCCCGAGGCCTCGGTGAGCGGCGCCGCGACCATGCTCGGATCCGAGTCGGAGCCGTCGTCGTCGCCGGAGCCCGCCTCCGGTGACGACGACGGCCGCGACACCGGTGAGCCGTCGGCCGGCGACACGGTGACGGCGATGGACGTCAAGGTCACCTCCGACGCGCTGACCGTCGTACCGGACGCGGACATGCTCCGCGGGACGGAAGCGGAGCACTTCCCCCTGTACATCGACCCCACGGTGACCTGGGGAGGGGCGGAGCGGACCCTGCTGCGCTCGGACGGCTACGAGTCGTACGGCTGGGGCAACGGAGACCAGGACCGGGGCCAGGGCGTCGGCAAGTGCGGCGAATGGAACGGCTACTACTGCGGTCCCGGTTACGTCCAGCGGCTCTATTTCGAGTTCTCGCCCGAGAAGCTCAAGGGCAAGCAGGTCCTGGACGCGACCTTCCGTGTCACGGAGCCGTGGGCCTTCCAGTGCGACCCCCGCTGGGTGGATCTGGTCCGGACGAACAACATCTCCTCCGCCACCACCTGGTCCACCCGGCCGAAGGAAGTCGACTGGATGGTCGACAGGCACATCTCGGCGGGCCGGGGCTCCCTCTGCGACCCCGACTCGCCGACCGCCCCCATCGAGTTCCACGACAACCCCGAGGAGCCCAACGAGAACCTGACCCCGACGGTCAAGGCCTTCGCGGCGGGCAGCATCTCCCGGCTCACCCTGCAGCTGAGGGCGCAGGACGAGACGGACGCGACGGCCTGGAAGCGGTTCCGCAACGACGCCGTTCTCGCGGTGGACTTCGTCGGTCTTCCCGACAGGCCGACCGGCGTCGGCCTGAAGACGGGTACCGGCACGGTCTGCAACAGGTCGGAGGCCGACCCGGCGATGGTGTCCGATCCGTATCCGACGCTCAACGCGGTCGCGCAGACGAAGGCCGGCGGTGAGCAGGAGGCCCAGCTGCGGATCTACTTCGACCTGGACCACAAGAACGCCGACGGGACCTGGAGCGACACCCCTGCCGGCAACGGCTCCGTGGCGCCCTCGACCACCTACCTCGGGGACGGGAAGCTCGCCGCGCTCAAGTGGTCCGCGCTCAACGACGGAAAGCTGTACCGATACCAGGCGTGGACCCACTCCTTCTACAACGGGGGATCGAGCCATCTTTCCAGCAGCTCCTCGGGCTTCTGCTACTTCAAGGTCGACTCCTCGGCTCCCAAGGCGCCGCAGGTCCTGCTGCGCGCCCCGTACTCCGAGTGCCTGACCGATGACGCGCCCGGTGCCGATCCCGCGGCACCCTGCAAGGATTCCGGCGGACCCGGAGTGAGGGCCAACTTCCTCTTCGCGCCTGCGGCCGTCGACGACAACGTCACGAACTTCCAGTACCGGCTGAGCCAGTCGGCCACCTGGACCTCCACGTGCCAGCCGGGTGTCCCCTGCCTCTTCACCGCCAGCTACCGGCCCATGAAGTCGGGCGAGTACACGATCTACGTCCGGGCCGTGGACAGTTTCGGCCGGCCGGGCGCGCAGAGCACGCTCGCCTTCAAGGTGGCGCGCGGCGAGGACCCGGTCGCACGCTGGCACTTCGACGAGTCCAGCGGCGTGGCGGTCGACACCGCGTTCGGCGGTGGCGGGATACGCCAGGACGCGACCCTGGCCGGCGGCGCGGTGCGGGACGGCCGTGGACGACTCGGGCTGGTCACGCACGACGAACAGGGAGCGCCGCTGGCGACCCCGGTGAACGACAAGGGCCTGCTGCTGAACGGCACGGGGGGCTACGCGGCGACCAGCACGCCCGTGCTGAACACGGGGCTGCCGTACACCGTCGCGGCGTGGGTCCGGCTGGACGGCAAGACGCAGGACGGCGCCGTCCTCGCCCAGGACGGCACGAAGTCCAGTCCGTTCCTGCTCTGGTACGAGAAGGAATGGGACCGCTGGGCGTTCGGCGTCAAGGAGGACGACGCCTCCACGGTGACGCACGCCAACGTGACCAGCCAGACCGCTCCCCTCGTGGGGGCGTGGACGCACCTCGCGGGCAGCTACGACCCGGAGACGAAGGAGATCCGCTTCTACGTCAACGGCAAGCTGCAGGGCGCGAAGACGGTTCCCGGCTCCTGGTCCGCCACCGGCCCCTTCAACATCGGACGCAACCTCTGGGCCGGCGCTCGTACCGCACCCTTCAAGGGCTCCATCGACGAGGTGTCCGCCTGGCAGCGCGCGCTGATCGACGAGGAGGTCACGGTGCAGGCGAAGGCCCTGATCTCCCAGGGTTACGCGGGCGCCGAGCTGGTGGCGAACTGGTCCGCCGACATGGCTTCCGGAACCACGGTCACCGACACCACCTCGGGCTACGGCCGGCCGCTCACCCTGTCCGGCGGTGCGACGCTCCAGGACGGCCACATCGTCCTCGACGGCGTCGACGGCTCGGCGACGGCCGCGGGCCCTCTCCTGGACGACACGGCTTCCTTCACCGTCACCACGCAGGTGGAGCTGGACGAGGACAAGCTGGCGACCAAGGACGTCAGCCCGGAGAACCCGTACGTCGGCCAGGTGCTGGGCCAGCGTACGGAGGACGGCTCGGCGTGGGGCTTCTGGTTCGAGATGGTCGGCAAGGACACCGTGTACGACGGGGACTTCAACCCGGTCGACGTCGTGGTGGTCGGCAAGTGGCACTTCGGGCGGCTGAACGCCGACGGCACGTTCTCCTCGGTCGTCTCGACCGAGGAGGCGAAGCTCAACGGGCTGGTTCGTCTGACCGGTGTCCACGACGCGCAGTCGGGCACGATCAGCCTCTACCTGGGCCACAACGACAACGGCGAGACGCCGTTCACGGCCAAGCTCGGTTCGGGTGACTTCGCCGTCGGCAAGGGCTTCACGTCGGGCGAGTGGAAGCACTACCTGCCCGCGAAGATCGCGGAAGTGAGGGTGTGGGCCGGGGCCATGGCCGGCTCCGACCAGATCAGCACCACCGTGGGGGACTGACCCGGTCCGCTCGTGCGGGCAGCGGCACTGCCGCTGCCCGCACCGCGGTCGTGTACGGCCGCGGTGAAACACATAGGCAATCCGCGCAGGCAATCAGCGCAGGCGATCCGCACAAGGCGATCCGCTTTGAGGACGACAGGGACGGAGCAGATGAGGGTTGACGCAGTCATGACAAGACGGGTCGGTGGTGGGAGACGGGGACGCGGACGCGCCCTCGTCCACGCGCTGGCGTTGGCGATGGTGATGCCGGTGGGACTGATGCCGGTGGCACGGGCCGCGGACGACAAGGGGGGCCTGGGCCGACCCGAGTTGCCCGACCAGCGGGTGAGCAAGGTCAGAACGGTCGACGGCCTGGGGGCGGAGAAGGCCCGGGCGAAGGTGGCCGCCGACCGGCAGATCAACGCCGCACAGGCCGGACGGGCCCTGGCGGAACAGGCTGGCGCCTGGCCACGGTCCGGCGAGGCGACCCTGCCGCTCTCCGGCGGCAGGGCGGGCACTGCGGAACCGGGCGGTGTCCCGGTGACCGTCGAACCGAAGACGGCGAAGGCGAACGGCACTCCCGCCGAGACGGCTCGGATCACGGTCCTGGACCAGAAGGCGGCCGCCGAGGCCGGCATCACCGGTGTCCTGCTGACCGTGGAGGCGAACGCCGCCGGCCCGGCCGGCGTCTCCGTCGACTACTCCGGATTCGCCTCGAAGGTGGGCGGTGGCTGGGCGCAGCGCCTGCGGATGGTGCAGCTCCCCGCTTGTGCGCTGACGACTCCGGAGAAGGCGGAGTGCCGTACCCAGAAGCCGCTGAAGTCGACGAACGACGTACGCGAGCAATCCGTCTCGGCCCAGGTGGCGCTGACCGCGAGCGAGGACGGCGTCTCGACGCAGCTGGGCTCCGAAGCCTCAGGCGCGACGGTTCTGGCCGTGACGGCGACCGCGGCCGGGGGAGGCCAGTCGCCCTCGGGCACGGGCAACTACTCCGCGACCGCACTGGCGGAGTCGTCCTCCTGGCAGGCCGGCACCAGCTCCGGCTCGTTCACCTGGTCGTACGGTTTCTCGCTGCCGCCGGCGGCAGCCGGTCCGTCGCCGACGATGTCGCTGTCGTACGACTCGGGAAGCATCGACGGCCGTACGGCCACGACGAACAACCAGGGCACCTCGGTCGGCGAGGGCTTCTCGATGACCGAGTCCTACATCGAGCGCAGCTACGGCCCCTGTGATGACGACGGCCACACGGACGTGTTCGATCTGTGCTGGAAGTACGACAACGCCCGCGTGGTGCTCAACGGCAAATCCTCGCGGCTGGTGAAGGACACCGCCACGGGCGAGTGGCACCTGAAGGGGGACGACGCCTCGAAGGTCGTCCGTTCCCTCGGCGCCGACAACGGCGACGACGACGGCGAGTACTGGAGCGTCACCACCGGCGAGGGCACGCGGTACGTCTTCGGCCTGGACAAGCTCGACGGCGCCACCACCGAGCGGACCAACTCGGCCTGGACCGTGCCGGTCTTCGGTGACGACTCCGGTGAGCCCGGTTACGCGGGCGGCGACGCGTTCGCGGACCGGTCGCTGCGGCAGGCGTGGCGCTGGAACCTCGACTACGTCGAGGACGTCCATGGCAACGCCTCCACCTACTGGTACGCCAAGGAGGACAACTTCTACAAGAAGAACGACGCCACCACCGCCGACGCCTCCTACACCCGCGGCGGCTATCTCAAGGAGATCAAGTACGGTCTGCGCAAGGGCGCGCTGTTCACCGACGACGCCGACGCCAAGGTGACCTTCGGGTACGCCGAGCGGTGCACCGCGTCGGACTGCGGTTCACTGACGAAGGAGACGGCCGACAACTGGCCCGACGTCCCCTTCGACTCGATCTGCGCCAGCGGGGACGACGAGTGCCTGGCGACGTCGCCGGCGTTCTTCTCCCGCAAGCGCCTCACCGCGGTGAACACCTACTCCTGGGCCGTCGCGACCGGCACCTACGAGCCGGTGGACTCCTGGGCGCTGACCCAGCAGTACCTGGACGGCGGTGACATCGGCGACACCAGCGACCAGGTCCTGACGCTGCAGTCGATCAAGCGGACGGGCAAGGCGGGCACCACCGCCATCGGAATGAACCCGATCTCGTTCACGTACCAGATGCGGCCCAACCGGGTCGACGCGACGGATGACATCCTTCCGCTGACCCGCCCCCGCGTCTCCACCGTCACGTCGGAGACCGGGGCGATCACCACGGTCGCGCTCTCGTCACCCGAGTGCGTCCGCAGCGAGGTGCTGGGCGCGGCGCAGGACACCAACACCCGCAGTTGCTATCCGCAGTACTGGAACGTCAACGGCTCCTCGGAAGCCTCGGTCGACTGGTTCCACAAGTACCGCGTGCTCGCCGTCTCCGTCTCCGACCCCTCCGGGCACAACGAGGCCGTCGAGAACGCCTACGAGTACACGGGCGCGGCCTGGCACTACAGCGACGAGCCGCTCACCCCGAAGGACGAGCGGACCTGGTCCGACTGGCGCGGCTACCGCCAGGTCACCGTCTACACCGGCGCCCTGCAGCGGACCCGCTCCAAGACGGTCTCGCTCTACATGCAGGGGATGGACGGGGACAAGAAGAAGGACGGCACGACCAAGTCGGTGACGGTCGCGCCGCTGGCCCAGCCCGCCGTCGGACTCGCCACCCTCACCGACAGCGACCAGTACTCCGGTCAGCTCCGTGAGAAGGTCGTCTACAACGGCGCTCAGCCGATCTCGGTCAGCGCGTCCCAGCCGTGGTCCAAGGAGACCGCCCGACAGACCGGGGTTCCGGACGCGGCCGACCACGTCGCCCGGTACGTCCGCACCCGGCAGAGCACCACGTACACGTACCTGACGGCCTCGGACACCTGGCGCCACCGGGCCGTCCAGAGCACCTTCGACGCGTACGGCATGCCGGTCACCGAGGAGGACTCCGGCCTGTACGGCACCTCCGGCGACGAGACCTGCAAGCTCACCTGGTACGCCCGCAACGAGGCCACCGGACTGACCAGCCCCGTCTCGCGCACCCGGATCGTGGGCAGGCCGTGCTCCGTCGCCGACGCCGACCTCGACCTGCCGGTGGACTCGACGCGCCGCGGTGACGTGCTCTCCGACACGGCGGTCGCCTACGACGGCGCCACCACCTGGTCGGCGACGGCGAAGCCGACCAGGGGCCTGGCGACCTGGACCGGCCGCGCCCAGGGCTACGGCACCGCGGGGGCGCCCAGCTGGCAGAAGGTGGCCTCCACCACCTACGACGAGCTCGGCCGCCCTCTGACCGTGGCCGACATCGAGGGCAGGACCACCGGCACGGCCTACACCCCCGCCGCCGCCGGCCCGCTGACCAAGACCGTCGTCACCGACGCCAAGGGCCACAAGTCGGCCAGCTTCATCGACCCGCGACGTGGGCAGCCGCAGCAGACCTTCGACGCGAACACGAAGAAGACGGAGCTGGCCTACGACGCTCTCGGGCGGCTCACCGACGTGTGGCTGCCCAACCGGAACAGGGCCGCCGGCTACAGCCCCAACAGCAGGTACGCCTACTCGCTCAGCAACACCGAGCAGCCCTGGGTGTCGACCGCGACGCTGAAGAAGGACGGCACCACCTACAACACCACCTACGCGATCTACGACTCCCTGCTGCGCCCGCTGCAGACCCAGTCGCCGACCCCCCACGGCGGCCGGCTGCTGACCGACACCCGCTACGACACCCGCGGCATGGCGTACCAGACCCATGCCGACATCTTCGACACCACGGCCACCCCGACCGGCACGTACGCCCGCGCCGAGTACGGCGAGGCTCCCACCCAGACGGAAACCGTCTTCGACGGCGCCGGCCGGGCCACCACCAGCTCGCTGTACGTGTTCGGCGTCAAGAAGTGGTCCACGTCCACCAGCTACACCGGTGACTCCACCGCCACTTCCGCGCTCCAGGGGGGATCGGCCACCCGGACCGTCACCGACGTCCGCGGCCGGACCATCGAGACCCGCGCGTACGCGGGAACGGACCCGGCCGACACGAGCTACGGTGCGACCACGGGCTCCTCGTACACGTCGACCGCGTTCACCTACACCCTGGACGGCAAGCAGACGTCGATCACCGGCCCGGACGGTACGACCTGGTCCTACGGGTTCGACCTGTTCGGCAGGCAGACGACCTCCGACGACCCGGACAAGGGCGAGACCCTCACCGCGTACAACGCCCTCGACCAGGCCGTCAAGGCCACCGACTCACGCGGCCAGTCCGTCCTGACCGACTACGACGAGCTCGGTCGGCCGGTGGCCACCTGGTCCGGTTCGAAGACCGACGCCAACCAGCTCACCGCCTACACCTACGACACCCTGCTCAAGGGCCTGCCCACGTCCTCGACCCGCTACGTCGGCGGCAAGACGGGCCAGGCGTACACCACGAGCGTCACCGCCTACGACACCCTCTCCCGGCCCGTCGGAAGCAGGCTCCAGCTGCCCGCCAACGACCCGTTCGTCCTGGCCGGCGCACCCGCCGCGGTGGACTACACCAGCGCCTACAACATCGACGGGACCCTGCAGAACACCAAGGAACCGGCTCTGGGCGGCCTGCAGGCCGAGGTCGTCGGCTACGGCTACGACACCCTGGGCAACCTCGCCTCGATCACCGGCGCCACCGGCTACCTGCTGGGCGTCGACTACTCCGCCCTCGGCCAGCGGCAGCAGCTGATCATGGGCACGGCCGACTCCGAGGAACACAAGAAGCTGTACGTCACCCAGACCTTCGAGGAAGGAACCGGACGCCTGACCCGCAGCCACGTCACGGACCAGACCCACCCGTACATGCTGCAGGACCTCACCTACACCTTCGACCAGGACGGCAACGTCACCGCGATCGCCGACCCCACCACCCTCGGCGGCACCTCGGCGGCCGAGACCCAGTGCTTCACCTACGACGGCCACCGCCGCCTCACCGAAGCCTGGACCCCCACGTCCCGAGACTGCTCCGTCCCGCGCAGCGCCACGGCGCTGTCCGGTCCGGCCCCGTACTGGACCGGCTACACCTACAACCAGGCCGGCCAGCGCGCGACCGAGACGGTCCACAAGACCACCGGCGACACCACCACCAAGTACTGCTACACGAGCACCCAGCCCCACGCCCTCACCGGCACCAGCACCGCGGCCAACTGCACCACCCCCACCCGCGCCTACACCTATGACACCGCCGGGAACACCACCAAGCGCCCGGGCAAGACCGGCACCCAGGACCTCATCTGGTCCCCGGAGGGCAAGCTCGGCAAGGTCACCGAGTCCGGCAAGAGCACGGACTACCTCTACGGAGCCGACGGAAACCTCCTGATCCGCGCCACCCAGGGCGGCGAGCGGATCCTCTACGCCGGCGCCACCGAACTGCACCTCAGGGCCAACGGCACCACCTGGGCGCAGCGCTACTACGCCTCCGGCGGCATCACCGCAGCCGTCCGCTCCAACCAGAGCGGCACCCAGAAGCTCACCTACCTGGCCGGCGACCGCCACGGCACACAGAGCCTGGCCGTCTCCGCCGACGCCACCCAGGCGATCAGCAAGCGCTACACGAGCCCCTTCGGCGCCGAACGCGGCACCCCCACCGGCACCGCCTGGCCCGACGACAAGGGATTCCTCGGCAAGACCGACGACAAGAGCACCGGACTCACCCACATCGGCGCCCGCCAGTACGATCCGGCCCTCGGCCAGTTCATCAGCGTCGACCCGCTGCTCTCCCCCGACCAGCACCAGTCGCTGAACGGCTACAGCTACGCCAACCAGCACCCGGCGACGGCGTCCGACCCCTCGGGCCTCAAGGAGATCATCACCGAACGCGGTGGCGCCGCCGACAGCCAGTACCTCAGCGACAACGACGCGACCCTGAGCGGTGGCCCGGGCAACTGGACCTACCAGCAGGGCGACGAACCGCCCATCACCTTCAGCGACTCCGGTTCCTCGGGCTCCTCGGGCGCCTCGGGAACGGGCGGCGGCTACGCCCTCCAGGGCGTGACGGGCGCCACGTACAACCCCCTGACGGGAACCCTGGTGCCGCCGCTCGGCCACTTCGGAGATTTCCAGAGCTTCATCAGGTACCTGAACAGCATAGAAACCTACGGAATCATCGACGAAGGACTCCCGAACAATGAATGGGAATCCTCCAGGGCGCTGTTCTTCGGATGGTTCTGGGGCGGCGGTTACCCCCTGAAGCCCCAGGAGAACTTCCGGGGCGGGGACAAGTTCACGGCGATCCTCGCCAGTGACGCGACATTCGCGAAGTGGCGGTCCATCCTCGTCGGCCAGGCGGTCAAGGACGGCATGGGCGCCCCCAACGCCAAGATGGAGGCCAAATTCTCGTACCAGGACAAGGGGCCCGAGCCCGGCAGTCCGTGGTGGCGCGTGAATTCGCTGCGAGGGGCCGCCCTGGATCTCTCGGGAACCCTGAGCAATGGAGCGGTCGGCATGCGGAATTCGGCGGACGCCTTCCTCGGCACCTATTCTGCGACGGGCCGGATCGTCTCGGTCGACCGGGACAAGGGAACGGTGCAGCTCCAGTTCACCGCGACAAACACATCGGACTGGAGATCCGCCACCCACTTCATACCCAAATCGTGGAACCCGCTCTTCGAGAAGACTTTCGGAGCGGCGACTACGCAGAATTTCTCCTGGCGAGAGAACCTCCCGCTGAACAGCTGCATGTGCGTGATGAAGTAGTCTAGGGAATACCTGTGGGCGGCCTCGTGGCCGCCCACAGGTCTGGGGAGGAGTTCACGACCATGTCGGTCAACACATTTGGAAGAGCATTTCGGATCTCTGCACTGGTGATGGCCGTCGGGTTCTTCTCGGCAGCCTGCTCCGGTGCGGAGGAACTGTCCCGCGTCACCGCTGGATCGGTGTCCGGAACGTGGACGGGCGGGAACGGCGGGACCGTGACCCTGCAGGCCGACCACCGCTTCAGCACCTCGGGCATCGACTGGGGCACCGCGTCCGCGGGAAGCGGATGCCCCCGGGGCAAGGGGGACGGCACCTGGGCCTTCTGGGGATCCGACCCGGACAGCCCGGAGACGTCATCGGCCCTGGAGAAATACACCGAGGGCGATACGGTCAACCTCTCCTTCAACGAGGTCGAGCAGGGAAGCTGCCTGATCAACCTCAACGTCATCGAGGGAGGAAGCACCCTCTGCGTCTCGGATGACATCGAGGTGCCGTGCTCCCTGGACCTCAGGTTCACCAAGGCGGGTGCGGACGCGGGGCACAAGAACCCGTGAGACGTGCGGTGTCCGGTCCTCAGCGGCGCGGAATGGACACCACGCGACCGTCGAACAGCGGGAGGGGCCGGGCAGATGCCCGGCCCCTCCCGTCGGTGGTCCGATCGCGTTGCGCACGGTCCTCGCCGGACGGATCCCCCCTGGTTCCGCCGGGCGTTCCCCCGGACCGTGCGCTCCCCCGTCGAACGGACCCCTGTGGTCGGCGCCGGCGGCTCCCCCGATGGCGCCGCCGGTGCCGTCTTCCCCGTGGGGAGTGGTCTACTTGGCCGGCTCCGACGTGATGTGCACGTTGCCCAGCGGGGCGGCCGTTCCGCTGTCGGCGGTGACCGGCTCCTCGGTGATGTGCACGTTCTTGATGCCGATCTTCTCGGCTATGGTGCCGGCGGCCTCGGCGTCCGTGATGTGGACGTTCTTGGTCTCCAGGTCGGCGGTCTCGCCGCCGGTGATGTGCACGTTCGCCGGCTTGATGATCTGGTCGTCGCTCATGGCCACTCCTCGATGGTTCGGCAGGTGGGTCGGGGGGTCACGTCCGGCTGTTCCCCCGTTGGACGGCCGGACGTGACCCAATGCAGGGCCGATCACCCTAGTAGGTCGGGGTGTCGTACCCACCGCTGACCCGTCTGCCCCCCGACGCGACGGATCGATGGGTTGAAGCATGCCGCCCGGCGATAAACGAACGATGAACGCGCAGCCGGGGGGGGGCTCACGCCGCGGGCGAGTGCGTCAGAAGGCCCCGTACCTCCTCGGCTTCGGGCGACTTCGTGGCCTCGAAGATCGTGAGGGCGTCCTGCCAGCACACGACGGCGCGACCGTGCTGTCCTATGCCGCGCAGAGCGTGTCCCAGCACGGTGAGTACCTTGCCCCGGCGCCATTCGCCGCCGACATCGCGCAGCACCGTGAGCGCCATCTCGGCGTTGGAAGCGGCCCGGGCGTACTGGCGGCCCGCTATGTCGACTTCGGCGAGACGGAAGAGCGTCATGCCCTCCCACAGACGCTGCCGACTGTCGGTGAACGTGGTGAGCGCTTCCTGCAGGCAGCGGGAAGCGTCGGAGAGCTGGTTGCCCTCGGTGAGCGCGATGCCCATCGCGTACCGGCCATTGGCCCCCTTCAGGGCGTGACCGAGTTCGTCGTACATCGCGGTGCCGCGCCGGGCCAGGGCGACGGCCGTGCTCGCGCGCCCGGTCGCCAGGTGGACCCTGGACTGGTTGCACAGCGCGCTCGCCTCGCCGGCCAGGTCCTCGCAGCGCCGGAAGTCCTCGATGGCCCGCATGAGGTGCTGCTCGGCGTCGGCGTAGCGCGCCTGGTAGAACGCCACGACCCCGAGGAGGTTCGAGGCCCAGCACAGGGGGAGCGGATCGGGCGACCCGACCGAGAGCGTACGGGCCTTGCCGGCCTCCTCGCCGGCCAGGTCGAAGCGGCCGGACAGCTGGTGCACGTAGGCCAGCACGATGGCCACGCGTCCCTGCGTCCGGACGTCACCGGTGCGCAGCGCCGCCTCCCGCAGGAGGGTCGCGACCGTTTCGTACTCCCTGGAGTTCGCGCCGGACTCGGCGAGGTCCAGGGACGCCCAGAGGAGGTCGACGGCGCGGCGGAGGGTGGTGGGGGTGGTGGCGGACTGGCGGACGCAGGCGAGGAGGCAGTGGGACTCGGAGTAGAGCCAGTCCTGGGCCTGGTGGCGGTCGGTGAAGGCCAGGCCCTCGTACGTCGTCGGCTCCAGGTGGTCGACGAGGCGGTCGCCGGGGCGCTCGATGGCGTACACGCGGGCGGCGGTCGACAGGTAGAAGTCGAGGAGGCGGGAGAGGGCGTTCTCCTTCTCCGTCGGGGGGTGTTCGTCCCGGTCGGCGCAGGCGCGGGCGTAGAGCCGGACCAGGTCGTGGTAGCGGTAGCGGCCCGGGGCGGCGGATTCGAGCAGCGAGGTGTCGACCAGGGCCTCCAGGAGGTCCTCGGTGTCCCGGAGGGGGAGGTCGAGGACGGCCGCCGCGGCGGCCAGGGAGATGTCGGGGCCGTCGGCGAGGCCGAGCAGGCGGAAGGCGCGGGCCTGGGCCGGTTCGAGCTGGCCGTAGCCCAGCTCGAAGGTGGCCTTCACCGCGAGGTCGCCGGCCTGGAGCTCGTCGAGGCGGCGGCGCTCGTCCGCGAGCTTCGCGGCGAGGACGGAGACCGTCCAGGTGCGGCGGGCCGCGAGGCGCGAGGCGGCGATGCGGATCGCGAGGGGGAGGAAGCCGCAGGCGGCGACGACGTCGAGGGCGGCCTCGCGCTCCGCCTGGACCCGCTCCTCGCCGACGATGCGGGTGAAGAGCTGGAGGGCCTCCTCCGGGGACATCACGTCGAGGTCGACGAGGTGCGCGCCCGCGAGGTCGACCATCCGGATGCGGCTGGTGACGAGGGCCGCGCAGCCCGGGGTGCCGGGCAGCAGGGGGCGGATCTGGGCCGCGTCCCTGGCGTTGTCCAGGAGGACCAGGACGCGGCGGCCGTCGAGCGTCGAGCGGTAGAGGGCGGCCCGGTCCTCCAGGGCGTCGGGGATGGCCGAGTCGGGGGTGCCGAGGGCGCGGAGGAAGGAGCCGAGGACGGTCTCCGGGGCGGCGGCCCGGGCGCCGGCGCCCTGGAGGTCGACGTACAGCTGCCCGTCGGGGAAGTGCGGGCGCGCCTCGTGGGCGACGTGCACGGCGAGGGTCGTCTTGCCGACGCCGCCGATGCCGGCGAGCGCCGAGACGGCCATGACGTGGCCCTCGGCGGTGGCGAGCCGGGCGCCGAGTTCCCGTACGAAGGCGGTGCGGCCGGTGAAGTCGGGGACCGTGGCCGGGAGCTGGGCCGGCCGGGCCACCGGGGCCGCGGCCGGGGGCTGCTCCTCGACGGGGCGGGCCAGTTCGGCGTCGCCCTGGAGGATGCGCTGCTGGAGGCGGGCGAGTTCGGGGGTGGGGTCGACGCCCAGCTCGTCGGCGAGGAGCCGGCGGGTGTCGGCGTACACGGCGAGCGCCTCGGCCTGCCGTCCGCCGCGGTAGAGCGCGAGCATGAGGAGTTCGCGCAGGCGCTCGCGGAGCGGGTGCGCGGCGGTGAGCGCGGTCAGTTCGGAGACGGCCTCGGCGTGCGCGCCGGTCTCCAGGTCGACGTCGAGGCGGGTCTCCAGGAGGGTGAGCCGCCACTCCTCCAGGCGGGTCCGCTGGTTCTCGGCGTACGGCCCCGGGACGGAGGCCAGGGCCTCGCCGTCCCACAGGTCCAGGGCCTCGGCGAGCCGGGCCCGGGCGCCGGCCCGGTCGCCGGCGGCCCGCAGCCTCTCGGCCTCGGCGGCGAGTTCCCGGGCGCGGGTGAGGTCGAGCGCGGTGGTCCGGAGGGCGTATCCGCCGGACTCGCTGGTCAGCACCTCGGCGCCGAGCACCTTGCGGAGGCGGGAGGCGTAGGTGCGGAGGGCGGCGAGCGCCTGCGAGGGGGGCTCCTCGCCCCAGAGCGCGTCGATGAGTTCGGCGGCGGTGGCGGTCCGTCCGCTCCGCAGGAGCAGCGCGGCGAGCAGGGCCCGCTGCTGCGGTGAGCCGGTGGCCAGCGCCTCGCCGTCCCGCCAGGCCCGTACGGGCCCGAGCACGCCGAACCGCAGCCCCTCGGGTCCCGCCTGACCGCCGGGGGCGGGGCGCGCGCCCGTACCGGTCCCCGTGCCGGAGTCGGTTCCCGTGCCCGTGCCCGTCGTGGTGCCTGTGACGGAGCCGGCGTCCGTACGCGTACCGGAGCCGGCGTCCGTACGCGTACCGGAGCCGAGGCCCGTCCCCGTACCGGAGCCCGTCCCCGTACCGGAGCCCGCGCCCCCGTCCGCGCTCCGTTCCGCCGCTCCCGTCCGCTGCCGGGGTACGCCGATGTCCGCCCCGGCCTCGTGCCTGCCGGGGCCCTGCGCCGGGACGCGCGGTCCGTTGTCCTGCCCCATGGCTCCCCCTGCCCTACCGGTGGTATCGCCCCGGACAGTCTGCCTTGTCCGGAGGGAGCGCGTCAGCATCGGGGCGACGTTGTGGAGGAGCTGTGACCGGGTCCGGCCGTCACGATAGCTGACGGTTCGTCAGATCAGCGCTACCGTGAAGGACATGGAGACCCAGGAGACCTTCCCCAGGATCATCTCGGTGGACGACCACACCGTGGAGCCCCCGCACGTCTGGCGGGACCGGCTCCCGTCCCGGTACCGCGGCACCGGTCCGCGGATCGTCCGCGCTCCGCTGAAGGAGATGACCTTCCTCGGCGGCAAGTTCGCGCCCGTCATGGGCGCGCGGGGCGACGACGGGCCGATCGGCGACTGGTGGGTCTACGAGGACCTTCACCGGCCCCTCACCCGGCTCGACACCGCCGTCGGCTACGACCGGGACGAGATACGCCTCGAAGTCATCACCTACGAGCAGATGCGGCCGGGTTCCTTCTCCGTCCCCGACCGGCTCGCCGACATGGACGTCAACCACGTCCAGTCCGCGCTCTGCTTCCCGACCTTCCCCCGCTTCTGCGGCCAGACCTTCACCGAGGCGTCCGACCGCGAGCTGGGCCTGCTCTGCGTGCGCGCCTACAACGACTGGATGGTCGAGGAGTGGTGCGGGCCCGAGGCGCAGGGCCGGCTGATCCCGCTCACCCTCATCCCGCTGTGGGACCCGGAGCTGGCCGCCGCCGAGGTGCGGCGGAACGCCGCCCGGGGGGTGCGGGCCGTCGCCTTCTCCGAGATCCCGCCGCACCTGGGGCTGCCCTCGGTCCACACCGACCACTGGGACCCCTTCTTCCGGGCCTGCGACGAGACCGGCACGGTCATCGCGATGCACATCGGCTCGTCCAGCCGGATGCCGTCCACCTCGGCGGACGCGCCGCCGGCGGTCGGCTCCACGATCACCTTCGCCAACTGCTGCTTCTCGATGGTCGACTGGCTGATGAGCGGCAAGTTCGAGCGCTTCCCGAACCTGCGGATCATGTACGCGGAGGGGCAGATCGGCTGGATCCCGTACATCCTGGAGCGGGCGGACGTGGTCTGGGAGGAGAACCGGGCCTGGGGCGGGGTCGCCGACAAGGTCACCCGGCCGCCGTCGGAGCTCTTCGCCGGGCACGTCTTCGGCTGCTTCTTCGACGACGCCTTCGGGCTGCGCAACCTCGACGCGATCGGCGCGGCGAACGTCCTGTACGAGACGGACTACCCGCACTCGGACTCCACCTGGCCGAAGTCCAAGGAGGTGGGGGAGGCGCAGATGGGCCACCTGCCGCCGGACGTCGTCGAGCGCATCGTGCGCGGCAACGCGATCGACCTGCTGGGGCTGAGCCCGGAGGGGCTGTGGCGGCCGTGAGGCGAGGGGCGGGGGCCCTCCCGGACCTCCGCCCCCATGCCGCCTAGGGCAGGACACTCCGGACGTTCTGCTCGCTCACGTCTGGCGCGTGGCGGGCGACGGTCCGGTAGTCGTCATCGTCGTGGAGGACCGTCAGGCCGTGGTGGGCCGCGGTGGCCGCGATGATCAGGTCGACGGCCGAGGCGCTCCGGTGCTCCCCGGCCCGCGCCATCCGGCGCTGCACGGAGTCGATCCAGCGGCCGGCGTTCTTGGGTACGGCGACGTCGGGATAGAGCTCGGTGAACATCTCGGCGATCTCCTCGTACTCGCGCCCGCTCCGGGCGCTGTGCAGGAACTCGGCGCGCTGCGGGTAGCACGACGCGATCGCCTCGGCGTCGATCGCGTCGTACCAGGCCGACTGGAGTGCGGGGTCGCCCAGGAGCCGGACAAGGCCGGACGTGTCGAGGAGGTAGATCACCCGGCGTCCTTCTCGGCCCGATGGCGCCGCTCGGCATCCTCGACCGCCCCCCAGTGGCGGGCCCGCTCGAAGTGGCGCCCGATGCGGGCCGCGCGCTCCTGCCGGTCGGCGTAGAAGCGCAGGGCCAGGTTGACGGCCTCTTTCTTGGTCCGCGCCTTGGACAGGGCCATGGCCCGCTCCAGCGCGTCCTCGTCTATGTCGATCTGGGTCACGGCCACGGCGGGCCCTCCGTCCGTATGGGTCATGTATGAAAAATTGTACTCCGTCCACATCCGGCTCGCCGGGCGATCCGGCACGCCCCTTGCCTGATGGTCCGTCAGGGGCCAGCATGGCCCCGTCGCCGTAACTGACGTAGCGTCAGATCTAGGGGGTCCCCGTGGTGCTCTACGGCATGCAGCTGCCCGTCCAGTCCCAGTCCGCGATCTACGCCGAGCCCTGGGAGGCCGCCGCCGGCCCCGCCGACCTGGTCGCGATCGCCCGGGCCGCCGACGCGCACGGCTTCGACTACGTCGCCTGCTGCGACCACGTGGCCATCCCGCGCCGGCTCGCCGCCGGGATGAGCACCGTCTGGTACGACCCGGTCGCCACGCTCTCCTTCCTCGCCGCCGCCACCGAGCGGGTCCGGCTGCTCTCGCACGTCGCCGTCGTCGGGCTGCGGCACCCGCTGGTCACCGCCAAGGCGTACGCGACCCTGGACCACCTCTCCGGCGGCCGGCTGGTCCTCGGGGTGGGCGCCGGGCACGTCCAGGAGGAGTTCGATGCGGTCGGGGCGGACTTCGCGCGGCGCGGGGCGGTGCTCGACGAGACGATCGACGCGCTGCGGGCGGCGCTCGGCCCGGAGGAGTACCCGGAGCACCTGGGGGAGCGCTTCGCCTTCAAGGACCTGGGGCAGCGGCCCCGGCCCGCGCAGGAGCGGGTCCCGGTCTGGGTGGGCGGCTCCTCCCCGGCGGCGGTGCGGCGGGCCGCGCTCAAGGGCGACGGCTGGCTGCCGCAGGGCGACCCCCGGGACGTGCTGGCGCGCCGCATCGGGCGGATCCGGCGGCTGCGCGAGGAGGCCGGGATCGAGGAGCCCTTCGTCTTCGGCGCGATCGCCGAGCCGCTGTACGTCGGCGTCCCCGGCCGGGACGTCGGTCGGCGCACGCTGTCCGGCGCCCCGGAGGAGCTGGCGGCCTCGCTCCGGGAGTACGGGGAGCTGGGCGTCGGCCAGATCCAGGTGCGGTTCCGCAGCCGGAGCCGCGGTGAACTCGTCGACCAGATGGCGGCCTTCGCCGAGGGGGTCGCCCCGCATCTGTAGGGAGTGGGCACATGGGCAAGCTGGACGGACGGGTCGTGATCGTCACGGGCGCGGCGCGCGGGCAGGGCGAGCAGGAGGCGCGGCTCTTCGCCGCCGAGGGGGCGCGGGTGGTCCTCGCGGACGTGCTCGACGGCCCGGGGGAGGCGCTGGCCGGGGAGCTGGGGGAGGAGCGGGCGGCGTACGTCCACCTGGACGTGACCCGCGAGGAGGAGTGGGCGGCTGCGGTGGCGGCGGCGAAGGAGCGGTTCGGGCGGATCGACGGCCTGGTGAACAACGCCGGCGTCCTCCGCTTCAACGAACTGCTCGCGACCCCGCTGGAGGAGTTCCAGTCGATCGTCTCGGTCAACCAGACCGGCTGCTTCCTGGGCATCCGCGCGGTCGCGCCCGAGATCGCGGCGGCCGGCGGCGGCACGATCGTCAACACCGCCTCGTACACGGGCGTCACCGGCATGGCCGGGGTCGGCGCCTACGCGGCCTCCAAGCACGCGGTGCTCGGCCTGACCCGGGTGGCGGCCCTGGAGCTGGCCCCGAAGGGGATCCGGGTGAACGCCGTCTGCCCGGGCGCGATCGACACCGCCATGAGCAACCCGGAGGGGGTGGACCCGGCCGCCACCGGCGAGCTGTACCGCAGGCTCGTGCCGCTCGGCAGGATCGGCCGCCCGGAGGAGGTGGCGGCCCTCGCCCTCTTCCTGACCTCGGAGGACTCCTCGTACGTGACGGGTCAGCCGTTCGTGATCGACGGCGGCTGGCTGGCCGGGGTCTCCCTCTTCTGATCCCCCTCCGACTCGATCTGACGATCCATCAACTATTGACACGGCGCAGCGCATCCAAGAATCTGACGGAACGTCAGAAACTCACGAGGACGGTGACTTCCGTGGAATTCGGGATCTTCGTACAGGGATACGTCGGCAAGCGCGCCGAGACCGATCCCGAAGCCGAGCACAAGGCGCTCATGGAGGAGACCGAGTACGTCATCCAGGCGGACAAGTACAACTTCAAGTACGCCTGGGCCTCCGAGCACCACTTCCTGGAGGAGTACTCGCACCTCTCGGCCAACGACGTCTACCTGGGCTACCTCGCCCACGCCACCGAGCGCATCCACCTCGGCTCCGGCATCTTCAACCCGCTCGCCCAGGTCAACCACCCGGTGAAGGTCGCGGAGAAGGTCGCCATGCTCGACCACCTCTCCGGCGGGCGCTTCGAGTTCGGCTCGGGCCGCGGCGCCGGCTCCCACGAGATCCTCGGCTTCTTCCCGGGCATCACGGACATGAACCACACCAAGGAGATCTGGGAAGAGACCATCGCCGAGTTCCCCAAGATGTGGCTCCAGGAGGAGTACGCGGGCTTCCAGGGCAAGCACTGGTCCCTGCCGCCCCGCAAGATCCTCCCCAAGCCGTACGGCGCCTCCCACCCCGCCATGTGGTACGCCGCCGGCTCCCCGTCCTCCTACGCCATGGCCGGGAAGATGGGCCTCGGCGTCCTCGGCTTCAGCGTCCAGAAGGTCTCCGACATGGAATGGGTCGTCGAGTCCTACAAGAACGCCATCAAGGAGGCCAAGGCCGTCGGCGACTTCGTCAACGACAACGTCATGGTCACCTCCACCGCGATCTGCGCCGAGACCCACGACAAGGCCGTCGAGATCGCCGTCGGCGGCGGCCTCAACTACCTCCAGTCGCTGCTCTTCCGCTACCACGACACCTTCCCCCGCCCCGAGGGCATCCCCGAGTGGCCCGAGCTGCTCCCCGAGTACTCGGCCGAGATCATCGAACTCCTCATCGCCGAGGAGCTGATGATCTGCGGCGACCCCTCCGAGGTCCTCGCCCAGTGCAGGCGGTGGGAGCGGGCCGGCGCCGACCAGCTCTCCTTCGGCCTCCCCATCGGGATCTCCTACGAGGACACGATGAACTCGATCAGGCTGATCGGCGAGCACGTGATCCCCGAGATCGACACCGACCCGGTCCACCGCACCACCCGCTTCCGCCAGTCGGCCGGCTCCTAGCCGAGCCCGCGCGGGGCGGGCGTCCGCCCGCCCCGGGCGGCGGAACAGAGACGCGAGGCGCCCGGCTTCCCGGGCCGGCGTCTCGTCACCCGCCCCGGCCGGCGGCCGTTCCGCGGCGGCCCCGGCCGGGGCACACGCGTGGCCTCGGACAGAAAGGGACGTCATGCTCGACCACCTGATCAAGGGCGCCACCGTCGTGGACGGCACCGGCGCCCCCGGCCGCGTCGCCGACGTCGGCATCCGCGACGGCCGGATCGTCTTCCCGCCCCCCGGCGCGCGGGCCCGCACCACCGAGGACGCCACCGGCCTCGTCCTCGCCCCCGGCTTCGTCGACCCGCACACCCACTACGACGCCCAGCTCTTCTGGGACCCCTACGCCACCCCCTCCATGAACCACGGCGTCACCACCGTCGCCGGTGGCAACTGCGGCTTCACCCTCGCCCCGCTCCACCCCGACCGGCCCGAGGACGCCGACTACACCCGCCGCATGATGTCCAAGGTCGAGGGCATGGCCCTGGCCGCCCTCGAAGAGGGCGTCGACTGGAGCTGGTCCTCCTTCGGCGAGTACCTCGACGCCCTGGAGGGCCGGATCGCCGTCAACGCCGGCTTCATGGTCGGCCACTGCGCCCTGCGCCGGTACGTGATGGGCGAGGACGCCGTCGGCGGACAGCCCACCGACGAGCAGCTCGCGCGGATGACCGCCCTCCTCAAGGAGGCCATGGAGGCCGGCGCCTGGGGCCTGTCCACCACCCAGTCGTCCACCCACTCCGACGGCGACGGCGCCCCCGTCGCCTCCCGGCACGCGGCCCCCGCCGAACTGATCGCCCTCTGCCGGGCCGTCGGCGAGCACGAGGGCACCCAGATCGAGGCGATCCTCGCCGGCTGCCTCGACCAGTTCTCCGACGCCGAGATCGACCTCTTCGTCGAGATGACGGCCGCCGCCGGACGGCCCCTGAACTGGAACGTCCTCACCATCGACGCCGCCGTCCCCGAACGCGTCCCCCGCCAGCTCACCGCCTCCGAGCGGGCCCGCAAGTCCGGCGGCCGGATCGTCGCCCTCACCATGCCGATCCTCACCCCCATGAACATGTCCCTCGGCACCTTCTGCGCCCTCAACCTCATCCCCGGCTGGGGCGAGATCCTGGGCCTGCCCGTCCCCGAGCGGATCGCGAAGCTCCGCGACCCGGACGTGCGCGCCGAGATGCTGCGCCGCGCCGACTCCAGGGAGGCCGGCGTCTTCCGCCGCCTCGCCCGCTTCGGCCGGTACGTCATCGGCGACACCTACAGCCGCGAGAACGAGGGCCTGACCGGCCGCGTCGTGGAGGACATCGCCGCCGAGCGCGGCCAGGACCCCTTCCAGTGCCTCGTCGAGATCTGCGCCAACGACGACCTGCGGACCGTGCTGTGGCCGATGCCGAGCGACAACGACCCGGCCTCCTGGGCGCTGCGCCGCGAGACCTGGGACCACGAGGACGTCCTCCTCGGCGGCTCCGACGCCGGCGCCCACCTGGACCGCATGTGCGGAGCCCCGTACACCACCCGCTTCCTCGGCGACTGCCTGCGCGGCCGGAAGCTGGTCCCCCTGGAGCGCGCGGTGAGGATGCTGAGCGACGACCCGGCCCGGCTCTTCGGCCTGCGCGAGCGCGGCCGGATCGCCGAGGGCTTCCACGCCGACCTGGTCCTCTTCGACCCCGAGCGGATCGACGCGGGACCGGCGACCCTCGTCCACGACCTGCCCGGCGACAGCCCGCGCCTGGACTCGCGGGCCGTCGGCATCGTCTCCGTCCGCGTCAACGGCGTGGAGACGGTCCGCGACGACGAGGTGACCGGGGCGACGCCCGGGCGCGTCCTGCGCTCGGGCCGCGACACGAGGACGGTGAGCACCCGATGACGATCACGGAGAAGCTCTACATCGACGGCGCCTGGACCGAGCCCGACGGCGGCCACTACGAGGTGGTGAACCCGGCCACCGAGGAGGTCGTCGGCCTCGCGCCGGAGGCCTCCCGGGCCCAGGTGCACGAGGCGGCCGCCGCCGCCCGCGAGGCCTTCGGCAGCTGGTCCCGGACGAAGCCCGAGGAGCGCGCCGCGATCCTCGACCGGGCCGCCGCGATCATGGCCAGGGACGCCGAGGCGCACACCCTCCTCGCCCGCGCCGAGACCGGTGCCACCACCGCCACCGCCCGCGGCATGCAGGTCGCCGTCGGCTCCTCCCGCTTCCGGCGGTACGCGCGGGGCGCCCTGGAGCCGGTCGAGGAGGCCCTGCCGCCGCAGATCAACGAGGCCGGCCCGATGGGGAGGGCCGGCGTCTTCGGGGCGGTCGCGGTCCGCCGCCCCGTCGGCGTCGTCACCTGCGTCACCTCGTACAACAACCCCTGGGCCAACCCGGCCGGCAAGATCGCGCCCGCGCTCGCCATGGGCAACACCGTCCTCGTGAAGCCCGCCCCGCAGGACCCGCTGTCGGTCTTCGCGATGGTCCGCGCCCTGGAGGAGGCCGGCGTCCCGCCCGGCGTGGTCAACCTGGTCACCGGCTCGGCGCCCGCCGTGGGCGAGGCGGCCGTCGACTCCCCGGACGTCGACATGGTCTCCTTCACCGGCTCCACCGCCGTCGGCCAGGCCATCGGCGAGGTCTGCGGCCGCTCCATGAAGCGGCAGCTGATGGAGCTGGGCGGGAAGGGCGCGGCGCTCGTCCTCGACGACGCCGACCTGGACGCGGCCGTCCTGGGCATCGGGACCACCTTCTCCTTCTACAGCGGGCAGATCTGCACCGCCCCGACCCGGGTCCTCGCCCAGCGCGGGATCCACGACCGGCTGGTCGAGAAGCTGGCCGCCTACACCGGCCACCTGAAGGTGGGGGACCCGGCGGAGAGGGGCACGGTCGTCGGGCCGGTGATCTCGGCGGCCCACCGCGACCGGGTGGAGGCCCACGTGGAGCTGGGGCGCAAGGAGGGGGCGCGGGTCGTCACGGGCGGCGAGCGCCCGGACCTCGCGAAGGGCTTCTACGTGGCGCCGACGCTGCTCGCCGACTGCACCAACGAGATGCGGGTGGTGCGGGAGGAGATCTTCGGCCCGGTCGTCGTGGTCGTCCCCTTCGACGACGAGGAGGAGGGCATCGCGCTCGCCAACGACAGCGACTACGGCCTGCTCGACTACGTGTGGTCCGGCGACGTCGCCCGCGCCTTCCGGATCGCGGCCCGGCTGCGGGCCGGCGGGGTCGGGATCAACACCGTCGGCCGGAACATGGAGGCGCCCTTCGGCGGCTTCAAGAAGAGCGGCGTGGGGCGGGACGTAGGCTCGTACGCGCTGCACGCCTACAGCGAGCTCCAGGCGGTGGTCTGGCCGGGCTGAGCGGGGCGTGGGCGGGCTTCCCCGACGGGCCCTCCCGGGCCCCCGGCAGGGCCGCGCCCGAAGGACCCGCGGCGGTCGTCCGGTGATCGTCCGGCGGTCGTCCGGTGATCATCCGGCAGCCGTCCGAAGGTCACCGAAAAGTCACACGGGAAAATTTGAAACCGGACATTTCGGGCCTAGCTGCGGTTCCCGCATATCGAACACCCGGCGGCCGACCTACCAGTTGGTCGGTCCGTCGGGTTGGTCGATCTTTCAATCATTGGCGAGTGCCCCGATCTGACCTCGCAATGCAAGGCGATGATCGATCAACTGAGCGGAGTCAAGCCCTCCGGATAAGGAAACCGCAGCATTTAACGTCACGTTCATGACTCAGGTGGACGTACGGCCCCAGGCCGGAGACACGGTAAGGGGCGCGAGCGCCCCGGGGGACACGCACGGCGTGCGCAAGAAGGGCCTCGGCGGCAATTCTGTCGGCCTCTTCGGCAACGCGATCATCGGCATATCCACCGTCGCCCCGGTCTACTGCCTGACCTCCACGCTCGGCTCCACGGCCGGCGAGGTCGGCCTCCAGATGCCCGCCGTCTTCCTCGCGGGCTTCCTCCCGATGCTCCTCGTCGCCTTCGCGTACCGGGAGCTCAACAAGGCCATGCCGGACTGCGGCACCTCCTTCACCTGGACCGTGAAGGCCTTCGGCCCCAAGATCGGCTGGATGTGCGGCTGGGGCCTGGTGATCGCCACGATCATCGTGCTCTCCAACCTGGCCGGCGTCGCCACCTCGTACTTCTGGCTCCTCGCGGGCGAGATCACCGGCAGCGACTCGATCGCCGCCCTGGACGACAACAAGGCCGTCCACATCCTCACCTGTCTCGCCCTCATCGCCGCCGCCACCGCGATCAGCTACCGCGGCATGACGGCCACCAAGGGCGTCCAGTACACCCTCGTCATCCTCCAGCTCGTCGTCCTCGCCGTCTTCGTCGCCCTGGCCCTCTCCAAGGCCGGCTCCTTCGAGACCTCGGTCGACTTCTCCTGGTCCTGGATGAACCCCTTCGCGGTCCAGTCCTTCGCCGCCTTCACCGCCGGCCTCTCCCTCTCGATCTTCATGTACTGGGGCTGGGACACCTGCATGGCCTCCAACGAGGAGACCGTCGGCAGCGACAAGACCCCCGGCCGCGCCGCGCTCATCGCGATGGTCGTCCTGGTCGGCTCCTACCTCGCCACCGGCATCGCCGCGCAGATGGCCGTCGGCTCCGGCGAGGAGGGCCTCGGCCTCGCCAACCCGGAGACCTCCGACAACGTCTTCGCCGCCCTCGCCGGCCCCGTCATGGGCCCGGCCCTCGGCATCCTGCTCTTCGTCGCCGTCCTGGCCTCCGCCGCCGCGAGCCTCCAGACGACCTTCATCCCGGTCGCCCGCACGGTCCTCGCCATGTCCACCTACGAGGCGCTGCCGAAGTCCTTCACCGAGGTCCACCCGGTCTTCAAGACCCCCGGCAGGGCCACCGTCGTCGCGGGCGTCGCCACCGGCGCCTTCTACACCGTGATGACCCTGGTCAGCGAGCACGTCCTGGTCGACACCATCTACGCCCTCGGCCTGATGATCTGCTTCTACTACGGCATCACCGCCTTCGCCTGCGTCTGGTACTTCCGCGCCGACCTCTTCCGCTCCGCCCGCGACCTCGTCTTCAAGGGCCTCCTGCCGGCCCTCGGCGGCGTCATGCTCACGGCGGTCTTCGGCAAGACCCTCTACGACATGTGGGACCCGGCCTACGGCTCCGGCTCCGCCGTCTTCGGCGTCGGCTCCGTCTTCGTCATCGCCGTCGGCCTCCTCGTCCTCGGCGCGGCCATCATGCTCGTCATGCAGCGCCGCAGCCCCGCCTTCTTCCGCGGCGAGGTCCTGACGAAGGAGACGCCGTCCCTGGTGGTGGCCGACTGACCCGGGACCGCATCCGCTCCTGAGTCATCCAGAACGCGAAAGCGGCGGTCCCGTGGGGGGTACCGCCGCTTTCGTGCGTCGCCGGACGGGGTCAGTGCCCGCCGGGCAGCAGGTTCTCCACGGCCTTGTTGGCGGCGGGCAGGTCGGCGGCGGCCGGGGGCTTCGGCTTCGGGTTCAGGACGCCGCTGAGGGGGACCACCGACGGCAGGTTCATGCCGCCGGTGTCGGCCGACGCGGTGGCGGCGGAGGCGAGGCCGGCGGTGGCGGCGAAGGCGGTCAGGGCGGCTGCGGTGAGGAGCTTCTTCATGCCCCGCCCAACGGGAGGCGGGCGCGGGCGGTTACTGGCGGGCCCCTACGATCACGCCGTGGACGAGGGGTACGGGAGCGGGGGCTGGCGGCTGCGGCCGGGCCGGCCCGGGGACGTCGAGGCCATCGCCGACCTGCGGGCGGTCGTCATGCGCGCCGATCTGGAGCGGCTCGGCCGCTACGACGGGCACCGGGTGCGGCAGCGGCTGCGGGACGGTTTCTCCCCCGCGCACACCTCGGTGATCGAGACCCCGGGGCACCCCCTCGCCGGGTGCGTCACCCTCCGCCCCGACGGCGACGGCCTCCGCCTGGAGCACTTCCTCCTGTCGCCCGCCCTCCAGGGCCGCGGCCTGGGCACCGCCGTCCTGCGCCACCTCCTGGCCGGGGCCGACGCCCGCTCCGCCCCGGTCCGCCTGGAGGTCCTGCGGGGCAGCCCGGCCCGCCGCCTCTACGAACGGGAGGGGTTCGTGCGGGAGGCGGAGGACGCGGTGGACGTGTTCATGGTCAGGGCGCCGAGCCCCCTCCCGGCGCCTCCGCCGGCCGCTGCGTCTCCGGCGTCTCCGGCGCCTCCGGTGCCTCCGCGATGAGGGCCGTGGCGACGGTGCGGAAGCCGAGGCGGGCGTAGAGGCGCTCCACGGACGCGTCCGAGGCCGTCAGGAACACGAGGCCGACCCCGCGCGCCCGGGCCTCCGCGACCAGCGCGGCGGTCACCGCGAGGCCCAGGCCGCGGCGGCGGGCGCCCGGACGGGTGCCGACTCCCACGACCTCCGCCACGTCCCCGACGGGCTGGACCTGGCCGCCCGCCAGCGCCTCCCCGCCCGCCGCCTCCCCGCCCGCCGCGTCGAAGGCGGCCGCGAGGACGGTCAGCCCCGCCTCGATCCGCTCGCCGACCCGCCGGGCGTCGCCCGGTCCCGGGACGGCCCCGAAGGCCGCGTACGGGGCGGCGACGGCGTCCGCGAGCCGGGGGTCGGCGGCGCCGACGGTCCGTACGACGGCGTCGACGGGCGCCGGTACGGGGAGCGGGTCGCCGTCCAGCACCATCAGCGGGTGCGCGTGCACGACCAGCCCGCTCGCCGCCACGGCCGCGCGCAGCCCGGGGGTCGTCTCGGCCACCCACTCGAACGCCTCCGGCAGCCCCAGCTCCCGCTGCCGGGCCCGCACCCCCTCCACGTCCGCCACGGACACGCCACCGGTGTGGCCGAGCGTCGGGCGGGCGTAGAACGGCCAGCCGTCGGCGCCCTCCCGCACGAAGAAGGTCAGGGGTCCGAAGTCCTCCGCGCGGGCGGAGGAGCGGGGCACGGCGTCGTAGTACGCCTCGATTCGATGCAGCACGCGCGCCACGGTAGGGGCGGCGGGGGCGGCCGGCACGCGGATTTCGCGCGGCGGGCGGCGCCGGAGGTCTCGGAATCCCGCGCCGGAGCCCCTAGCGTGCCCCCATGCGGATCTCGACCACGATCTTCCTGACCGACGAGACCATCTCGCCCGTGCGGCTCGCCCGTGAGCTGGAGGAGCGCGGCTTCGCCGGGCTCTACCTCCCCGAGCACACCCACATCCCCGTCGAGCGGACCACGCCCTACCCGGCGGGCGGCGGCCTCCCGCGCGAGTACGCGCGGACCCTGGACCCCTTCGTCGCGCTCGCGCAGGCCGCCGCCGTGACCGGGCGGCTCGGGCTCGGGACCGGGATCACCCTGCTCGCGCAGCACGATCCGATCGTCCTCGCCAAGCAGATCGCGACCCTCGACCACCTCTCCGGCGGCCGGTTCACCCTCGGCCTCGGGTACGGCTGGAACAAGGAGGAGGCCGCCGACCACGGCGTCGCCTGGGGCACGCGGCGGGAGCTGGTGGCGGACCGGCTGGCACTGATGCGGGCCCTGTGGGCGCCGGAGCCGACGGCGTACGAGGGGGAGCACGGCTTCTCCGTGCGCGCCTCCGAGGCGTGGCCGAAGCCGGCCGGCGGAGCGCCGCGGGTGCTCCTCGGCGGGGCCGCCGGGCCGAAGCTGTTCGCGGCCGTCGCCGGGCAGGCGGACGGCTGGATGCCGATCGGCGGGCGCGGCCTGTCGGAGTCCCTGCCGGTGCTGCGGGCCGCGTGGGAGCGGGCGGGACGCGATCCGAAGGACCTCCGGGTCGTGCCGTACGCCGTCCTCCCGAGCCCCGGCAAGCTCGCCCACTACGCGGAGCTCGGCTGCGAGGAGACCGTCCTCCAGCTGCCGCCGGCCGGCGAGGACGAGGTGCTGCGGGTGCTGGACGCGTACGCGGAGTTCCTGCCGTGACGGCCGTGTGACGAGCCCCGGGGACGCCTCTTCCCCGCTCCGGGGCCGCTCGTATGCTCGGTACATGACGGACCACCAGGCCGACCAGCAGACCGACCGCCAGGCCGACCAGCACAGCGGGCGGCAGGCCCCGCCCCCGACCAGGAACGCGATGCGCCGGGCGCTGCGGCGCGCGCGGGACGGCGTCGCGCTCGACGTCGGCGAGGCGGCGGTGCTGCTCCGGGCGCGCGGCGAGGACCTGGCGGAGCTGGCGGCGGTCGCGGGGCGGGTCCGGGACGCCGGGCTCGAAGCCGCCGGGCGGCCGGGGGTGATCACGTACTCGAAGAGCGTGTTCATACCCCTCACCCGGCTCTGCCGCGACAAGTGCCACTACTGCACCTTCGTCACCGTGCCGGGGAAGCTGCGGCGCGCGGGCCACGGCATGTTCCTCTCCCCGGACGAGGTCCTGGACATCGCCCGGCGCGGTGCCGCGCTCGGCTGCAAGGAAGCGCTGATCACGCTCGGCGACAAGCCGGAGGACCGCTGGCCGGAGGCGCGCGAGTGGCTCGACGCGCACGGCTACGACGACACCCTCGCGTACGTGCGGGCGATGTCGGTGCGGATCCTGGAGGAGACCGGGCTCCTGCCGCACCTCAACCCGGGCGTCCTGTCGTGGACGGACTTCCAGCGGCTCAAGCCCGTCGCCCCGTCGATGGGGATGATGCTGGAGACCACGTCCACCCGCCTCTGGTCCGAGCCCGGCGGCCCGCACTTCGGCTCGCCGGACAAGGAGCCGGCCGTGCGGCTGCGGGTCCTGGAGGACGCGGGCCGTTCGTCCGTCCCCTTCACCTCGGGGCTGCTGCTCGGCATCGGGGAGACGTACGAGGAGCGGGCCGAGTCCCTCTTCGCGCTCCGCCGCGTCGCCCGTGCCTACCACGGCGTCCAGGAGCTGATCATCCAGAACTTCCGGGCCAAGCCGGACACGGCCATGCGCGCGATGCCCGACGCCGAACTCGACGACCTCGTCGCGGCCGTGGCCGTCGCCCGGCTCATCATGGGCCCCTCCGCCTGCCTCCAGGCGCCGCCGAACCTGGTGGACGCCGAGTACGAGCGGCTGATCGCCGCCGGCATCGACGACTGGGGCGGCGTCTCCCCGCTCACCATCGACCACGTCAACCCGGAGCGCCCCTGGCCGCGGATCGAGGAGCTGGCCGGACGCTCCGCCGCCGCCGGCTTCGAACTGCGCGAACGGCTCTGCGTCTACCCCGAGTTCGTGAAGCGCGGCGAGCCCTGGCTGGACCCGCGGATCGTGCCGCACGTCCGCGCCCTCGCCGACCCGGAGACCGGCCTCGCGAACCCGGACGCCGTGGTCCGCGGCCTGCCGTGGCAGGAGCCGGACGAGACCTTCGCCGCCGCCGGGACCGGCACCGGCCGCACCGACCTGCACGCGACCATCGACACCGAGGGCCGCACCGGCGACCGGCGCGAGGACTTCGACGAGGTGTACGGGGACTGGGAGGCGCTGCGGGAGGCCGCCGCGCCCGGCCTGGTGCCCGACGCGGTCCCGGAGCGGATCGACGCCGAGCTGCGCGAGGCGCTGGCCGTCGCCGCCGACGACCCGACGAAGCTCACCGACCCGCAGGCCCTCGCCCTCTTCCACGCGGACGGGCCCGCCCTCGACGCGCTGTGCGCGGTCGCGGACGACGTGCGCAGGTCGGCGGTCGGGGACGAGGTGACGTACATCGTCACCCGGAACATCAACTTCACCAACGTCTGCTACACCGGCTGCCGCTTCTGCGCCTTCGCCCAGCGGCGGACCGACGCCGACGCCTACACCCTCTCCCTCGGCCAGGTCGCCGACCGGGCGCAGCAGGCGTGGGACGTCGGCGCGGTCGAGGTCTGCATGCAGGGCGGCATCCACCCGGACCTGCCCGGCACCGCGTACTTCGACATCGCCCGGGCCGTCAAGGAACGCGTCCCCGGCATGCACGTGCACGCCTTCTCGCCGATGGAGGTCGTCAACGGCGCGACCCGCACCGGCCTGTCGATCCGCGAGTGGCTGACGGCGGCGAAGGAGGCGGGGCTCGACTCGATCCCCGGCACGGCCGCCGAGATCCTCGACGACGAGGTCCGCTGGGTGCTGACCAAGGGCAAGCTGCCCACCGCCACCTGGATCGAGGTGATCACCACCGCCCACGAGCTGGGCCTGCGCTCGTCCTCGACGATGATGTACGGGCACGTCGACCAGCCCCGCCACTGGCTCGGTCACCTCCGCACCCTCGCCTCGATCCAGCAACGGACCGGCGGCTTCACGGAGTTCGTGACCCTCCCCTTCATCCACACCAACGCGCCCGTCTACCTCGCGGGCATCGCCCGCCCGGGCCCGACGGTCCGCGACAACCGCGCGGTGACGGCGATGGCCCGCCTCCTGCTCCACCCGCACATCCCGAACATCCAGACCAGCTGGGTGAAGCTGGGCGCGGAGGGCGCGGCGGAGATGCTGCGCTCCGGTGCGAACGACCTCGGCGGGACGCTGATGGAGGAGACCATCTCCCGGATGGCCGGGTCGAGTTACGGCTCGTACCGCTCCCTCCGCGACCTGGAGGCGATCGCGGCGGCGGCCGGCCGCCCCTCCCGCCCCCGCACCACCCTCTACGGCGAGGTCCCGCAGGACCGCCAGGCGGCCGCCCGCGCCTCGGACGGCCACCTGCCGGAACTGCTGCCGGTGGTCGAGGGCTGAGGGCGGTCAGCCGACCAGCAGGTCGCGCTCGAGGGCCTTCAGCTCCCGGGCGTCGAGGCCGACGCCCTTGCGCAGGTAGGCGCGGAAGGAGCCGTACTCCTCCTCGACCTCGTCGAAGGAGGCGTTGAGGTAGGCGGGCCGCACGTCGAGGAGCGGCTTGTAGACGGCCGCCTGGACGGGCGGCAGGTGGGAGAGGACGGCCTCGTTGGCGGCGGCGCGGTACGTGTTGCTGGCGAGGTAGTCGGCCATGACCGTCTCCTCGGGGACGCCGAGGGCGGTGAGCAGCGCGGCCTCGGCCCACCCGGTGCGGTCCTTGCCGGCGGTGCAGTGGAAGAGGACGCCGTCGTTCTCGCGGATCTCGTCGAGGAGGCCGGTGTACGCGGCCTTCGCCGTCTCCCCGCTCACCATGAAGCGGTTGCCCTCGACCATCATCGCCTCGGCCTCGGCCGGGGTCTTCGGCATCGAGGTGAAGGTGCCGGTGCCGGCCAGGACATCGGCGACGAGGTGCGTCGCGCCCGCCGGGACGCGGTCCGGGGCGGAGGCCCGCTCGGACTCCATGCGCAGGTCGACGACGGAGCGCAGGCCGAGGCGGGTCAGCTTGGCGAGGTCGGCGTCGGTGAGCCGGTCGAGCGCGTCGGAGCGGTAGACCTCGCCCATCCGCACCCACCGGCCGTCGCGGGTGCGGTAGCCGCCCGCGTCGCGGAAGTTGGCCGTGCCCTGGAGCCGTATCAGCCGGTCGGCGAGGTGAAGCGGGGTGCCGTGGTCGGGCACGAGGTCGAACCAGTTGCGGTCGGCGCCGGGGCGGACCCGGACGGTGACCGAGCCGGTCGCGCCGCCGCGTGCGACGGTGCGGCCCTCGGAGCGGATGACGACCGTGCGGACGCCCGGGGCGGTCCAGGCGACGGTGGAGGTGCCGTCGGCGTTGTCGGTGACGGTCGCGGCGGTGAAGGGGACGCGGTGCGCGTCGCGGGCGGGGGCGTGCGCGGAGGCGGCGGGTGCGGCGAGGCCGAGGAGGAGGGCGGCGGCCAGTGCCGCGGAGGAGGACTTGACTCGTGTCACGGGGGTCATGCGGCGGATCGTTCAGGCCAACGGAAAACCTCGGGTGAACTGTGGTCAAAAGCGGCCCGAAGGGCGTCCGATCACATAAGGTTCCAGCCCCCGAACGGGCACGGTCGGTCGATTAGAGTGCTGCGGAGACCGGTGAGAGAACGGGACCTCGGACGGGGGAGGGCACGTCGTGACCACCACTGCCGCGGCCGTGTGGGGCCGCACCGAACAGCAGGACTTCCGTTCGCGCGTCCGCGGCTGCCTGCTCGGCGCGGCCGTCGGCGACGCGGTCGGCGCGGGCGTGCACGACCGCACGCTCCGGGAGATCCGTACGGCGCACGGCGAGGCGGGCCTCACGGAGCCCCCCGACGGCGTCCTGCCGGTCACCGCCGCCACCCAGATGAGCCTCTTCACCCTGGACGGCCTCATCCGCGCCCACGTCCGCCGCGACACGGGCGTCTGGCACCCGCCCAGCGACGTCCACCGCGCCCAGCTGCGCTGGGCCGCCACCCAGCGCGACTGGGGCCCCGACGAACGGCGCGGCGACAACGGCTGGCTCGGCCGCCAGGAGTGGCTCTACGCCCGCCGCCGGCCCGCCCGGGCCTGCCTCACCGGACTCGGCGACGAGCGCCTCGGCACCCCGGACCGGCCCAAGAACCCCGACGCCGACGACTCCGGCGCGCTCGCCCGCTCCGCGCCGTTCGGCCTGCTCGTCGGCTGGGAGCCGCAGCTGGTCTGCCAGCTCGCCGTCGAGTGCGCCGCCCAGACGCACGGCGCGCCCGCCGCGACGCTCGCGGCCGGCGCGCTCGCCGTCACCGTCCACGGCGTGGCCCGCGGCGCCTCCGTCGAGGCCGCCGCCGGTACGGCCCTGGGCCTGCTGGCCGACCGGCCCGGCCACGAGCCGGTGACCGGGGCGCTGGCGCGCGCGCTCGCGGCGGTGCGGGAGGGCGTCCCCGACGCGGAGCGCGTCACGGCCCTCGGCGCGGGCGAGGACCGCGCGGAGGGCCAGCTGGCGGCCGCCGTCTACTGCGCCCTCGTCGGCGAGGACGTCCGCCACGGCCTCCGGCTGGCCGTCAACCACGACGGCCCCTCGGCCGTCACGGCCGCGGTCACCGGCGCGCTGCTCGGCGCCCAGCACGGCGAGACGGCCCTCCCGCCGGCCTGGCTGGCCGCGCTGGAGGGCCGCGCGACCCTCCTGGAGCTCTCCGACGACTTCGCCATGGAACTCACCCAGTCCACCACCCTCCACACCCCCACCTGGCACACCCGCTACCCGGTCCTCTGAGGCGCCCGCCGCGACGCTCCCGGCACGGCCTTCCCGGCGCGGCCCCCGGGATCACCGCATCAGCTCGCCCGCGTTGACCAGCAGCGACTGCCCCGTGATCGCGCGGGCCCGCGGGGAGGCGAGGAAGGCGACGGCGTCGGCGACGTCCGTGTCGCCCGCCAGCTCCGGCAGGGCCATCCGCGAGGTGAGCCGCCCGAGGACCTCCGCCTCGTCCACCCCCTCCGCCCGCGCCGTGAAGCGGACGAAGGCCTCCACCGGCGGTCCCCACATCCACCCGGGCAGCACCGTGTTGACCCGGATCCGGTCCGGCCCCAGCTCCCGCGCCAGCGAGTACATCGCCGAGGTCAGCGCCCCCTTGGAGGCGGCGTACGCGGCCTGCTGCACCTGCGTCGGCGCGGCGACCGCCGACTGCGTGCCGATGAAGACGACCGACCCGCCGCCCGCCGCCCGCAGCGCCGGCAGGCAGGCCCGGGTCATCCGCAGGGTGCCGAGGAGGTTGACGTCGAGCACGCCCTGCCAGGTCGCGAAGTCCGCGTCGGCGAGCCCGCCGAAGTACGAGTCCCAGGCGGCGACGTGCACGACCGCGTCGATCCCGCCGAAGCGTTCGACGGCGAGCGCGGCGAGCGCCGCGCACCGCGCCTCGTCGGTGACGTCGGTGGCGAGGTGGGCGGTGTGCCCGCCCGCCGGGTCGATCGCGGCGGCGGTCCTGGCGAGGTTGGCCTCGGTCCGGGCGCCGAGCACCGCGTTGCCGCCGTCGCGCACCACCGCCTCCGCGACCCGGTGGCCGAGCCCGGCCCCGACGCCCGACACGACGACCGTCTTCCCCTGGAGCAGCATCCGGGTGCCTCCCGCCTCTGGCCACTGATCTGACGGTCCGTCAGAGTAGGTGGCTCGAGCCGCACAGGGAAGGGAGACGACGGCGATGAGCGACGCCGAAGGGGCCGAGAGGTACGGGGAGCTGGCCGCCACGGGGCCGTACGGGGTCCGCCCGGGCCATGCCCTGATCACCATGGTGGAGCCGCACCCGGGCCACGAGTACGCGTACAACCGCTGGTACGAGGACGACCACTACTACGCCGGCGCGATGGCGATGCCCTGGATGTTCGCGGGCCGCCGCTGGGTCGCCACCCGCGACCTCCAGGAGCTGCGGACCCCGGAGAAGTCCGCCGTCGCGCAGCCGGTCACCGCCGGCTGCTACCTCTCCACGTACTGGATCACCGAGGGCCGCTACGACGCGCACATGAAGTGGACCGTCGCCATCAACAAGCGGCTCAACCGCGACGCCCGCGTCTACCACGACCGCACCCACGTCTTCACGTCCTTCCAGGACCACGAGACGACGGTGTACCGGGACGGGGCGGCCGGTCCGCGCGACTTCCACGCCCTCGACCACCCCTACGCGGGGCTGATCCTCCAGGTCGTGGACTGCGCCGGGCCCGGGGAGCGGGCGGCCCTCCTCGAACGGCTCGCCGCCCGCGAACTCCCGCGCCGGCTGGCGGGCTCCCCGGCGGCGATGGTCACCGTCTTCCGCCCGACGCCGCTGCCCGGCGACCGCATGACGTACGTGAAGCAGGTGGAGGGCGTCGACACCCGGCTCACCCTGCTCTGGTTCCTGGAGCGGGATCCGCGCGACTGCTGGGCCGGCCACTTCGCGGACCTGGACGGCCTCGCGGACGGGGCGGGCCGGGTGGAGCTGGTGGCGCCCTTCGTCCCGACCGTCCCGGGCACGGACACGTACGTGGACCGGCTGCGCTAGGGGAAGGCGGCCCCGGACACGGGCGAGCCCTCTCGGCCAGGACGGCGGACCGGTCGAGAGGGCGGTGCTGCACGGGGTGCGGAGGGCGCGGGCGGTGCGTGTCCCGCCGCGGGCGGTTCCGGTTCCGCGGACCTCAGAGGGCCCCGTTGCTCACCTGGCCGACGAAGGCGTTCCACGAGCCCGGTCCGAAAGAGAGGGACGGACCCTCGGGAGCCTTGGAGTCGCGGACGGCGATGGCGGCGACGACCGGGGACTTCACCTCGACGCAGGCGCCGTTGCCGCCGGAGTAGGAGGACTTGGTCCAGTTGTCGGTGGCACCCTGGATGATGGCCATGATGTGCTCAACTCCGGTTCTGCCCGAAGGCGTCGGGATCGTCGCCGGGGTGGTCTCCACCGGCCTGATCGACGCTACTCGCCGGTCCCGAGCGGCGGGACCGGCGTTCACACGACCGGGTGGCATATTCCAACGGGGCTTCCGTCGGGCGGAGTCGGGGGTGTACGGTGCCTCCCCCCTGTGGTTCAGACCTGTCGGGCCCCGCTCCGCGCGCCTGACCTGCCGGAACCGTCCCGAGTGCCGGGACTGTCAGCCCTGTGCGTATTTCTTCGCGATGCCGGCCACGAAGTCCCGCGTCTGCTCCACGCCCAGCGCCTGCGCCCGCAGGTGCTCGTACATGTAGCTGTACTTCGAGACGTCCGGCCCCTTCTCCAGGTACAGGTCGCTCGTCACGCCCTCGATGTAGACGACGCTGGAGTCGGAGGCGTCCGGGAACTCCAGGATCGAGTACTGGCCGCTGATGCCCGGGTGCGCGCCCGTGTCGAAGGGCAGCACCTGCACGGTCACGTGCGGCAGGTGCGACTGCTCGACGAGGTGCTCCAGCTGTTCGACCATCACCTGCGGGTTGCCCACGATCCGGCGCAGCGCCGCCTCGTCGATGACCGCCCACAGGCGCAGCGGGTTCTCCTCGTCGCGGATCCGGTCCTGGCGGCGGGTGCGGACGTTGGTCCGCTTCTCGACGTCGGCCGGCGTCGACTCGGGCAGCGCGCCGGAGATGACGGCGTGGGCGTACGCGCGGGTCTGGAGCAGGCCGGGGATGATCTGCGGCTCGTAGACGCGCAGGCTCTGGGCGTCCGTCTCCAGGCCGATGTAGACGCTGTACGGGATGTCGCCGAAGGCGTGCCACCAGCCCTGCTGCCGCGAGTCCTTGGCCATCTGCATGAGGGAGTTGACCATGGCCTCGTCCTCGACCTCGTACACCCCGCACAGGTCGCGCACGTCGCGCTGGCTGATGGAGCGGCGGCCGTTCTCGAGACGGCTGATCTTGGACTGGGAGACGAGGAGGCGCTCGGCGACCTGTTCGGCCGTCATGCCCTTGCCCTCGCGGAGCTTGCGCAGCTCCTGGCCCAATCGGCGTCGCCTGACGGTGGGGTTGACACTGGACGCCACGGAAACTGCACCTCCGGCTGCTGTCTGCGATGCGTAGCTGTGAGTATCTACTGCTTGGCAGACTGCCACCAAAGGTGCCGCGTGCGCTGGGAAAACCCGACAACGCGGTGCGGGGGACGCGGATGTGCGGGACGCCCGGAGGCGCCCCGCACACCTGGTGCGGCTCCCGGAAGGGGTATGCGGTGCGTGGTACGGCGGTGCGGTCGTGCGTGACGCGGCGGTGCGGCCGCGTTCGGTACGTGGTGCGTGGTGCGTCGGTGCGTGCGTACGTGCGGCGGTGCGTGCGTACGGCGGTGCGTGGTGCGGTCGTACGCGGCGTGCGGTGCGCGCGGCCGTGCGACCGCCTCAGTGGGCGGCGGCGCGGGCCATGCTGCCGCGCGGCTGGGCGGGTACGCCCGGGCCGCCCCGGCGCGGCTGTGCGGCCGCGCCGTTCTGGACGTCCATCACGGCGTGCGCCACGAGACCGCCCATGGGGTCGTGCCGGATCAGGTCGCGCAGCCGGGACCGCGACGACCGTCCTTCGTTGCCGGGGTACAGGTGCTTGCCGAGACCGACCGCGTGGGCCAGCGCGGCGAGCGCCGCGGTCCGCGGGTCCGGCGGTACGCCGGTGCGGATCGCACTGTCCAGCCGGGTTCTGATCTCCCGGCTGATCGCCGTGTCCGTCGCCTGGTAGCGAGTCGTCGGCAGCACCCCGCACATCTGGCCCTCCACGGCATGCACCATGCCGCATCGCTCCAGATGCGAGAGATACGTCTGGCGGAGCCCCAGTCGGGGTCCGCCGATCCAGTGGACGGCCCGGACCGGACTGCCGCGCCTGCGCAGCAGTTCCAGTGCGGAGTCCAGAGTCGGATCTCCGGTCGGCCGTGGCATCACCACGGCGATACGATCCCCGTCAGGGGCTATCCGTCCTGCCAGGGCCAGCTCTACTAGCTGTGCTCCGGCCAGGCCCAGATCGAGCGACTGCGGCTGCGCTGTGGTACCCGTGGTCGGGTCCAGAGCGAGCAGCAGAAGCTCCTCCGGAAGTGTTCTGCGGCTCCTGCCCATCCATGCCTCCCCGCGTGGATGAATGACAGGGTGACCCCTCTCACATTCATCTGTCGAGAGTGCCTGGGTGGTTCGTCCGGGAACCAGTAGGTATGTCGTTCTCGTCTAGCACGGGAGCCAAGGGGTTCACACAGGACACTGGTAGACGGTTCGGACGTACGCATGACGCATGGAGGAGGCACGGTGGCGGGCGAGTCCCCCGACAGGGCGGAGCAGCAGGGGTCGTCGGAGGGCAGGACGACGGGTTCGCCGTCGACGGTTGCGCCGGCTCAGGTGGACCAGCCGACGGCGGTCTTCAAGACCCTGGCGCCGCGCGCTCCGGAGGACGACGCGGAGAAGGCTCCGGCCGATGCGACCCCGACGGCTGAGGAATCGATTCCGGATGCCTCGGAGGACGCGGACGCCTCGCACGACCCGGCCGCCGCGGATGCCCCGGACGACTCGGACGCTTCGGATGCCTCGGACGCTTCGAAGGCGGCCGAGCCCGGGGGCGACCGTCTGAAGCAGGCCGTGGCGGCGTGGGTCGCGACGGCGGCGAAGCCGGCGGATGCGGATGCGGATGCGGACGGGGGCGAGGGCGAGCCCGCGGACGCTGACGGGCCCGCGGCCGAGAGCCGCGATGAGGAGTCCGAGCCGGAGCCGGAGGCCGCCGACGCGTCCGAGAAGGCCTCCGCGCCCGGAAAGGCCCCCGCGGCCGCCGAGGAGCCCGTGAAGGCCGCGCAGGCCCCCGGGGCGGCCGTCGAGGCGCCCAAGGCGCCGGAGCCGTCGTGGTTCGCCGCGAAGAAGGCCGGGACGCCGGAGGCCGACGCGAAGCCGGCCCCGAAGCCCGCGGCCACGACCGGCACGACCGATGACGCGGGTACGGACACGGACACGGACACGGGTACGGACGCGGACGCCGACACCGGTTCCGACACCGACACCGGCACCGCCGCGTCCCGGGCCGAGAGCCCGGTCGACCAGCCCACCACCATGTTCCGGGCGGTACGTCCGCCGGCCGCGCCCGCCGTGGACCAGCCGACGACCGCGCTCAAGCTCCCCCGCGAGGTCACGGGAGCCGACTCCGACAGCGAGCGGACGAGCACCTTCGTACCGCTGCGCCCGGACATCCCGGCCGACCAGAAGGCGGCGAAGGCCGCCGACAAGCCGGCCGCCCGGACCGCTCCGGCCGCCCCCGTCGTCCCGCAGACCCCTCAGACCCCGCAGGCCCCTCAGGCCCCGAAGCCGCCGGCCCCGGCGAAGGCCGCGGTCCCCGCGCCCGCGGTCGCGCCCGCGCTCGGGGAGCCCGAGCGGACGCGGCAGCAGCCGCTGCCGCCGCTCCCCCCGCTCGACCTGCTCGCCGAGCTGACGAACACCCCGCCCCCGCCGCCGAACGCCTGGCGCACGACCGTGCGCCGGGTCCGCATCTGGACCCCGCTGGTCCTGCTCCTCCTGATCGTCTTTGCGATCGCGCAGATGGTCCGGCCGCTGCCGGCGCCCGTCCTCACGCTCTCCGCGTCGCCCACGTTCACCTTCGGGGGCGGCCCGCTCCAGATGCCGTGGCCGGGCGAGGGCCAGGGCGCGGTGGAGGTCGAGGGCGTCGGTTCCATGGGCACGTACGGGGCGCAGAAGCCGGCCCCGATCGCGTCCGTGACGAAGACGATGACCGCGTACGTGATCCTCCGGGACCACCCGATCAAGGGGAAGCAGAAGGGCCCCGAGATCACCGTCGACAAGAAGGCGGCCGACCAGGCGAAGGCGGTGCACGAGTCGACGGCGCCCGTGAAGGAGGGGCAGACCTACACGGAGAAGGAGCTCCTCCAGCTCCTGATGATCCCGTCGGCGAACAACGTGGCCCGGCTGCTCGCGCGCTGGGACGCCGGTTCGGAGCAGGCGTTCGTCGACAAGATGAACGCGGCCGCCAAGGACCTGGGCATGACCCAGTCCCGGTACACCGACCCGTCCGGTCTGCTCGACTCGACCGTCTCCACCCCGCGGGACCAGCTGAAGCTGGCGAAGGCGGTCATGCAGTACGACGTGTTCCGCGAGATCGTGGACATGCCGAACGCGACCATCGAGGGCGTCGGCTACATCGAGAACAACAACAGCCGGCTCCTGCTCAAGGAGGGCGTGAGCGGCATCAAGACCGGCTCCTCCACCCCGGCGGGCGGCAACCTGCTCTGGTCGGCGAACACCGTCGTCGACGGCAAGATCCGCCGCATCCTGGGCATCGTGATGGGCGCGCAGGACGCCGAGACCCTCAACAAGAAGCTGGAGCTGTCGCTGGACTACAGCTACGAGCTGATCAAGAAGGCGCAGGACGACGTCACGTCCACGGTCGTCGTGAAGAAGGGCCAGGTCGTCGGCTACGTCGACGACGGCCTCGGCGGGCAGACGCCGGTCGTGGCGACGAAGGAGCTCAAGGCGGTCGGCTGGCCGGGCCTGAAGGTCAAGCTGGAGCTGACCGACGGCGGCAAGGCCGTCCCCCACACCGGCAAGGCCGGTGACGTCGTCGGCACGGTCTCGATCGGCGAGGGCGCGGGGAAGGTCGGCGCCCCGGTGGCGCTCCAGGCCGACCTGGTGGAGCCCGGCTTCGACAAGAAGCTGACCCGGGTGAGCTGACCGGCGGCTGTACGAACAGCAGGGCGCCCCGGACGACCGGGGCGCCCTGCTGTTAGCGTCTTCGGGTCCGGACGCGCCACGCGAACCCGCCCGGACACCGGACAGGAACCGCACGGAAGCCGCGCGGGAAAGCGGACGGAAGCAGCACGGAAGCAGCACGGAAGCAGCACGGAAGCAGCACGGAAGCAGCACGGGAAAGGGCCGCAGTGACCACCGCCGAGCCGACACGCGCGGGCCGCAGCACGGCCGCCGCCTCCCTCCCCGAGCAGCACCCCGACCGGACCCCCGACCGGGACCGCCCCACCCACCAGGGCCCGGCCACGGACCGGCCCCGGACCACGGACCGGACCCCGACCACTGACCGGGCCGCCGATCAGGGCACGACCACCGGCCGGACCACCGACCAGGGCACGACCACCGGCCGGGCCGCCCGCCAGGGCACGGACACCGGCCGGGACCGGACCACGGACCGAGGCACCGAACAGCCCGCCCACCAGGGCACGGACACCGAGCGGTCCACTGTGACGCGCTCCCCGCAGGACGCCGGGCCGGACGTCGCGCAGGATGGCACCCAGGAGGCCGCACCGGCCTCCGCCGTCTCCACCGACCCCGCCACTCCCGCCACCCTCACCACCCCGGCCGTCCCCGCTCCCACGCCCCCCACCCCCGGTTCCCCTTCGCGAATAGTGCTCCCGAACCAGCGCTCCGCCCCCGGGCGGACCCCCGCGCCGCTCCCGTCCCCGTCACCGCCTCCGCCGCGGCGCCGCAAGCGCCGCTACCCCGTGATGGTGGCGACGGGCGTCGCCGCGCTCCTGCACGTCCTGTGGTTCTTCTACTTCGCGAACAGCGGCGGCGACCTCGCGGCGCAGGACGCCTGGGCCGAGTTCGTCGGACGGCACCCCGACTCCGCGTACAACCTGGCCTGGTACGGCGGCATGCACCCGGTCTCGTACAGCGTGGTCTCGCCGTACGTGATGTCGGTGCTCGGCGTCCGCTCGACGATGATGATCGCGGGCACGCTCTCCGCCGCCCTGACGGCGCTGATCCTCGTGCGGGTCCCGGCGGTCCGGAACCCCATGGCGTGCTCCCTCGCGGGCGTCTTCGCCTTCCTCTGCAACGCGCTGTCGGGCCGGGTGACCTTCGGGCTCGGCATGATGTTCGCGCTCGGCGCGGTCGCCGCCGTCTTCTGCTGGCCGCACCGCTGGCGCCGCAGGCGCTGGGCGAAGGCCGCCGTGGCGGCGCCGCTCGCCGGGCTCGCGACGGCGTGCAGCCCGGTCGCGGGCCTGTTCCTCGGCGTGGTCGCGGCGGCGCTCTTCCTCAACAAGCGGAGGCCGGGCGCGTACGCCATCGGCCTCGCCCCGGTCGCGGTCGTCGCGCTCTCCTCCTGGCTCTTCCCCTTCTCCGGCACGCAGCCGATGTCCTTCGCGTCGACGTCGCTGCCGCTGCTCTTCGGGATCCTCGTCCTCGTCCTCGTCCCGAGGGACTGGCGGACGGTCCGCACGGCCGCCGCCTGCTACACCGTCGGCACCTTCCTGACCTGGCTGATCGACTCCCAGATCGGGTCGAACATCTCGCGGCTGCCGATGCTCTTCGCGGGCGTGGCCCTGCTGGCGGCGCTGCCGTACACGCGCCCGCGCTCGCGCCGCTGGTACGCGCTGGCCGTCGCCTTCCTCGGCCTGAACTTCTGGATCGGCTTCAAGGGCGTCGACGACGTGATCCGCACCCGCCCGGACGCCTCCTGGGCCTTCGAGGTGGCGCCGCTGATCAACCAGCTCCAGGTGCGGGAAGCCCGGAAGGCCCGCGTGGAGGTCGTCCCGGCCTCCAGCCACCGGGAGTCCTCGGCGCTCAGCCCCTACATCAACCTGGCGCGCGGCTGGAACCGCCAGGCCGACATGGAGCGCAACCCGCTCTTCTACGACGACACCCTCAACGCCGTGAACTACCGCGAGTGGCTCCACCGCTGGGCCGTCCGGTACGTCGTCCTGCCGACCGGCGCCCCCGACTCGGGCGCGGAGCGCGAGGCGGAGCTGGTCGACGAGGGCCTGCCGTACCTGAACCAGGTGTGGTCCGACGCGAACTGGCGGCTGTACGAGGTCGCCGGCGCCACCCCCCTCGCCGACCCTCCCGCCCAGGTCGAGCGCGCCGCCGAGAACGAGGTCGTCCTCCGCCTCGACCGCCCGGCCCGGATCAAGATCCGCGTCCCGTACTCGCCCTGGCTCGCCCTGATGGACGAGAACGGCGGCAAGCTGGAGCCCCCGCAGGAGACGGAGGAGTCCAAGCTCGCCCGGGAGGAGTCCGAGACCGAGATCCCGAAGGTCTTCGCCAACGAGAACGGCTGCCTGGTGAAGGCGAAACCGGACGAGGAGGGCGACGAGTGGACGGAACTGGTCGCCCCCAAGGCCGGTACGTACCGCCTGGCCGCCCCCTACAAGCTCTTCCCGCGCGGCACGGCCTGCCCGGAGGAACTGCGCTGACCCCTCCCGCCCCGCGGTCGCCCATCACGGTCACCCATCGCGGTCACCCATAAGGAGGGTGAACGCGGCAGGGGGCTGCTCACCCCCGGGCGCGGGCCCTAGGGTCGTCCCATGCGGCAGGAACCAACTGAATCGGGGCGTGCGGACGTGGCGGACACGGGAGACGTGGCGACGGAGACGAGGCCCGGCCCGGAGGCGGGGGAGACTTCGCCCCCGCCCCCCGCGCGCCGTCGCCGCCGGCTCTCCCCCTGGGTGGAGTACCCCCTGCTGGCGGTCGTCGCCCTGGGCCTCGCCTTCCTGATCAAGACCTTCCTGCTGCAGGCGTTCCTGATCCCCTCGGGGTCCATGCAGAACACCCTCCAGGAGGACGACCGCGTCCTGGTCGACAAGCTCACCCCCTGGTTCGGCTCGGAGCCCGGCCGCGGCGAAGTGGTCGTCTTCCGCGACCCCGCCGACTGGCTCGCCGGCCATGAGACGAAGCCCCCCACCACCGTCCAGAAGGCCCTCGGCTTCGTCGGCCTGATGCCCGCGGCCGGCGAGCAGCACCTGATCAAGCGGGTGATCGGCGTGGCGGGCGACACGATCGAGTGCCAGGGCACGGGCCCCCTGAAACTGAACGGCACCCCCCTGACCGAGCCGTACGTCTACGAGGGCAACACCCCCTGCAGCGACGACGAGGGCGGCCGGTTCAAGGTCACCGTCCCCGCCGGCCACCTCTGGGTCATGGGCGACCACCGCCAGGCCTCCCAGGACTCCCGCTACCACCAGGACGACGGCCGGGGCGGCATGCTCCCCCTCACCGACGTCGTCGGCCGGGCGGTCGTCGTGGCCTGGCCCGTCCCCCACTGGTCGACCCTCCCCATCCCGGACGCCTTCGACTCCCAGAAGTGACCGCGCACCACGAGAGAGACACCCCCATGGCCATCATCGTGACCTTCGACTTCCCCGGCGCCGGGCAGGAGCTCTACGACACGGTCATCGACCGCGTCACCGAAGGCCGGGGCTTCACCCGCTTCGCGGACCTCCCGAACCCCGGCCTCCTCTCCCACGCGGCGGGCCCGACGGCCGACGGCTTCCGCGTCACCGAGATCTGGGAGAGCCGCGAAGCCCTCGAAACCCACGCCAGGACCTTCGGCCCCGTCCTGGCCGACCTGGGCCAGTCCCACATCCACCCCACCATCACCCCGGCCCACAACATCGTCCTCACCTGACCCCGAAGCCCCCCACCCGCACGCAAAAGGGCGCCCGGTGACCTCACCGTGCGCCCTTCCCCCTGTGCCCCGGCAGGATCCGAACCTGCGACACCCGCTTCAGGGCCTCGGTCGGGCGGCCCCGGGCGGGGAGGGGCACTGCCGGCGGCTGCTGCGGCCGGCCGGATACGACCGCCGCCGTCCACCGTCGTTGATGCCAGCCGTGGATGTCGGCTGTCGTCGATCCGCGAACGGCCGCCGGTAATCCGAAGCATCCCCGACCGGGGGATGGTCCCTTCGTTGTGCATACCCCTCCCTACTGGTTGATCGACCGATCTGGACGGTACTCGCGACCGCGGAGGCTAGCGGACCAAGTCAGGGAAGGGGCAGAGTTCCAGTGGTTCGTCCTGACGATCGGCCCAGTGCCACCAAAGGGTCCGCCCCTGGCAGCGCCACAGGGAGCGGCAGACCCGCTGGGCGTCCTCCTCGCGCTCGCTGAGAACGAACCCTTTCCACTCCATGGGCCGGCCGCAGTCGGGACAGGGGAGAGGCCACTCGGCCATAGGCCCGGAACCTGCTCTCGGGCGTTGTCAGTGGTCGGTTGTAGCGTCGTGGACAAGGTTGGGCCGGTTCGCTGTTCCTCTGCGGAACACGGCGGCCAAGGGGGGTGGCAAGGGAGGGGTCCCCTGAGCTTTCACGCTTCGGGACCCTTGGCTCGGACCCCACCCCCCTCTCACCTTCCTCGGCTGATGGGGATCTCGTAGACGATCTCGCAGAGGGTGGCGGGCACGACGGTGTCCGCCGAGCAGCTCCTCAAGCCGAAGCGGGCCCGCGGCCACCCCGCTGTGGCCGCGTGTGCTGGAGGCCTGTCCGGGCCGACCCCGTGTTCAGCGCGGGGGTGGGTCAGTAGAACCAGACGACGAGACGGACGTTCTCCGGGCCGTGGACTTCGCTGAGGATGCGCATGACGCTCCAGACGCGGCCCCAGTCGGTGTCGTTCCCCGCGGCCGACGCACGGCTTCGTGTGCCGGAGGCGTCCGTCTCCTGCCAGTCTGCGGCGGCCAGCTCGGCCCAGGTCACCCATGTCGTCCCGTACGCGAAGTCGGGGCCGGCGAAATCGCGGCGCAGCCCTTCCGACGCGTCGTCCGGGAAGCCTCGGTCCCCGGCAAGCGGACGGAAGCCGAAGGAGTTGCGGATTCCGAAGAGGCACGCGAGGCCGTCGTAGGCGTTGCCCCTGTTCAGCAGGAAGAGGTCGATGCCCGCTTCCCAGACCGTGTCCTCATCGTCCGGGCCCCACAGACGGGCCCCTGGACGGCACTCGATCATCCCGCTGACATCCGTCGACATGGCGCGATCCTGCCCGCCAGCCCCGGGAGCCGGCACCTGTATTTCGTTCCGTGCGCTCGCGGAGGTCCTCGGCCGACCGCCGCCGTTGATGTCAGCCGTAGATGTCGAAGACCCCCTACCAAGATCGGTAGGGGGTCTTCGCACTGGTGCCCCCGGCAGGATTCGAACCTGCGACACCCGCTTTAGGAGAGCGGGAGGGCGAACCTCCGCCTGACCTGCCAAGATGCTGCAAGAGCTGATCGACACCCCAGAGCCCGAACACGCCCCTCGTTCCCCGTGGTTCCCCGCACGATCTGGCACGGATGTGGCACGACCTTCGCCGGCGTCTGTCAGTGCCTCGGGATAGCGTCCAGCTGCGCGCGGTCGGCTTCCGAGGTGTCCAGCTCTGTAGTGCGGCTGCATCCCTGGTTCTGTCCGGGGGCGGCCCGGTGCAAGCCCGGGACCCAACCGACGGCCAGGCTCCGCCGATGGCCAAGAGTGCCCTGCCAGCGCCGGCCGCGCGCAGCTGCGGCAGTGTCGAGCGCTTAACTGCACGATCCCACCTGCACCGGGTTGCCCAGCCGCTATCCTCCCCCCACGTCTGTGACTCAAGTCACCTGACTGGGGATCCTTGGGGGGATCATGGAAGACAGAGAACCACCCGCCTGGGTGGCGGCGCTGACGGTCCTGCTCGCTGCTGCTGCGGGCGTCTGGGGTCTGTGGTGTGTGGTGATCGGGTTCGTTGGCGGCACGATGCCTCTCATCGGCGTCGAGGTCGACGGAAGCGTCCTTCTGGGGCTCTTCATGCTCTTCGTGGGCGAACCCATCCTTCTGGCTGTCGCGCGCCTCGCCGCCATGGCCCTGATGCTCCCGATCATCTTGGTGACGACGAAGCGGCCAAGCCGAGATTAGCCAGGTCCCGTTCGACGATCTTGAAAACCGTCGAGGCAGCGATGTCTCCGTGGGTTCAAAGCCCACACCCACCGCAGGTGAACGGCCCCTGACCAGGCAGATCGGTCGGGGGCCGTCCTCGCGTGCGTTGCCCGTCAACCACCGTGGCTCCCCGCCAGCTTCCGGCCAAACGGGCACGCCAAGGGCGCAGACGCCACCTCGGCAGCAGCAGGATTCCTTAGGATGGCGGGCGGGGCGGAGCTGTAGCGCAGAGGTTGTCGCGCGCGGTCTCCAAAATCGCGAGGACGCCGGTTCGAATCCGGCCGGTTCTGCCCTCTTGCCGCATCCGGCGTGTCTGCCGCCTACATGCTGCGGTCACGCTAATGCGGGCCTGCGCCGGCCCCTCAGCCCACCACTCACCCCAGCTCCCATCCCGTCTGCCGTCGACCCACACACCGTGGAGCGGGCGTGGTTCAGGGCGTCAAGGTGGAGCGCGCCACTGTACGAACGACCTTGACGCCCTGGGCCGCGACTGCTCGGCTCTGCCTGGGTCGACGGCAGGCGGGATGGGAGCCCTCCACCTCCACGCCCCACCGGCCGGCACCCGCCCGCGGGCCCCTCCCATCCCGGAGCCTGAGCGCCCCCGCCGGAGGCATCGTCCTGAGCCGCACCCGTGTAGCGCCTCGGCCGCATCGCGGGTTCGTCACCCATCAACCCGAGCTGTCAGGCGTGCGGCCGGCGGTCGGGCTGGAGCGGGGCGGAGACAGGAGCGCAGGCCCGGGCGACGGGCCGCGCGCGCCGCGCTGTGCGCGGCGGGTGCCTTGATGAGGTAGAGAAACCTGTAACAGGTCTTCCGCTGCTCCTCGGCTATGCCGTGGTGAGTGCGTCGGCGATGGCGTGCATGTCGTCGGTGATGGTGTCGGCCTGGGCCTCGGCGAAGAGATCGGCCTTGTGGGGCTTGTTGGCGTAGGCGATCACCGTGGCCCCGGCTGTGTGGGCAGCCTGGATGTCTGTGAGCGAGTCACCGATCAGGGTGCAGTTCGTGACGTCGATGTGCATCCGCTCGGCCGCCGTGATGAGCGGGAACGGGTTCGGCTTCATCAGGTGGGGCTGTCCCGTAGGCCGGCCGACCACCTTCGCGACGTATCCCTCCAGCCCGTGCGCCTTAAGGAAGCTCTCGACGCACTCGGCCGAGTTGTTGCTCACCACCGCGACCGCCCTCCCTGAGGCTTTCACGGCCTGGAGGGCTTCCACCGCTCCCGGCGTCGGGGGGCCCGCCAGTGCTACGGCTTCGATCTCCGCCTCCGTTAGTCGCTGCTCGATCTCCCCACCCAGCTCGGCGTCCGCCGCGTGCGCGATGCGCAGAACCTCGATGGGGTCATCGGTCTCGGCCGCCTTCGCACCCGCGGATACGTCCTTCGCCGCGAGGATCGCCGTGAGCTGTTCTGCGACTTGGGAGGCAGGAAGCCCGGCGAACACATCGCACACGGGCCCGTCGAAGTCGAAGAAGACCACCCGGGCGTTGCCCAGGACCTCGGAGAGTCGGTCATCGTGCGTCAAGATCGAAGTCCCTTCCGATGGTCTCCCAGACGCTGTCGAACCACATCCGGGCTTGCTGGACCTGCTGCGCTCCGCCGGACGACTCGCCGTCGTTGACCGAGTGGTGGAACAGGGTCGTGTCCTTGCCGACGAGGTCATAGATTTCGATCGCCTCGCCCTGGGCGACGACCTTGTTCGGGCGGATCGGGTAGTAACCGAAGAACGCGTCCTCGTTGTTGATGACGTACAGCTTGAAGAACTGGGTGCCGCTGTGGACGCGGACGTTGATGCGCGTCTCGGCGACCAGGCCCAGGTGCTCCAGCTCGGTGATCGCGTCCCGGATGCTGCGGGTGTAGCCGACCATGATGTCGTGCATGCGGTCGCGGAGCCTCTTGTCGTCCGCGCCGTCGGACATCCGGACCGGTGCCGCCTGAGGGACCGCCATGTCGGGGACGAGTATCCGCATGGTGATGCTCGACGGGGTGAGCCTGCCGACACGGATCTTGTCGAGCGGCTCTTGAAGGGCACCGTGCAGTGTCTCGCTTGAGAACCCCGCGAAGTCGATGGTGACGTGATCCTTCGCGAATGCCTGCTCCACGTAAGGCCGAAGCCCCGCCGGCCGTTCCGTGCGGTTGCGGACGTAGACACCACTGCCCTTGCGCGAGACCACGAGTCCTTCGTCCTCAAGGTCCCGTAGCGCGCGTTGGATCGTCGCCCGCGCGAAGCCGTAGAGCTCCGTCAGCTCCTTGTGCGACGGCAGCTTCTCGCCCGGTCCGAGCCTCCGCGTACGAATCGCTGCGCTCAGGCTGCTCGCGACCTGCTCGTACGGGGCTCGGTCGTCGTCGGGGTCGAGGGGCTCGGGGACAAAGGTCATGAAGTCGATGGTAGGCGAGTTCCTCTAGGCAGGACAGTCATGCCAGTCATGTTGTTGACATGGCTAGCCATGTCTTCTAACTTCGAGATGTGACCAACCGGGTTAGCCAAGTTGGTCACCTAGTCCCTTCCTGCCCTCTCGAAGGAGAAACTCATGCCGTCGTTCAAGGTGGACACGTCGACCGCCGTGGTCTTCGTCGCGACCGCTCCCACGCCGAAGCTCGTGAGCAAGCAGACCGGCGAGAGGGCGGTGGACCGGGAGACCGGTGCCGGGCTTTCCACGGTGGGCCTGCTGATCTCGGACGAGGGGGAGGGCAACCTCTACCAGGTGACGGTCCCGGAGACCGGTCTCCCTGACGGGCTGACGCCGGGCATGCCGGTGACGGTCATCGGGCTCAAGGCCCGGGACTGGGAGAACACGTTCAACGGCCAGACCCGTCACGGCATCTCGTTCCGCGCTGTCGCGGTCACCCCGATGGGCGGCTGATCATGACCGACGTTGCGACTTTATGGGAGGTCGGTCTCCCGCTCGCCGGAGCCGCTGGCGGCCTCGGATACGCCAAGGTCCGTGCGCCCCAGGTGTTCTGGTCGCTGGTGGGTCTGCCGGTCACGCGGGTGCGGTTCGCGGTGACGTATCACGCGACGATGGACGTGTGCGGGCTGACGGTCCAGCCGTCCCGCCTGCGGGCGTTCATGGTCCGCAACATCGCCCGCCGCCCCGACGTCCAGCCCGTACCGCCCAAGGTCCGCCGGATCCGGGGCACCTCGACCGGCCTGCGGGTCACCCTCCGGCTTCCGGCCGGTCTGGAGCCCGCGGACGTGATGGCGGCCTCTGAGCGGCTGCGGCACGCCTGGGGCGTCCACTCGGTCAACGTCACCGTCACCAAGCCGGGGTTCGTGGAACTGCGGATGACCGGCTACGACGTCCTGAACCGGGTCCGGATGCCGCGCTCGCGTCGGCGCCCCGCGGGGCCGATGACGGTTCCGGTCGCGCTGCGGGAAGACGGGACGGCGTTCGTCCGGGACTACCTCAAGGTCCCGCACGCGCTGACCCTCGGCGCGAACCAGACCGGCAAGTCCATGTACCAGCGAAACCTGGTAGCCGGGCTCGCCCGGCTGCCGGTGGCCCTGGTCGGCATCGACTGCAAGCGCGGAGTCGAGCACCGCGGCTACGCTCCCCGCCTGTCCGCCCTGGCCACCACCCCGGAGGAAGCGGACGGCCTGCTGGACGCCCTGGTCGGGGAGATGGAGGACCGGTTCGACCTCCTCAGTGACTACGGGGTCGCCGACATCTGGGCCCTGCACGAGGACGTCCGTCCGGCGCCGGTGGTGGTCCTGGTGGACGAGGTCGCGGAGCTCTTCCTGACCGCGACGAAGAAGGACGAGGAACGCCGGGACCGGATGGTCACCCAGTTGATCCGCCTCGGCCAGCTCGCCCGCGCCGCCGGCATCTTTCTCGAAGTCTGCGGGCAGCGCTTCGGCTCCGACCTCGGCAAGGGCGCCACCGCCCTGCGCGCTCAGCTCACCGGCCGGACCGTGCACCGGGTCAACGACAAGCAGACTGCCGAGATGGGCGTCGGGGACATCGCCCCGGACGCGGTCGTCACGGTTCTGACGATCCCGCCGGACCGGCCCGGCATCGCGGTCGCCGGGGACACCTCCGGGGGCTGGTCCCGCATCCGTACTCCGCAGCTCTCCGCGGCTGAAGCGGCCGAGATCTGCCTCGCGCACGCCCACCTCACCCCGGATCTGCCCTCCCTCGCCGCCTATCGCCCGGTCCTACCGGACGGCATCGGCGCTGACCCGGAGCCGGTCCCGCTGGTGAAGCCGGACCCGGCCACCGCGTAACACCCCTGCACCGCCTCGGCGGCGTGACCGTCTCACGCCAGGTCCCTACCCGACCCATGCCCGAAAGGAGGTGACCCGTGCTCCGAACCCTCCGCCTCGACGCCGTCCTGGTCCAGGCCGTCATCGCCGGGGCCCTGTCCTTCGCCCACCTGCACGACCTGGCCGAAGCGGCCGGACAGGACGGATGGAAGGCGTGGGCCTACCCGGTCTCCGTCGACCTGCTCCTCGTCGCCGCCTGGCGCCGGATGCGAACCGACGCCGGAAACCGCGACGCCTGGCTCTGGTTCGCCATCGCCCTCATCGCATCGCTCGGCGCCAACGTCGCCACCGCCGGACTCCTCGACCTCAACCACGTCCCGCCCTGGCTGCGGATCCTCGTCGCCGGATGGCCCGCCATCGCCTTCCTCGGCGGCACCCTCCTCGCCCACGCCCACCCCGCCCCCGAACCCACCCATACCCCTGAGGCCGTACCGGCGCCGGAAGCCACTGCCGAGGTGACCGTCGAACGGGCCCCGGAACAGGCCCCCGAACTGCCGCCGGCCGAACCCACCCCGGTCGAGATCCAGCCGGAACCCGCACCGCAGGAAGAACAGCCCGAACCCGAGCCTGCTCCCGTGGTGCCTGCTGTGGCGGTGCCGCCCGCGCTGATGGCTCACGCCCAGAAGATCGCCGACGCGCACCGGGCCCAGACCGGCCAGCCGATCGACGCGGAAACCCTCCGCACCCGCCACGGCATGCCCCCGGCCCTCGCCGACTCCATCGCCCTCCAGCTCGCCTGACCCAGGAAGGAGCAAGACCCGTGCGACCCAACCGCTTCCACAACGTCGCCCGTATCGGCCCGGTGCAGGTCGGTACCCACCGCGACGGCCGCGGCCGGACCAAGCACACCGCCGTGTGCACGGCGCCCCGCTGCGACTTCTCCGCCGACTACGACACCCGCGCGGCGGCCGAGCTGGCCGCTCACACCCATCGCTGCAACCCCCGCTAGCAACTGAGGAGTTCGTGTCATGGACGTTCCGCTCTGGCTCGCCCTGATCGTCGTCGGCGGCCTCGGAATCAAGCTCATCCGCCCGCCCTGGTGGTTCGTCGCCGTCCTCCTGCTCGGCGGCTACCTCCTCGCCGACAGCCTCCTCGCTCCGCTCATCGACCCCATCGCCAAGTAGGGAGACCCGCCATGCTCCAGCCCCGCATCCCGGTCAACCCGCTCCCGACCGGCCACCCCATCCCCATCCTCAAGCCCACCCCCGACGACATCGAGCCCGCCCCGGCCTCCGTTGTCGTCCCGACCCCGGCCCCGGCCCCGGTTCCGTCCCGTGCCTCGGTTCAGCTCACCCCGGGCAGTGCGGTCGCCCTCGCCGCTGGCGGCGGTGCCGTCGTCCTGGTCGTCGGCGCCGTCCTGGTCTCCATGCTCCTCGCCGTCGCCATCAGCGCCGCGTCCATCGCCGTCGTCGCGGTCGTCCTGCGGCTTCTGGTCCGCGACATGCAGAAGGGCCGGTAGCGCTCGTGGACACGCAGACGATCGCGGCGGCGGGCTTACCGGCCCTGGGATGGGCCCTGCACGGTGGGCTGCTCTGGCGCCGCCTGGCCACCGCCCGCCGAGACCCCCTGACCGGCCTGCACACCCGCGCCGGATGGACCACCCGGGCGGAACACCTCATGGCCAAGCACCCGAACACGCTCGTGGTCCTGGTCGACATGGACGACTTCAAGACCATCAACGACACCCACGGCCACGCCGCCGGAGACACGGTCCTGACCGCCACCGCCGCCAGGCTCACCGCCTGGTGCGGCCGGCACGGCATCGCCGCCCGCCTCGGCGGAGACGAGTTCGCCGCCATCGTCACCGACCCCGCCCGCACCCCCGGCCTCGCCAAACTCCGGGCCGCGCTGGACGCGCCGGTCACCCACCGCGGGCACGTCCTGCCGGTCTCCGCCTCGGTCGGCCACTGCCACCGCGACCAGCTGCCGGTCCCGGTCCTCACCGATGCCCTCTCGGCCGCCGACGCGTCGATGTACGCGGTCAAGGGCCACGGCAGGCGCAACACCCGCTAGCGGCCCCCGGGGCGGCCTCGGTCGCCAAACTTCCGCCGCCCCGGGCGCCATCAACCCCGTTCCAGATCCACCGGACCCGAAAGGGAAACCTCATGATGCCCCAGACCTCGGCCGCCCGCGTCTGCTCCCACTGCGACGGCTTCCCCGTCGTCCACATCACCACCGGCACCACCCCGGACGGACAGCGCCGCACCCTCGCCGCCACCTGCCCCGCCTGCAAGGGCACCGGCACCCGCACCACCCCCGCCGCCCTCGCCCGCGCCGGGAAGTGACCGCGATGGCCAAGCTCACGCCCTCGCCGGACCGGCCCGGCTTGCACGTCAGCAAGCTGTCGCCATCCGAGCCCGCCACCGCGTCCGCCGTCTGCCACTGCGGCGCCACCGCCACCGCCACGGGCGACGCCCAGGTCGGTGCCTTGGTCGCCGGATGGAACGCCCACCACGGTCCCGCCCACAAGGAGTGAGCACGTGATCGACTCCGCCACTGCGGCGGGCCTGGACCCGGCCACCCTGAGCGACCTGCTCCGGGTCGCCGGGTCCCCCGGCTTCGACCGCCTCACCGAACAACTCCGCCGCACCGGCGGCTGCACCGCCCCCATCCGTCTCACCGGCGGCACCAAGCTCCTCGACCCCGCCACCAAGACCGTGATCCACGCGTACACCACCGACGCCGAACCCGGCGGCGTCCTGCGCGTGGCGTGCGGCAACCGACGCGCCTCCCGCTGCCCGGCCTGCGCCTGGACCTACGCCGGCGACACCTACCACCTCATCCGCGCCGGCCTCACCGGCGACCCCGACAAAGGCACCCCCGAGACGATCCGCGAACACCCCCGGGTCTTCGCCACCCTCACCGCCCCGTCCTTCGGCCCCGTCCACAACCGCCCCGGCACCCGCCCCTGCCGCTGCGGCACCCAGCACCCCGAGGACGCACCCGAACTCGGGACCCCGCTCGACCCGGCTACCTACGACTACGCGGGCGCGGTGCTGTGGAACAACCACGCCTCCGAGCTGTGGCGGTACTTCACCATCTACCTCCGCCGCGAGATCGCCGCCCGCGCCGGCCTCACCCAGAAAGCCGCCCGCGAACAGTCCCGCGTCTCCTTCGGCAAGGTCGCCGAGTACCAGAAGCGCGGCGCCGTCCACTTCCACGCCGTCATCCGCTTCGACGGCCCCGACGGACCGCACACCCCGCCCCCGCACTGGGCCACCCTCGACCTCCTCACCGACGCCATCCACGCGGCCGCCGCCCGCGTCCGCGTCACCGTCGACGCCGCCCCCGCCCACGGCATCGCCCAGGACCTCGTCCTCACCTGGGGCACCCAGCTCGACGTCCAGCCCATCGGCGCCTTCGGCCAGGGCGAAGAACTTACCGAACAGGCCGTCGCCGCCTACGTCGCGAAGTACGCCACCAAAGCCGCCGAGACCACCGGCACCGTCGACCACCGAGTCGGCAACAAGGAAGCCCTCGTCCTCCTCGGCGTCCCCGGCCACCCCCGGCGGCTGATGGAAGCCTGCATGGACCTCGACGCCGCATACCCGGACCGCCGCCTGCGCGCCTGGGCCCACATGCTCGGCTTCCGCGGCCACTTCTCCACCAAATCCCGCGCCTACTCCACCACCCTCGGCGCCTTACGCCAGGTCCGCGCCGACTACCGCGCCGCCCAACAACGCGCCGCCCTGGGCCTGCCCGACCCCGACGAACACCCGGAGTCCACCCTCCTCGTCGTCGCTCACTGGGCCTACGCCGGCCACGGCGCCACCCCCGGCGAGTCCTGGCTCGCCGCCAACATCCGTCGCGACATCCAGCACAACCGCGAACACGCCCGCGAACTCCGCGCCCAGCTCGAAGCGTCCACCGAACAGGAGTGGTGACCATGTCCGCACGTCTGCTCACCGTCGCCCAGGTCGCCGAACTCCTCGGCACCTCCGTCCGGTTCCCTCGGCGCCTGATCGAAGAACGGCGGATCACCTTCGTCAAGGTCGGTCGGCATGTCCGCATCCCGGAGCCTGCCGTCGAGGCGTACATCGCGACCCACACCGTGGAGCCCGTCGTGCGGCGCTTCGGGAAGGTGGCGTGATGGCGAACCGCACTGGCCGGCGTCGTCGGTTCGGGACCGTGCGGCAGCTCGCTTCGGGTCGCTGGCAGGCCCGCTATCGCGATCCGCTGTCAGGCGAGACGAAGTCCGCGCCGCAGACTTTCGTCACCAAGACCGACGCCGACGTATGGCTGACCACCATCGAGGCGGAGATCATCCGGGGCACCTACCAGGCGCCGGACGCGGGCAAGGTCGAGTTCGGTCCGTACGCCGATGACTGGTTGAAGCACCGCAAGTTGGAGGACCGTTCCCGGGAGCGGAACGAGGGCGTGCTCCGGCTGCACATCAAGCCGACGTTCGGCGCCGGGACCCTGGCCGCGATCACCACGCCTCGCGTCCGCGCCTGGCGTACCGCCCTGCTGGAATCCGGCGTGGGCGAGCCCACCGTGGTCAAGGCGTACCAGCTCCTGCGGGCGATCCTGAACACGGCGGTGGACGACGAGCTGATCCGTCGCAACCCGTGCCGCATCAAGGGCGCCGACCATTACGACGTCCCGGAGCGTCCCGTCCTCACCGTCGCCGAGGTGTACGCCGTGGCCGACGCCATCCAGGCCCGCTACCGGGTGCTCGTCCTCCTGGCGGCATTCACGACCCTCCGCTTCGGTGAGCTGGCCTCGCTCCGCCGCCGGGACATCGACCTGAACCGTTGCGTGGTCATGGTCCGCCGTGCCCAGTCCGAGCTTCAGAACGGCAAGCTCGCCGACAAGGCGCCGAAGTCCGCCGCCGGCGTCCGGCCGGTCGCCTTCCCCGCCGAACTCGTCCCCGAGCTGACTCACCACCTGGAGCACTTCGCCGCGGCCGGGCAGGACGGACACCTCTTCCAAGGGCCCCGCGGCGGCCTGCTTCGGCGGAGCAACTTCCGCGACGACTGGACGAGCGCACGCGCTGAGGCCGGCGTCTCCGGAGACGTGCACTTCCACGACCTCCGCCACACCGGGAACACGCTGGCCTCCAGTGCCGGGGCGAGCACGCGTGAGCTGATGACGAGGATGGGACACAGTACGACCCGGGCCGCGCTGATCTATCAGCACATGACGAGCGACCGTGATCAGCACATCGCGGGGAAGCTCGGGGAGATGATCCGCCGGGCCCGAGGAGAGGGTGATTCGCCTCCTTCTGGCACGTAGGTGGCACGGACGCGATCATGCGAAAGGGCCAGCTCCGGGGAAAAGTCCCCGTGAGCTGGCCCTTCGGTTTGTGCCCCCGGCAGGATTCGAACCTGCGACACCCGCTTTAGGAGAGCGGTGCTCTATCCCCTGAGCTACGGAGGCGGGGCTTGGACAGCGTAGCGGATGGGGGGTTGGGGGGTGGGGTTGTGGGTGGGGGTTGGGGGTGGCTAGCTTCGGTGGGACGGGTGAGAGGGGTGGGGCGTGCTGACGGGTGAGGGGGCGCCGTTCGAGGTGGCGGACGGGGTGTACGTGCGGGGGCCCCGGACGCTGCGGGAGTTCGTCGAAGTGGTGTGGGGGTTCGGGGACCGGGTTTTTCTGGTGGGTGAGGGGGAGTCCGTCACCTATCGGGAGTTCTTCGACGCGGCCTGTGGGCTGGGGCGGCGGCTGGCGGGGGAGTACGGGCTTCGGCCGGGGGACCGGGCCGTGGTCGCGATGCGGAACCTGCCGGAGTGGCAGGTGGCGTTCTGGGGGGCCCAGCTGGCGGGGCTCGTCGTGGTGCCGTTGAACGCGTGGTGGGGCGAGGAGGAGTTCGCCCACGCGCTGGACGACTGCGGACCGGGGGTGCTGCTGGTCGACGGCGAGCGGGTCGGGCGGGTGCGGGGGTGGGCGTGGGCCGCCGGGGTGCCGGGGATCGTGTTCCGGGGGGAGGCCGAGCCCGGGTTCGCGGCGTACGAGGTGGACGACGATCCGCTGCTCGGGCCGCCCGACGTCGAGGTGGCGCCCGAGGACGACGCCACGATCTTCTACACGTCCGGGACCACGGGGCGGCCCAAGGGGGCCGTCGCCACGCACCTCGCGCAGGCCGGGGCCGCGGTCCATCCGCGGTACTTCGCCGCCGCGGCCGCCGTCGCGCGGGGGGAGCGGCCGGGGGGCGGGGCGCCGGTGGTGTCCCTGACGACCTTCCCGTTCTTCCACGTCGCCGCCTTCACCTCCCTGTACGCGGTGATGGCGGCGGGCGGCACGCTGGTGATGATGCGGAAGTGGGACGCGGCGCGGGCGCTGGAGCTGATCCGCGAGCACAAGGTGACCCATTACGCGGGGGTGCCGACCACCGCGCTGCAGCTGCTCGCGCGCGCCCGGGAGACGGGGGACGGGCTGGAGAGCCTGGTGCTGCTGAGCACGGGCGGGGCCGCCGCGCCGCCCGCGGTCACCGGGGAGCTGGCGGAGGGGTACGGGGAGCGGATCGCGCCCCGGAACGGGTACGGGCTCACCGAGACCTGCGGCGGGGTGCTCGCCAACGTCGGGGCCGAGTACCGCGAGCACCCCGGGAGCGTGGGGCGGCCCTCGCCGGCCACCGAGGTGCGGATCGAGGCTCCGGGGGACGACGGGGTCGGCGAGCTGTGGCTGCGGGGGCAGTCGCTCTTCCGGGGGTACTGGGGGAACCCGGAGGCGACCCGGGCGGCCTTCGCGCCCGGCGGGTGGTTCCGCACCGGCGACCTCGCCCGGGTGGACGCCGAGGGGCGGGTCTCGATCGTCGACCGGCTCACCGACCTGGTGATCCGGGGCGGCGAGAACGTGTACTGCGTGGAGGTGGAGCAGGTGCTCCAGGCGCACCCGGACGTGCTCGACGCGGCCGTCGTCGGGGTGCCGCACCCCCTGCTCGGGGAGGAGGTCGGGGCGGTCGTGCGGCTCCGGGCGGGCTCCCCGGCCGGCGCGGAGGGGCTGCGGGCGCACGTCGCCGCGCGCCTCGCCGCCTTCAAGGTGCCCGCGCACGTCCTCGTACGGGACGAGCCGCTGCCCCGGAACGGCGGCGGGAAGGTCCTCAAGGGCGAGCTGCGGGAGCTGTTCGCGCCCCTCGGCCCCGGCTGAGGGGACCCGGTCGAGTGGCCTCGGCTGAGGGGCGCCGGTTGAGGGGCCCCGGCCGAGGGGCCTCGGTCGAGGGGCCCCGGTCGGGGGGAGGGTGAGGGGCGCCGGCCGAGGAGCCGGGGGCCGGGCCGGTGCGGTGTGGCGGGGGTCATTCCCGGGTGACGCGGACGCGGAAGCTGCCGGTCGGGTCCTCGTCGACGACGCCTATCCGGATGCCGTTGGTGCGGTCGGTGAAGGCCTCGCCGGGGCGGAAGGGGGCGTCGGAGAGTTCCGCGTGGACGTTGGGGCGGCGGGTGCAGCCGCCGCTGGTGCGGTCGCTGTCGGCGACGGTCACCGGGCCGTGGCCGGTGTCCACGTCGGACTCGACGCGGTAGACGAGGACGCCCGGCTCGCAGACGGCCTCGTCGTTGCCCTCGCGGGTGCGGACCTCGACGGCGTACCCGGTGGTGTCGGAGAGCGGGACGAAGACCATCTTGGGGCCGCCGGCGACGGCCAGCGGGGTGAGCAGGTGCTCGCTGGTGCCGGCGGCGGAGGCGCAGCGGATCTGGTCGTTGTCGAGCCAGCCGAGCTTCCACTTGTGCCAGCCGAGCAGGTCGTTGTTGGCCCCCCAGTCCTCGGACATGATGTCCCAGTGGCCGACCGTGCCGCCGCCGTCGGCGGTGTAGAGGTCGGGCAGGCCGAAGACGTGGCCGTTCTCGTGGGGGAGGACGCGGTAGCCGGTCTGGGCGTAGCTGCCGGAGCCGTCGTCCTGGCGGCTGTAGACGAAGGACGTGTTGGCGAGCGGGACGCCGTCGGCGTAGGGCGCGTCGTCGTTGCCGGAGAAGGTCACGGACAGGACGGTGTCGAGGGCGGAGGGGCCGGCGTTCGGCGTGACCAGGACGTTGACCAGGTCGTAGGCGCTGAAGTCGACCTTCGGGTCGGCCGCCTTCACGATGTCCTCGACGAAGGAGCGGTAGCCCGGTTCGTACGGGGCTCCGCGCTCGATCCCGTACGAGGAGAACGGCTTCGGCATCCGCAGCCAGTCGGGTATCGGGGCCTCGGAGTGGTACTGGAGCCGGCCGTAGGAGCTGACGCGGAACCAGTCGGAGGTCTGCGGGAAGAACTCCCGGAAGCGGGACATGGCCGTGCCCTCGCCGCGGGCGTCGGGGAAGTCGACCATGAGCGTGAGGGCGCGGACGCGACCGGTGGAGCGGGCGTACCCGGGGGCGGTCGGCAGCCCTTCCGACATCTGCACACCCAGGGTGGTGGCGATGCGGCACGGTCCGAGCCGGGTGGTGTCCGGCGCGGCGGCCACCGGGCCGGCCGAGGCCGGGGCGGGCCCGGGGAGCGTGGTGCTCGCGGAGACGAGCACGGTGAGCAGGAGGGCCGAGGTCGCCGCGAGGGCGACCGGTCTGCGTATCCGCCGGCGGGTGTGCTGCATGCGGTCGCCTCTCCGGTCGGGGCCAGGTCAGCGGCGTGGTGTGCCGTGGGCTCAGCCTGTGCGGAGCGGCGCGGGGGCGCGCGCCGGGTGGACCGATCGTGGGTATCCGGCGACGGAGCGTGCGGAGTGATGCAGGTCACATTGGCGGGCGAAATAAGCGGGGATTCCTTCCCCGTTTAGGAGAGAGTTCGACGAAGTGGGGACTGTTTCCCCGGATGGCTCCGAACGGCTGAGAGGCCGGGGGCCCGGACGGCCGAGGAGGTCGTGGCGTGATCCGCACCGACGGAGAGGCCCCTGCGGGGGACGGCGTCCGCGCCGACGGGGAAGCCCCCGAGGGGCGCGCTGTCCGCACGGGCGAAGAAGCTCCTGTGGGGGGCGACATTCGCGCCGATGGGGAAGCCTCCGGGGGGCGCGCTCTCCGCGCCGGCGAAGAAGCCCCCGCGGGGGGCGATGTGGTCGGCGGGGTGCCCGCGCGCCGCGTGCCCCGGCCGCGCGCCGACGCCCTGCGCAACCGTGAGCGGCTGGTGACGGCGGCCCGCGAGATGTTCGTGGAGTTCGGCCCCCTCGTCCCCTACGACGAGATCGCGCGCCGGGCCGGCGTCGGCAACGCCACGCTCTACCGGAACTTCCCCGAGCGCGCCGACCTCGTCCACGAGGTCGTCCTCTCCCTGACCGCCCGGGTCGCCGGGCTCGCCGAGCGGGGTGCCGAGTCGGTCCGCGCCGGTGAGGCGGACGCCTTCGAGGCGGTGCGGGACTTCGTCCACGGCGCCGCCGACGAGCGGGTGGGCGCGCTCTGCCCGATGCTCGACGCGGGCTTCGACCACGACCACCCCGATCTCGTCGCCGAGCGCGGCCGGCTGGAGGAGTCCGTCGAGGAGCTGCTCGGCCTGGCGCACGCGGCGGGCCGGCTCCGCCCGGACGTCGGCGCCGGCGACCTGCTGGTCGGCGTCTCGCAGCTCACCCGGCCGCTGCCCGGCACCGGCTGCGCCGCCTTCGCCCCCTTCGTCCACCGTCATCTCCAGCTCTTCCTCGACGGCCTGGAGGCGCCCGCCCGCTCGGTGCTGCCGGGCTCGGCCGTGACCCTGGAGGACCTGAGACGCGACGCGTGACGACGGCCTCCGGCCCCCGGGTCCCCTAGGTCCCCGGCCCTCCGGTCCCCGGGTCTTCCCCCTCGGGGCCCTCCCTCCCCGGGTCCACGGCCCCCCGGCCCACGGCCCCCCGGGGCCCAGGGCCCACCCCCCCAGACTTCCGAAAAGTCCTTTTTCTTCATTTACGCACCAAGAGGTGGCTACCCCCATGTCCGAAACCGCCGGGACCTCCCGGTCGACGGCCGGCCTCCAGCCCGACCCCGGTCGCTGGAAGGCCCTCGTCTTCATCGCCCTCGCCCAGCTGATGGTCGTGCTCGACGCGACCATCGTGAACATCGCCCTCCCCTCCGCCCAGCAGGACCTCGGCATCTCGGACGGCAACCGGCAGTGGGTCATCACGGCCTACGCCCTCGCCTTCGGCGGTCTGCTGCTCTTCGGCGGGCGCATCGCCGACCTGTGGGGCCGCAAGCGCACCTTCGTCGTCGGCCTGATCGGCTTCGCCGCCGCCTCCGCCCTCGGCGGCGCGGCCACCGGCGAGGCCATGATGCTCGGGGCCCGCGCCCTCCAGGGCGCCTTCGGCGCGCTCCTCGCGCCCGCCGCGCTGTCGCTGCTCGCCGTGACCTTCACCGACGCCAAGGAGCGCGCCAAGGCCTTCGGCATCTACGGCGCGATCGCCGGTGGCGGCGGCGCCGTGGGCCTGATCCTCGGCGGCTTCCTCACCGAGTACCTGAACTGGCGCTGGACCTTCTTCGTCAACATCCCGTTCGCGGTCGTCGCCGCCGTCGGCGCGTACCTGGTGATCCGCGAGCCGGCCGGCGGCCGCAACCGCTCCGCGCTCGACGTCCCCGGCGTGATCCTCTCCACCCTGGGCCTGGTCGCGCTCGTCTACGGCTTCACCCGCGCCGAGTCCGAGGGCTGGAGCGACGCCGGCACGATCGGCATGTTCGTGGGCTCCGTGGTGCTGCTCGGCGCCTTCGTGCTCGTCGAGGCCAAGGTGAGGAACCCGCTGCTGCCGCTGCGCGTCCTCACCGACCGCAACCGCGGCGGCGTCTACCTCTCGCTCGGCCTCGCCGTCATCGCGATGTTCGGCCTCTTCCTCTTCCTGACCTACTACCTCCAGGTCGTGAAGGGCTACTCGCCGGTCATGACCGGCTTCGCGTTCCTGCCCATGATCGCGGGCATGATCATCGGCTCGACCCAGATCGGCACCCGGCTGATGACCCGGGTCCCGCCGCGGCTGCTCATGGCCCCCGGCTTCCTCACCGCCGCGGTCGGCATGCTGCTCCTGACGCAGCTGGAGGTCGGCACCTCCTACGCCGGGCTGATCCTGCCCGCGCAGCTGCTGCTCGGCCTCGGCATGGGCACCGCCTTCATGCCGGCCATGTCGCTCGCCACGCACGGCGTGGACCCGAAGGACGCCGGCGTGGCCTCCGCGATGGTCAACACCTCGCAGCAGGTCGGCGGCGCCATCGGTACGGCCCTGCTGAACACGATCGCCGCCTCGGCGACGACCGCGTACCTCACCGACCACGCCGCCGGCGCGACCACCCCGGCCGCCCAGAAGCTGCTCCAGCTCCAGGGCATGGTCGAGGGCTACACCGCCGCGATCTGGTGGGCCGTCGGCATCCTGGCCGTCGCCGCGACGATCGCGGCCGTGCTGATCACCACCGGGAAGCCGGACACCGGCGCGGTCGCAGGCTCCGGCGCGGGGGCCGACGACGAGGTGAAGGTGCCGGTCATCGCGCACTGACCCCCGGGACCCCCCGGACGTGATCCCCTGCCCTGGCCCCGCTCAGCGGAGCCAGGGCAGGTCCGCGTCCGGGCCCGCGGGCTCCAGGCCCTCGGCCATCACCCGCATGATCGCGCCGAGCTGTTCGACCTGCTCGGGGCTGAGCCGGTCGAACATCGCCTGGCGCACCGCCGCCACGTGCCCGGGCGCGGTGCGCCGCAGGACCTCCACGCCCTCGTCGGTGAGCCGGGCGAACTGGCCGCGCTTGTCGGAGGGGCACTCCTCGCGCCGGACCCAGCCATTCTTCTCCAGGCGGGCGACGGCGTGCGAGAGGCGGGAGCGGGTGATCTTGGCGCTCTTCGCGAGCTCCGTCATGCGGAGCCGGCGGCGCGGGGCCTGGGAGAGCTGGACGAGCAGGCCGTAGTACACGTGCGGCATGCCGGCGTCGCGCTGCAACTGGCGGTCGAGGTGGTCCTCCAGGAGCGTGGTGGCGTGGAGGTACGAGCGCCAGACGCGCTGTTCGCCGTCGCTGAGCCAGCGCGGTTCCGGTCCGGTCCTGTCGCCCACGGCGCCCGTCTCATCCATGCCACCCATACCACCCATCGTACGACCCATTCTTGAAAGTTGAACTATGTAGGTTTAGGCTGCACACATCAGCTTGAAGTTTCAAGAACTTCTCGCTTCCCCAGTGGTTCTGCCGGAGGAGGAGACGTCGTCATGGACGCCACGCAGGAACGGATGCCCGCGCTCTACCTGTCCCACGGCGCCCCGCCGCTCGCCGACGACCCGGTCTGGCCCGGCGAACTCGCCGCCTGGTCGGCCGGCCTGCCCCGCCCCAGGGCGATCCTCATGGTCTCCGCCCACTGGGAGGAGGCCCCGCTCGCCCTCGGCGCCACCGAGACGGTCCCCCTCGTCTACGACTTCTGGGGCTTCCCCGAGCACTACTACCGGGTCCGGTACGACGCCCCCGGCGCGCCCGCGCTCGCCGAGTCCGTCCGCAAGCTGCTCCGCTCGCCCGGCACCCCCGTGCAGGACATCCCCGACCGGGGCCTCGACCACGGCGCGTACGTGCCGCTCGTCGAGATGTACCCCGGCGCCGACATCCCCGTCCTCCAGATCTCCATGCCCACCCTCGACCCGCGCCGCCTCATGGACATCGGCCGCAGGCTCGCCCCGCTGCGCGACGAGGGCGTGCTGATCGTCGGCAGCGGCTTCTTCACCCACAACCTCGCCGCCCTCCGCCACCCCGGCGGCGGCGTGCCGGGCTGGTCCGCCGAGTTCGACGCCTGGGGGCACGAGGCCCTCGCCGCCCGCGACGTGGACGCCCTGCTCGACTTCGAGCGCAAGTCCCCGGCCGGGCGCCTCGCCCACCCCCGTACGGAGCACTTCGCCCCGCTCTTCGTCACCATGGGCGCGGCGGACGCGGCCGGCGACCTCGACGCCGAGCGCTCGGTGATCGACGGCTTCTGGATGGGCCTGGCGAAGCGCTCGGTGCAGTTCGGCTGAGCCCCCGGCCCGCCCCCGGGCGGTTCACAGGGCCGGCGGGTTCAGCTCCACCGAGCGGACGGCGGCGGCCAGCGCGAGCGGACCGCCGACGTCCAGCGCCGTGTCCGTGAACTTGATCGTGTGGTCGTCGCCGTGCGCCGCCGCCCGGGCGAAGACCTCCTCGGGGGCGAGGCCGGCCGGCGCGTACGGAGCGGCCTCCCGCGGCGTGTACGCGGCCGTGACCGCCGCCGAGGCCGTCCAGGCCGCCGCGAGGCTCGGCGCCCACAGCACGCGGGGCAGCGCGGGCAGCGTCCGCAGCACGGCGTTGGGCGCCGTCGCCGCGTGCACCAGCATGATCGGCTCGCCGTGCCCGTGCGTCGCGTAGCGGTGCGTCGCCGCCGTCACCAGCTCGGTGAGCAGCCCCTTCGCCGTATCGGGGTCCGGTGCGGAGCCCCAGACCGGGAACGCCGTGAGCTGCGCGAGGCGCTCCCGGATCCCGCCCTCCTGTCGCGGCACCGGCGGTACGGCGCCGAGCGCGGCGGCCGCGTCCGGCGCGGCGGCCAGCGGGGCGAGCGGCGGGAGCGGCCGGTGGCGGGCGGCCCAGTAGCCGAGCGCGTGCGCCAGCTCGGCCCGCCGGGGCGCCGTTTCGCCGCCGGGCGCGAGCAGGGTCCGTACGGCGTGCCCGGTGCGGATCACCGGATGCGTGGCGCCGCCCGCGATGCCGGGCAGCAGCCGGGGCCACCACTCCGCCAGCACCTCCCGCCAGGGCCGGTCCGCCAGCTCCCGGGCGAAGTACCGGGTCCAGTCCGTGATCCGGGCCGGGTCGCCGAGCGCCTCCCGCCAGTTCGCCGCGGTGACCGGGGCGTGGGGCGCGGGCGCCTCCTCCAGCTTCGGCGCGTACGCGTCCAGCCAGCGGTGCACGGCGGCGGCGTGCCCGTGGCGGGCCAGCGCCTCCACGGCCATCGGCGCGTGGTTGGTGAGCCAGCCGTTCCGCTCGGGACCGGTGGCGTGGAGCCGTTCGAGTGCCTCGTCGAGGATGCCGGTGGTGTCCATGGGGGGACGGTAGGGCGGGGGAGGGGCGGGCCGTAACGGGCCCGGGACCTACGCCGCATGGTGCCGGGACCTACGCCCGGGGGCCCGGGCCCCCCGCCGCGGGGCCCGGTCGACGCTCCCGGGGCAACCTCCGGGGCGGCGGGCGGCGTCCTGAGGAGTGAGGGACGGGACGCGGGGAAGCCGGGAGTGTGACGGCTGTCTCACCGACAGTGTGGTCGGGAAAGGGCCGGAGGGCCGCTCCGTGGGCTCTGACCTGCGGATCCGTGAGGATCACGGGCCGACGGGCGGAGTGAAGGCCGCGCAGGATACTGCATGATCGCGAAAATCCTGAGCCTCCTGGGAATTCTGTCCCGATTCCGGTCGTTGTTTCCGTCGGATGCAGGGCACCCGAAAGGTGTCGCGACCTACTCAGCAAGGGAGCACGCATGGCAACCCGTGCCGTCGCCCGTCGTCAGTCCGCCGCCAAGAGCGGGGACGGCCGGGCAAGCAGCGTTCGCGCCGTGGGCGGGGAGATCGCCGACCGCGACCTGGTCGGCATGTACCTCGACGAGATCGCGCGCACCCCCCTGCTCGACGCCGCCAAGGAGGTCGAGCTCTCCCAGACCATCGAGGCGGGCGTCTACGCCCAGCAGATCCTCGACGGCGAGGTGGAGGACACCGAGGCGGCCGGGGCGAGCCGCGAGGAGCTCGAGGCACTGGTCGCCGAGGGCGAGCGGGCCAAGGACCTCTTCATCAAGTCCAACCTGCGGCTCGTCGTGGCCGTGGCCCGGCGCTACCCGCGCAGCGGCCTGCCCCTGCTCGACCTGATCCAGGAGGGGAACGCGGGCCTGGTGCGCGCCGTCGAGAAGTTCGACTACGCGAAGGGCTTCAAGTTCTCCACGTACGCCACGTGGTGGATCCGCCAGGCCATCACCCGGTCCATCGCCGACCAGTCCCGCACGATCCGCCTCCCCGTCCACCTCGTGGAGGAGCTGGGCCGGATCCGCCGGGTCCAGCGCGAGTTCAACCGCGAGCACGGCCGCGAGCCCGAGCCCGCGGAGGTCGCCGAGGAGCTGGGCTCCACGCCGGAGCGGGTCACGGACGTCCTCGACTGGGCGCGCGACCCGGTCTCGCTCAACATGTCGGTCGACGACGAGGGCGAGACGCAGTTCGGCGACCTCCTGGAGGACACCTCGGCGATCTCGCCGGAGCAGTCCGTCCTCACGCTGCTGCGCAGCGAGGAGCTCGACGATCTCATCGACAAGCTCGACCACCGCACCGCCTCCATCATCCGGATGCGGTACGGCATCGAGGACGGCCGCGAGCGGACGCTGACGGAGGTCGGCAAGGAGCACGGGCTCACGCGCGAGCGGATCCGCCAGATCGAGAAGCACGCGCTGCTGGAACTGAAGAAGATGGCACGGGACACGGGCTTCGACGCGGTGGCCTAGGGCGGCCGGCGGCCGTCCCTTCCGCCACGACCCGGGTACGGGAAGGGCCCCGCCCTCCGCACGGAGGGCGGGGCCCTTCCCGTACCCGTTCACCGCGTCGCGCTCGTCAGACGGGCGGCCAGGGCCGCCAGGTGGGCGCGGAGGGGGGCGGGGCCGTGGACCGTGAAGGGGGCCTCCACGAGGGCGAGGCGGATGGCGAGCCACTCCACGGAGTCGGTGACGCGGGCGCGCAGGCGGCAGCTGTCGGGCCCGGTGGAGACCGGCGCGAGGTGCGCGGGGAAGCGGGCGGCCACGGACTCCGCGGACGCGGAGAACTCGACGTCCAGGTCCAGCTCCGTCTCCCGCTCCCGCTGCGCCCGGTTCATCGAGCGGACCAGGTACGCCGCCTCGTCCCCCTCCGGCAGCTCCCGCGCCGTGAAGCGCGCGCCCGTCGCGAGCGGGTCGGTGACGCGGTCGACGCGGAAGGTCCGCCAATCCTCGCGCCCGAGGTCGTACGCCACCAGGTACCAGCGGCGCCCGGTCGACACCAGCCGGTACGGCTCCACCAGCCGCTTCGACTCGGCGCCGTCGCCCGCGCGGTAGCTGAAGCGGAGCCGTTCGCGGCCGGTGACCGCACCCGCGAGGGCGGTCAGGGTGGAGGGGGCGACGGTGGCGCCGTCGCCGTGGGTCAGCGGCAGGGTCGCGTTCTGGAGCGTGGAGACCCGGTGCCGCAGCCGCGCCGGCAGCACCTGCTCCAGCTTGGCCAGCGCCCGTACCGACGCCTCGTCGACGCCTTCGATGGCGTGCCCCGCGCCCGCTCGGAGTCCGACGGCGATGGCGACCGCCTCCTCGTCGTCGAGGAGCAGCGGGGGCATGGCCGTGCCGGCGACCAGCCGGTAGCCGCCGATCGAGCCCCTGGTCGCCTCGACGGGGTAGCCGAGGTCCCTGAGCCGGTCGATGTCGCGGCGGATCGTGCGCGGCGAGACCGAGAGCCGGTCGGCGAGCTCGCTGCCGGGCCACTCGCGCGGGGTCTGGAGGAGCGACAGCAGGGTGAGGAGTCGTGCCGGAGTGTCCGTCATGGAGCACAGCATGACGCCGAAATAGGACGCGATCCGACCTAGAGGCCTTCTACGGTCCTCCCATGAGCGCACACGAGACCGACGCCGCCACGGGGGCGGACAGCACCACCACGGGGGACAGCAAGCGCTGGATCGCCCTGGCCATCGTCATGACGGCCGCCTTCATGGACCTGGTCGACGCCACGATCGTGAACATCGCGATCCCCAGCATCGAGCACGACCTCGGCGCCGGCTTCGGCGCGATCCAGTGGATCACCGCCGGCTACGCGCTGGCCTTCGCCGCCGGTCTGATCACCGGTGGCCGACTCGGCGACATCTACGGCCGCAAGCGGCTCTTCCTCCTCGGCACGGCGGGCTTCACGCTCGCCTCCGCGCTGTGCGGCCTCGCGGCGAACCCGGAGATGCTGGTCGCCTCGCGCCTCCTCCAGGGCGCGGCGGCGGCGATGATGGTGCCGCAGGTGCTGTCGATCGTCCACGTCACCTTCCCCGCGCACGAGCGCGGCAAGGTCTTCGGCATGTTCGGCGCGATCGTCGGCCTGGGCGCGGTCTCGGGCCCGCTGCTCGGCGCGCTGCTCACGGAGTGGAACATCGCGGGCCTGGAGTGGCGGCCGATCTTCCTGATCAACCTGCCGGTCGGCGTCGCCGCGCTGCTCCTCGGCCGGAAGTACATCACCGAGTCGAAGGCGCCGAAGGCGCTCCGGCTCGACCTGGTCGGCGTCGTGCTCGTCACCGCCGCGCTGCTCCTGCTGATCTACCCGCTGACCCGGGGCCGCGAGCTGGACTGGCCGCTGTGGGGCCACCTGATGATGGCGGCCGCCCCGGTCGTCTTCGGCGTCCTCGTCGCCTACGAGCGGTACAAGACGAAGAAGGACGGCTCGCCGCTGGTCGAGCTGTCGCTGTTCCGCGTGAAGTCCTTCGCGGCCGGCATCGCGGTGCAGCTGACCTTCGGCATCGTGCTCGGCATCTTCTTCCTGGTGTGGACGCTCTACATGCAGATCGGTCTCGGCTGGACCGCCCTCAAGGCGGGTCTGACCGGTGTGCCGTTCTCGATCGCGGTCTCCATGGCGGCGGGCATGTCGGTCCAGCTGCTGGTGCCGCGCTTCGGCCGCAAGGTGCTCCAGGCGGGCGCGCTGACGATGGTCGCGGGCATCCTGCTCTACTTCTTCGCCGCGGGCCGGTACGGGGCGGGGATCTCGCCCTTGCAGATGATCCCGGCGCTGGTGGTGATGGGCCTCGGCATGGGCCTGATCGTGGCGCCGCTGACGGACGCGGTGCTGTCGGAGGTCCCGAAGGAGCACGCGGGTTCGGCGTCGGGTCTGATCAACACGACGGGCCAGATGGGCAACGCGATCGGCCTGGGCCTGGTGTCGGTGGTGTTCTTCGGCGTGATCGACGACCGGGGGCCGGCCCGGGCGCCGGCCGACGTGGCGGACGCCTTCGCGGACGCCTTCCGCAACTCCCTCGGCTGGGCCGCGGTGGTCCTGGGCGGCATCTTCCTGGTGATGTTCGCCCTGCCGGCCAGGCCGAAGCAGCACCTGGAGGGCGGCGGCGAGGGCGACGCGGACGGTGCCGCGCCGGCCGCGGTGGAGAAGGAGCCGGCGCTCGCCGGCTGAGCACGGAGCGAAGGGCCCCGGTCCGTGGACCGGGGCCCTTCGCGCGCGGCCGTCCGTGCCGACGGCCGCGGGGTCGTCAGCGGTTGACCGCGCCGCCGTGCCTCAGATCGCCCTTGAACCCGGTCGCGCTCCTCACGAGGGGGGTCGGGGTGGCCTGCTGCACCCAGGGCTCGTCCCAGACGAAGGTGTTGCCCATGATGTCGCCGTGGGTCTGCCAGACCGCGCCGGTCGTGGTGATCACCTTGACGAAGGCGTCGTTGCCCTGGGCCTCGATGGCGATGCCGCAGGCGGTGGCCGGGTAGTCCGGGTTGGCCGGGTCCGTCATCGTCGCCGTGGTGTTGGTGAGGTCCTGCCAGACGATGGCGCCGCCGGGGACGTCCGCCTTGCCGACGAACGCGTTGCCGCCGTAGAGCGCGGCCTGGAAGTCCTCGCTGTTGGACGGGCTGTACGTGTCGATGTCCACGCACGGGCCGGTGGGGCCGGTCGCGCCCGTGGCTCCGGTCGCCCCGGTCGCGCCAGTGGCTCCGGTCGCGCCCGTCGCGCCCGTGGCACCCGTCGCCCCGGTCGCGCCCTTCGGTCCCTGCGGGCCCTTCGGGCCGGTGGGGCCCGTGGGACCGGTGGGGCCCGGCTTGCCCTTGTCGCCCTTCGGCCCCTTCGGGCCGGTCGGGCCCTTGGGGCCGGTGGGGCCGGTCGGGCCCTTGCAGCCCGTCGTCGGGACCGCCGCCGACCTCGGGCCGGCGGCGTCCTCCTGCGCCAGGAAGTCCTCCAGGGCGGCGGTGTCCGGGGAGCCCGGGAGGGCCCGGTGCTTGCAGCCCGTCATCGGGTCGGACGCCGCCGCGTCCACGGCCGGGGCCTGCGGGGTGCCCCACGCCGAGGCGGTCGGCGCGAAGCCGGTGAGGACGAGCGCGACCGAGGCGAGCGTGCCGCCGCCGAGCCAGACGCGCCGCCGGGGGAGCGGGCCGAACGGGGACCGGGTCCTGGGGTCAGGACGCATGGGGGTGCTCCTTCCTCCGCCGGCGCCCGGCGGCGCCGGCGCGAGTGCCGGGGGGATCCGTGCGGCAGGACCTGCCGGAACCGGACCGTGGGATGAACTTCCCATCGGTTCATCGGACCGCCGCCGCGCCGCCTTGACGGCCTCCGGGGCACTCTCAGCGCCATGGCGTAGCGCCGCCAGCCGAATGGATGCGTACGCGGCGGGGAACGCGGAGCCCTCCGTCGGCGCGCCGCCGCCGGGCCCGTACCGGGGCGTGCCTACCGTCGCCCCCCGACCGAACCGCGAGAAGTGGTGTTGCCATGCGGCCGTCCCTCTGCTTGTGCATGATCGTCAAGAACGAGTCCTCGGTCATCGAGCGGTGCCTCGCCTCCGTCCGGGGCCTCGTGGACACCTGGGTGGTCTCCGACACGGGCTCCACCGACGGCACCCAGGACCTCGTCAGGAAGGCCCTCGCCGGGATCCCCGGGGAGCTGGTCGAGGAGCCCTGGGTGGACTTCGGGCACAACCGGAGCCTCAACCTCGCCCGCGCCCGGGCCCGCGGGGCCGACTTCCTGCTGCTCCTCGACGCCGACCACGTCCTGCGCCAGGACGGTCCGCTGCCGGAGCTGACGGCCGACGCGTACATGCTGCGCCACGAGGGCGAGGTGGAGTACCGGATCAAGCGCCTGGTCCGGGCGGCCCTGCCGTGGCGGTACGAGGGCGTCACCCACGAGTACCTGACCCCGGACCGCGACCACCAGCAGCGGAACCTGGACGCGCTGGTCATCGAGGACCACGCCGACGGCGGCTCGCGGCACGACAAGTTCGAGCGGGACGCCCGGCTGCTCGGCGCCGAACTGGTCCGCGACCCGGGCAACCCGCGGACGGTCTTCTACCTCGCCCAGACCATGCGGGACATGGGCCGCACGGGGGAGGCGATCGGGCTCTACGAGCGGCGGGCGGCCATGGGCGGCTGGGGCGAGGAGGTGTACTACGCGCTGCTCCAGGCCGGGGTGCTGGCCGCCGAGGCGGGCGACTGGCCGGCCGGGCAGGACGCCCTGGTCCGCGCCTGGGAGGCCCGCCCGGAGCGCCTGGAGGCGGTGTACGAGCTGGCCTCGCGGCTGCGCGTGGCCGGCCGCCACCACGCCGCGCACGCGCTGCTGGCGGCCGTCCTCGACCGGCCCGTGCCCGCCGAGGACCTGCTCTTCGTCCAGCCGTGGGTCTACCGCTGGGGGCTGCTCTTCGAGTACTCGGTCACCGCCTACTGGGTCGGCGACCACGCGGCCTCCCTCGCCGCCTGCGACCGGCTCCTCGGCCTGCCCGACCTGCCGGAGCCGTACCGCGAGCAGACCCTGGCCAACCGGGAGTTCGCGGTACGGGAGCTCGGCGTGCCGGCCCAGGTCTGAGCCGGCCGCCGGGGGTGACGGGGCCTCAGCGGACCCGGGAGCGGGCCTCCATCGCCCCGCGGGCCGCGGCCTCCGACTCGTACACCTCGCACATGTGCCGGCCGTCCGGGGTGGCCGTGTGCTCGACCTCCCAGAGGCTCAGCTCGGTGCCGTCGAGCAGCAGGAACTGGTGCTCGTAGAGGGTGAAGCCGGCGTCCCGGCCGCCCTCCACGGGGCAGTTGCGGCCGAAGACCTGGGTGATGTGGTGGGCGAAGGCGATCCGCAGCCGGCGGGCGGTCCGCTCGGCGGGCCGGTCCGCGTTCTCCGCGCGGCGCAGGACGCGGCGGGCGTGGTCCGCCGAGTTGTCCGGCACGTACATCCGGGGCTGGGCCGGTATCGGGTGGGCGAGCAGCGCGCCGAGCGCCGCCAGGTCGTCGTCCTCGTCGAGCGGACGCCCGTCGGACCGCTCCACCGTCCACTCCGGCAGCGGGCCCGCGGGCAGCCGGGAGGCGGCCAGCCGCACCTCGGCCTCCTCCGCGTACAGCTCGTGCTGCTCGGCGCCGTCCCGGCCCGCGTTGTGCACGAGCTCCCAGAGGACGAGGGCGCTGCCGTCGGCCAGCAGGTAGGCGTGGTGGTAGGTGGTGCGGTTCAGGGTGGAGCTGTGGTGCGAGGAGTGCAGCGTGGTGGAGTGGGCGAGCGCCGACTCCAGGCGCTCCACCATCGCGTCGGGCAGGTCGAAGGAGTTGAGCGCCCGGCCGAGAAGCCGCTCGACGTGCGTCTCGGTCGTCTCGTACGGATCGTGGTGATCCCGCGGATCGTTCAAGAGGGTCTCCAGGCCGTCGCCGCATGTCACTTGGTGCTTGCTTAACGTAGTCCCTGGGTCCGACAACGGGGTCGGGGTTACGGAAAACGAGGGGCCGGCGACGGAAGTTCCCGCCCCGCGTCCTTCTCAACTCCCCTGCCGCCACCGGGAGTGCGCGTCCCCGGGCGGGCCGTACAGCTCCGTGTACGAGGGGAAGTCGCCGCCCGGTCCGCGCAGGCCGCCGGGGGCCGCCAGGACCGCGCGGACGATCGCGCGGGTCACCAGGTCGGCGCCGGCCGCCAGGATCTCGTTCAGGGCGAGCGGCCCCGGCGCGGCGGGCAGTTCGCGGGCGCCGGTGGCGAGCGCGAAGACCGTGTCGCCGTCGTTCATCAGGTGCACCGGCCGGATCGCCCGCGCGATGCCGTCGTGCGCCGTGCCCGCCACCTTCTGGGCCTGCGCGCGGCTCAGGACCGCATCCGTGGCGACCACGGCGAGGGTGGTGTTCAGCGGGGGCCGTACGGAGGCGGCGCGGGCCTCGGCGAGCCGCCGGGCCGCCGCCTCGTGCACCGCCGCCGGCGGCGGCACGGGCAGCCCGCCGCCCTCGAAGAGGCTGCCGTACAGGACGCCCGTCGCCGGGTCGAGGGCCGAGCCGACGGCGTTCACCACCACCAGGGCGCCCACCGTGATCCCGGACCCCAGGCGGACGGCCGCCGTGCCGACGCCGCCGCGCAGCCCGCCGACGGCCGCCCCGGTCCCGGCCCCCACCGCGCCCGTCGCCACGCGCGCGTGGTCCCCGGACGCCGCCGCGGCCACCACCGCCGCCCGGCCCGTGGCGGCGTCCGGGCGGGCCCCGAAGTCGCCGCCCCGGCCCAGGTCGAAGACGCACGCGGCGGGCACCACCGGCACCACGTGCGCCGGGTCGGGACCCACCCGCACCCCGCGCCGCCGCTCCTCCAGCCAGGCCATCACCCCGGCCGGGGCCTCCAGGCCGTAGGCGCTGCCGCCGGTCAGGACGAGGGCGTCGATCCGCTGGACCACGTTCCTCGGGTCCAGGGCGTCCGTCTCGCGGGTGCCGGGGCCGCCGCCGCGCACGTCCACGGCCGCCACCGCCCCGCCCTCGGGGGCGAGGACCACCGTCGTCCCCGACAGGGCCCGCGGCCCCGCCACGCGAGCGTGGCCCACCCGGATGCCGGGCACGTCGGTGAGACCGTCGGGGGAGACCGGGGCTTCTGTCATGTCCCCTTCCTACCTCAGGAGGGGCGGGCCGTCCTGGTGGCCGGGTTGCGTGCGGTGAGCGTCACGCCGAGCGCGACCGCTCCCGCCGCGACCAGACCGGCCGCGGGCACCGCCCAGCGGCCCGCGAACGAGCACAGCAGGATCGCGAGCGACGCCCCCGGCAGCACCGCCTGCTGGGCGAGGCCGACCTTGAAGTAGCGGGCGTGCAGCAGCCACACGGACAGCAGGAAGACGGCCGTCGGGATCGTCACCGACGCCGAGGCGGCGAGCGTGCCGATGTGGGCCTTGCCCACGGCCTGCTCGACCGCGATCTCCAGGCCGGCGCCGATCGCCGCCGCCGACGTGAAGATCACGTAGTGGCCGTACCCCCACAGGAAGCCCTGCCGGCTGTCCGTCAGCCGGTCGTGCGCCGGGACCACGAAGTAGATCCACCAGGCGGCGAAGACGATCAGCAGCCCGCCCGCCGCGATCGGCAGCAGCTCGTTCAGCGCGTCGTGCTCCACCACCCCCGACTTCACCGCCACGGTCGCCGCCGCCACCGACTCGCCGAGCACGATGATCGTGAACAGGCCGTACCGCTCCGCGATGTGGTGCGGGTGCCAGGTGCTGGGCGCGTCCTTCTCCGCGTACACCGGCACCGCGAGCTCGGCCAGCGCCATCACCAGGAACACCCACGGCCGCGCCCCCTCCGGCACGAACAGCAGCGCCAGCCAGCCGAGCTGCACGGTCAGCACCCCGCCCGCGTACCGCCGGCACATCGTCCGCTCCTCCGCCGACGCCGCGTGCCGGGCGGCCCGCAGCCACTGCGAGGCGAGCGCCACCCGCATCACCAGGTAGCCGAGGTAGACGACGAGGAAGTCGTGCTCCTCGAAGGCGCGCGAGACGCCCGCGGCGAGGATCAGCACCCCGGCGATCTGGACCAGCGTGACGACCCGGTACAGCACGTCGTCGTTGTCGTAGGCCGACGCGAACCAGGAGAAGTTCATCCACGCCCACCAGATGGCGAAGAAGACCATCGCGTAGCTCGCGACGCCCTCGCCCGCGTGCCCCTCGGCGACCGCGTGCACGAGCGACGCGCCCGCCTGGGCGACGGCCACCACGAAACACAGGTCGAAGAAGAGTTCCAGCGGCGTGGCGGTCCGGTGCGACTCCTCGCGGGAGCGCGCGGTCAGGGGCAGAAAGGGTTGTGTCATGCCCCCAGCACACCAGAGCCGCGGCCCGTCTTTCTCAGGCCACGCTGAGGAGGGCGGGCGCCCCGGCCGCTGCCGCTGCCGCTGCCTCGTAACGATCCGCCACCAGCCGGGCCAGCCGCGGGTGGCCGGCGAGCGGCGCGGAGACGGCGTACGCCTCCGGCAGCGCCTCCAGGGACCGGCTGAAGCGGCCCGGGGCCAGCAGGTGCGCCGCCACGGCGACCCGCCGGAAACCCTCCGCACGCGCGCGTGCCACCGCCTCGGCGGGCGCGGGGGACGCGGCCGAGCAGTACGCGACGGAGACCGGCACCGCCAGGAGGCGCCCCAGCCGCTCCGCCGCGGCGAGGGTCCCGTCGTTCCCGCCCGGCCGGGACGAGCCCGCGCCCGCGACGACGACCGCGTCCGCCGGCCCGCCGGCCGCCCGCTCGGCGGCGCGCAGCCGGTCGCGCAGCGCCGGCGCCACGGCGCGCGCGTCGCACAGCCCCGGCGTCAGGACGCACCCGAAGCGCCGGGCGACGGCCGGCACGTCCACCGTCCGGTGGTAGCCGTCCCCCAGCAGCAGCGGCACCACGACCGCGCCGGGCCTGCCGTCCAGCACGGACGCCAGCGACGGCTCCTGGTGGCCGAGGTGCCCCACGGCGACCGGCGCGCCCGTCAGCCGCCGGACCCCGCGGGCCAGCCGCTCCGTGACGGCACCGGCGCCGGGCACGGCGCTCCCGTGCGCGGCCAGCACCAGCTCTCGCATCCCGCGTCCGCCTTCCCGCTCGTGGTCGTACCGCCGTGGCTCCCGGGGGTGCACCGGCCCCGGGAGGCCCGGCGGGAGGGCCCGCGCGGCGGTGTCGTGCGCCGCCCGGACCCGTCCCCCCACGCTAGGGCGCGCGCCCGTGCGGCGGTCCCCGCCGTTCGGCCCCGGGACGGGGGCCACAAGTCCCCTCTGCTCGGGCCTTTCCCGGGGCGGCGGACACCCCCGGCCGCCCTACGGTCGGAGGTGCGCGGACCGCCCCCCGCCCGCGCACCGGCCCCACCTCCTCGCCCCCGAACCGGCCCCACCCCCTCGCCCCCGAACCGGCCCCACCACCTCCCCCTCGCCCGCGCATTGGCCCCCACCCCTTCCGGAGTCGCCATGTCCTCCCGCCCGTCCCTCGTCCTCGTCGGCCACGGCATGGTCGGTCACCGGCTCCTGGAGGCGCTGGCCGAGCGCGGCGCGCTGGCCGACCCGGCCGACCCGGCGGCGCCCGGCTGGCGGGTCACCGTCCTGGCGGAGGAGGACGTGCCGGCGTACGACCGGGTGCACCTCTCCTCCGTGTTCACCGGCACCGCGCCGGACCGGCTCACGCTCGGCGCCCCCGGGTTCCTGGCCGGGCACGGCGTCGACCTGCGGCTCGGCGACCCGGCGGAGCACGTCGACACCGCCGCCCGGACCGTCACCACCACCTCCGGCGCCGTCGTCGGCTACGACGCGCTGGTGCTGGCCACCGGCTCGTACCCCTTCGTGCCGCCGATCCCCGGCGCCGACGCCCCCGGCTGCTTCACCTACCGCACCCTCTACGACGTCGAGGCGCTCACCGCGTACGCCGAGCACGCCGGGACCGGCGTCGTGATCGGCGGCGGGCTGCTCGGCCTGGAGGCGGCGGGCGCGCTGCGCGGCCTCGGACTGGCCACCCACGTCGTGGAGTTCGCGCCCCGGCTGATGCCGCTCCAGGTCGACGACGGCGGCGCGGCCGCCCTGCGGGCCACCATCGAGTCGATGGGCGTCGCCGTGCACACCGGCGTCGGCGCCACCGAGGTGGAGACCGGTGCCGACGGCCGGGCCCGCGCCCTCAGGCTCTCCGACGGCCGGCGGATCCCCGCCGGTGTCGTCGTCTTCTCCGCAGGCGTCCGCCCCCGTGACCGGCTGGCCCGTGAGGCCGGCCTCGCGGTCGGCGACCGGGGCGGCGTGGCGGTCGACGCCCACTGCCGGACCACCGACCCGTACGTGTACGCGATCGGCGAGTGCGCCCAGACCTCCGACGGGCGCGTCTACGGCCTGGTCGCGCCCGGCTACCAGATGGCCGAGGTCGTCGCCGACCGGCTGGCGGGCGACGGCACGACGGAGTTCACCGGCGCCGACACCTCGACCAAGCTGAAGCTGCTGGGGGCCGACGTGGCCTCCTTCGGCGACCCGTTCGCGGCCGGCGCGGAGGCCACCGAGCTCGTCTTCTCGGACGGCCGCGAGGGCGTCTACAAGAAGCTGCTCCTGGGCCCGGACGGGCGGCTGCTCGGCGGCATCCTGGTCGGGGACGCCGAGGCGTACGGCTCGCTGAAGCCGCACGCCGGGCGGCGGCTGCCCGCCCCGCCCGAGGCGTTCATCCTGCCCGCGGCGGCCGGTGGCGCCCCGCTCCCCGGCGCGGCCGCCCTCCCCGACGACGCCGTCGTCTGCTCCTGCCACAACGTGACCAAGGGCGCGGTGAGCGCGGCGATCGCCGACCACGGCCTCACCGACGTCGGCGGCGTCAAGCGCTGCACCAGGGCGGGCACCGGCTGCGGCGGCTGCGCGGGCACCCTCCAGGCCGTCCTCGACGCGGCCGGCGTGGAGAAGCGGCGCGGGCTGTGCGAGCACTTCCCCGGGCTGACCCGGCCGGAGCTGTACGAGCGGGTCCGCACCGAGCGGATCCGCTCCTTCACCGAGCTGATGGAGCGGTACGGCTCCGGGGGCGCGGACGGCGGCCCCGCGTCATCGGGCTGCACCGTCTGCAAGCCGGTCGTCGCCAACGTCCTCGGTACCCTCGCCCCCGAACTGGGCCTGCGGCACGTCCTGGAGGGCGAGCAGGCGGCCCTCCAGGACGCGAACGACCTCTTCCTCGCCAACCTCCAGAAGGACGGCACGTACTCGGTCGTCCCGCGCGTCCCCGGCGGCGAGATCACCCCCGAGCAGCTCATCGCCCTCGGCGAGACGGCCCGCGACCACGGCCTCTACAGCAAGGTCACCGGCGGTCAGCGGATCGACCTCTTCGGCGCCCGCAAGGAGGACCTGCCGGCCATCTGGCGCCGGCTGATCGCGGCCGGCTTCGAGTCCGGGCAGGCGTACGGCAAGTCCCTGCGGACCGTGAAGTCCTGCGTGGGCGCGCGCTTCTGCCGTTTCGGGCAGGGCGACTCGGTGCGGCTCGCGATCGACCTGGAGCTGCGCTACCGGGGCCTGCGCGCCCCGCACAAGATCAAGGGCGGGGTGTCGGGCTGCCTGCGCGAGTGCGCGGAGGCCCGCGGCAAGGACATCGGCGTCATCGCCACCGCCGGCGGCTGGAACCTGTACGTCTGCGGCAACGGCGGCGCGACCCCGCGCCACGCCGACCTGCTCGCCTCCGACCTGTCGGCGGCCGAACTCCTCGCGCTGACCGACCGCTTCCTCATGTACTACCTGCGGACCGGCGAGCGACTGGAGCGCACCTCGGCCTGGCTGGAGCGGCTCGGCGGCTCCGGCGACGGGATCGCGCACCTGCGGGAGGTGCTGGTCGAGGACTCGCTCGGCATCGGCGCGGAGCTGGAGGCGCAGATGGAGCGGCACGTGGCCGCGTACCGCGACGAGTGGCGGGTGGTCCTGGAGGACCCGGCGGCGCTGGCCCGCTTCGAACGGCACGTGGAGGGGGTGGAGTTCCTGGAGCCGGGGCGCGGGCGGGCGGCGGTGCTGCCGGACGGGACGGAGGCCGCGCTGTTCAAGGACGCGGAGGGCGCCGTGTACGCGGTGGGCAACCGGGACCCGTACTCGGGCGCCGACGTCATCGCCGACGGCATCATGGGCCGCCGCGACGGCGTGCCGGTGGTGGCCTCCCCGATGCACAAGCAGGAGTTCGACCTGCGGACCGGTGCGAGCCTGGACGACCCGGAGGTGGCGCTGCCGCTGCTGCCGGTGCCGGAGGTGCCGTCCGCCGGCCGCGGCTGACGGGCCGCGCCCGGACCCGTACCCGTACCGGCGCCCGTACCCGGACCCGTACCGCTCCGGTCCCCTTCCCTCCCCTCCCCCTCCCCCCTCCCCACCCCCAAGACTGCCCCCGGCCCGCACCCCCGACGGCCCCACACCCCTTCCGAGGGGTCGTCGGCCACCGGCCCGGGGGCACCCCCTTCCCTCCCGGCGGCCCCTCGGACCCGTCCCCGCCGGGACCTAGGGCCGCCCGGGAGGCCGACCTAGGCCCGCCCCCGCTCGCGACCATCGGCACTGATGACCCCCTCCGGCGAGGAGCAGCCTGGAAAGGCAAGGAAGAAGCCTCGAAAAGGCTCGTAAACGTCAGGGAAGTCAGGGAAGTGCCATGAGTTCCGTAGTCCAGGACAGCAGAACCACGGGCGGGTCACCCGCCTCGTACGACACGGAGCAGTACCGCCCCGGCCGGACCGTCACCGACTGGGAGCCGGAGAACGAGCTCTTCTGGAAGTCGATCGGCAGGAAGGTCGCCCACCGCAACCTGTGGATCGCGGTCCCCGCGCTGCTCGTCGCCTTCGTCGTCTGGCAGGTCTGGTCGGTCACGGCGACCAACCTGAAGGACGTCGGCTTCGGCTTCTCGACCTCCCAGCTCTTCTGGCTGACGGCCGTCCCCGGTCTGACCGGCGGCACGGCCCGGATCCTCTACACCTTCCTCGGCCCGATGATCGGCCAGCGGCGGTTCACCGCCCTGTCGACGGTCGTCCTCGTGGTCCCGCTGATCTGGCTGGGCGTCGCCATCCAGGACCCGACCACCCCGTACACCGTGATGGTCGTCATCGCCGCCCTCTGCGGCATCGGCGGCGCGAACTTCGCCTCCTCCCTCGCCAACATCGGCTTCTTCTTCCCCAAGGCGAAGAAGGGCAGCGCGACCGGCATCAACGGCGGCCTCGGCAACCTCGGCGTCTCCGTCGTGCAGCTGCTGACCCCGATCGTCATCACCTGGTCGACGATCGCGATCGGCTCCGCCCAGCACAAGGCCGACGGCACCCCCGTTTACCTCCAGAACGCCGCCTTCGTGTGGGTCCCCGTCGTCCTCGTCCTGGCCGCCGTCGCCTGGTTCGGCCAGAACGACCTGAAGGTCGCCTCCACCCCGTTCAAGCAGCAGAAGGTCATCTTCAAGCGCAAGCACAACTGGCTGATGACCTGGCTGTACGTCGGCACCTTCGGCTCCTTCATCGGCTTCGCCGCGGCCCTGCCGATGCTGATCAAGACCACCTTCCCGGACTACTCGGTCGCCACCTACGCCTGGATGGGCCCCGCCGTGGGTGCGCTCGCCCGCTGGGCCGGCGGCTGGATCGCCGACAAGTGGGGCGGCGCCCGGGTCACCATCCTGTCCTTCGTGGGCATGGCGGTCTCGATCATCGGAGTGATCAACTTCCTGCCCTCGGGCGGTGACGGCGGCAGCTTCTACGGCTTCTTCTTCTGCTTCCTCGCCGCGTTCTTCTTCTCCGGCATCGGCAACGGCTCGACCTTCCGCCAGATCCCGGTCATCTTCCGCGGCACCCACCTCAAGGGCCTCACCGAAGGCACCCCCGAACACGCCAGGGCCCTCAAGCAGGCCGAGATGGAATCGGGCGCGGTCACCGGCTTCACCTCCGCGATCGCCGCCTACGGCTTCTTCTTCATCCCGGCGCTCTTCGGCTCGGTCGCCGTCACCAGCGCGATGTGGGGCTTCGTCGCCTTCTACGTCAGCTGCATGGTCGTGACCTGGTGGTTCTACGCCCGCAAGGGCGCGGAGGCCCCCAGCTGAGCCCCCCGCGTCCCGTCGAGAAAGGTCCCGCCGCGGCGGGGCCTTTCCGCATGCCCGGGAAGAGGACCTAGGGCCCCCGACCGGTGACCAATGCCGACCGAAATGATCGATCAGAAGGAGTGAAATGAAAGCAGGCAACGACGCGATCGAATGATTCGAAGAAGGCGGTGCGGGACGTGACTGCGACCCCTGCGGAGACCACGGTGACCGAGCGGGCCTGGAAGGGCTTCAAGGGCGGGCTCTGGCGCGACGCCATCGACGTCCGCGACTTCATCCAGCAGAACTACACCCCGTACGAGGGCGACGACTCCTTCCTCGCCGGCCCCACCGAGCGGACCACCGCCGTGTGGAAGGCGATCACGGACAAGTTCCCCGAGGAGCGCGCCAAGGGCGTCCACGACGTCGCGTACGACGTCCCCTCCACCATCACCGCCCACGCCCCCGGCTGGATCGACCGCGACAAGGACCTGATCGTCGGCCTCCAGACCGACGCCCCGCTGAAGCGGGCGATCATGCCCTACGGCGGCTGGCGCATGGTCGCCGGCGCCCTGGAGACGTACGGCTACCCCGTCTCCGAGGAGCTGGAGAAGGTCTTCACCGAGTACCGCAAGACCCACAACGCCGGCGTCTTCGACGCCTACACCCCGGAGATCCGCGCCGCCCGCAAGGCCGGCATCGTCACCGGCCTCCCCGACGCCTACGGCCGCGGCCGCATCATCGGCGACTACCGCCGCGTCGCCCTCTACGGCGTCGACCGCCTCATCGCGGTCAAGAAGGAGGAGAAGGCCGGGCTCGACGCCCTCCCGGCCGGCGGCCGCTCCCTGGAGGAGACCATCCGGCTCCGCGAGGAGCTGTCCGAGCAGATGCGCGCCCTCGGCGAGCTGAAGGCCATGGCCGCCTCGTACGGGTACGACGTCTCCGGCCCGGCCACCACCGGCCGTGAGGCGATCCAGTGGCTGTACTTCGCCTACCTGGCCGCCGTGAAGGAGCAGAACGGCGCGGCGATGTCGCTCGGCCGCACCTCCACCTTCGTCGACGTCTACCTCCAGCGGGACATCGAGGCCGGGCTCCTCACCGAGGAGCAGGCCCAGGAGCTGGTCGACGACTTCATCATCAAGCTCCGCATCGTGCGCTTCCTGCGCACCCCCGAGTACGACGAGCTGTTCTCCGGCGACCCGACCTGGGTCACCGAGTCCATCGCCGGCATGGGTGAGGACGGGCGGCCGCTCGTCACCAGGACCTCCTTCCGCTACCTCCAGACCCTCTACAACCTCGGCCCGGCCCCCGAGCCGAACATGACCGTCTTCTGGTCGCCGCGGCTGCCGCAGGGCTTCAAGGAGTTCTGCGCGAAGGTCTCCATCGACACCTCGTCCGTGCAGTACGAGTCCGACGAGCTGATGCGGCCCCGCTTCGGCGACGACACCGCCATCGCCTGCTGCGTCTCCGCGATGCCGGTCGGCAAGCAGATGCAGTTCTTCGGCGCCCGCGTGAACCTCGCCAAGACGCTGCTGTACGCGATCAACGGCGGCCGCGACGAGAAGTCCGGCGCCCAGGTCGGCCCCGCCACCGGCGCCCTCACCGCCGAGGTCCTCGACTACGACGAGGTGATGGCGAAGTTCGACGCGCAGATGGAGTGGCTCGCGGAGGTCTACGTCCACGCGCTCAACGTCATCCACTACATGCACGACAAGTACGCGTACGAGCGCCTGGAGATGGCGCTCCACGACCGCGACGTGCGCCGCACCATGGCCTGCGGCATCGCCGGCCTCTCGGTCGCCGCCGACTCGCTGGCCGCCGTCAAGTACGCGAAGGTCAGCCCGGTCCGCGACGAGACCGGCCTCGCCGTCGACTACGTGGTCGAGGGCGACTACCCGGCCTACGGCAACAACGACGAGCGGGTCGACGGGATCGCCGTCCGGCTGGTCGAGGAGTTCATGCGGAAGGTGCGCAAGCACCCGACCTACCGGAACGCCGAGCACACCCAGTCCGTCCTGACGATCACCTCGAACGTCGTCTACGGCAAGAAGACCGGCAACACCCCCGACGGCCGCCGGGCCGGCGAGCCGTTCTCCCCGGGCGCCAACCCGATGAACGGCCGCGACACCCACGGCTACGTGGCCTCCGCCCTGTCGGTCGCCAAGCTCCCGTACGAGGACGCCGAGGACGGCATCTCGCTCACCAACACCGTCACCCCCGACGGCCTGGGCCGCACCCCCGAGGAGCGGATCAGGAACCTCGCGGGCGTCCTCGACGGCTACATGGCGAGCGACGGCTTCCACATGAACGTCAACGTCCTCAACCGGGACGTGCTGATGGACGCCATGGAGCACCCGGAGAACCACCCGCAGCTGACCATCCGGGTCTCGGGCTACGCGGTCAACTTCGTCCGCCTCACCCGCGAACAGCAGCTCGACGTCCTCAACCGCACCTTCCACGGCACGCTGTAGCCCCACCGCTCCGGGGGCCGCCCGCCCTCACCGGGCGGCCCCCGGCCCCCGCCCCCACCACCCCTCTCCTCCCCAGGAGGCCCTGCCATGGCCACGCTCCTCGGCCCGGACGTCCCCGTCCGCCCCGCCACTCCGGCCCAGGCCGCCACCCCGGCCGCCGCCGCGACCCACCGCCCCGCCGAGGGCTCGGTGCACTCCTGGGACCTCTCCACCGGCGTCGACGGCCCCGGCACCCGCTTCGTCACCTTCCTCTCCGGCTGCCCGCTGACCTGCCTCTACTGCCACAACCCCGACACGTGGCGGATGCGCAACGGCAGGCGGACCTCCGCCGACGACGTGATCGCCGAGGCGGCCAAGTACGTCCGCTTCATCTCCGCCTCCGGCGGCGGCGCCACCGTCTCCGGCGGCGAACCCCTCCTCCAGCCCGTCTTCACCGGCGAGCTGCTGCACCGGATGAAGCACGAGCTGGGCCTGCACACCGCCCTCGACACCTCCGGCTTCCTCGGCGCCCGCGCCACCGACGCGCTGCTGCGCGACACCGACCTGGTCCTCCTCGACATCAAGTCCTGGGACCCGGAGACGTACCGGAAGGTCACCGGCCGCCCCCTGAAGCCCACCCTGGACTTCGCCCGCCGGCTCGCCGGCCTCGGCCAGGAGGTGCACGTCCGCTTCGTCCTCGTCCCCGGCCTCACCGACGACCCCGCCAACGTCGAGGGCGTCGCCGCCTTCGCCGGCGGCCTCGGCAACGTCTCCCGCGTCGACGTCCTCCCCTTCCACAAGCTGGGCGAGGCCAAGTGGCGGGCCCTCGACATGCCCTTCACCCTCCACGACACCCCGTCGCCCGCCCCCGAGCAGGTCGCGGCGGTCCGCGAGGTCTTCCGGAGCCACGGCCTGAACGCGGTGTGACCCCGCCCGGAACGGGGTGCGGCCCCGCCCGGAAAGCGGTGTGACCCCGCCCGGAGACCCCTCTGCGACACGTTCACTCCCATGCCGGGCATAACGGGCCTAAAAGGTACATGCGTCCTACCGTGGCCCCGTGACCGAGCCACCGCAGACCGCCGAGCCCCCCACCACCGAGCCGGAACCGGCGCCCGCACCGGCCGCGGACGGCCGCGCGCCCCAGACCCCCGCCGCCGTCCGCCGCCGCGCCGCCCTCACCGCCACCGCCGTCTCCCTGCTGCTGATCCTCGCGATCGTCCTCGGCAGCCGGCTGCTCCGCGACTTCGACTCGGCCCTGCTGCCCTACGCCGTCGCCACCGTCTTCCTCGCCTTCGGCGTTGTCTACCGCTACACCGTCTGGATCTCCGCCCCCGGCGCCCGGCGCCTCTTCCGCCAGGGCTGGCGCTCCTTCTTCTCCGCCGCGAACTTCCGCCGGGCCCCCACCGCCCTGCCGAAGATGATCGCCACCTACCTCGGCTTCCAGAAGTTCCTCGGCGCCCGCTCGCACGCCCGCTGGGCCGCCCACCAGCTCCTCTTCTGGGGCTGCGTCCTCGCCGCCCTCATCACCTTCCCGCTCACCTGGGGCTGGTTCACCTTCACGTCCGCCACCGGCGACGGACCCGGCTACGAGATGCGGATCTGGGGCTTCAAGGTCCTCGGCTTCGACTCGCTGAACGTCCTCGGCTGGCTCATGTTCCACGGCCTGGACATCGCCGCCGTCCTCGTCATCGCCGGCGCCTCCTACTTCCTGTGGCGGCGCATGAAGGACCGCGGCGCCGTCACCGGCCAGCGCTTCGCCTACGACCTGATCCCGCTGATCGCCCTCGTCGTCATCTCGGTCACCGGCCTGCTGCTCACCTTCTCGTCGATCTTCCTGCACGGCGGCGGCTACGAGTTCCTGGCGATCCTCCACATGGTCTCGGTCGTCTTCACCCTCATCTACATCCCCTTCGGGAAGTTCTTCCACATCGTCCAGCGCCCCGCCGCCGTCGGCATGCAGCTCTTCAAGTACACCTCCCGGCGCAAGGACGAGGAGCTCCAGGGCTGCCGCCGCTGCCACGAGCCCATCGACACCCCCGACTACGTCGAGAACCTGCGCGGCACCATGAAGGACCTCAAGCTCGACTTCGACGAGTGGGCCGAGTACTGCCCCCGCTGCAAGCGCGTCCTGCGCGGCGGCGCCTACCTCACCCACGTCAAGAAGGGCTTCAGCGAGTGACCGCGACCGACCCCTCCCGGGCAGTGCCGCTCGACCCCTCCGTCGCCCCGCCCGGGACGCGGAACTTCCGGGACGCCGGGGGGATCCCGGCCGACCGGTGGCACGCCGACCAGAACGAGGAGACGCTCGTCCCCACCCACTGCTGCTTCTGCGGCGTGCAGTGCGGCATGTACCTGCGGGTCGACCGCGCGGGCAAGGTCTTCGGCGTCGAGCCCCGCAACCACGACATCAACCGGATGCGGCTCTGCCCCAAGGGCATCAACGCCTACCAGCAGGTCAACCACCCCGACCGGCTCACCTCCCCGCTCCTGCGCCGCAACCGCGACGAGGAGTTCCGCGAGGTCGGCTGGGAGGAGGCCCTCGACCACACCGTCGCCGAGATCCGCCGCATCCAGGCCGAGTACGGCAACGACGCCTTCGGACTGCTCGGCGGCGCCAGCCTGTTCTCCGAGAAGACCTACCTCGTCGGCAAGTTCGCCCGCGTCGCCCTGAAGACCAAGCACGTCGACTACAACGGGCGCCTCTGCATGGTCTCCGCCGCCGGCGCCAACAAGCTCGCCTTCGGCATCGACCGGGCCGGCAACCCCTTCTCCGACATCCTCCTCACCGACTGCCTCCTCATCGCCGGCTCCAACGTCGGCGAATGCTTCCCGGTGATGACCCAGTACCTGTGGGGGGCCCGCGACCGCGGCGCCTCCCTCATCGTGGTCGACCCCCGGCAGACCGCCATCGCCCGCACCGCCGACGTCCACGTCGCCCTCAAGCCCGGCACCGACTCCGCCTTCTTCAACGCCGTGCTGCACGTGATCGTCGCCGAGGGCCTCACCGACGAGGCCTACCTCGCCGGTCACACCACCGGCTGGGACGAGGTCAGGGCCACCGTCGCCGAGTACCCGCCCTCCCGCTCCGCGCGGATCTGCGGCGTCCCCGAGGAACAGATCGTCCAGGTCGCCCGCATGTTCGCCGGCGCGGGCAAGGCCATGGCCTGGCACGCCCGCGGCGTCGAGCACCACTCCCAGGGCGTCGAGAACTGCCTCACCATCATCAACCTGTGCGTCGCCACCGGAAACATCGGGAAGCCCGGCGCCGGCTACGGCACCATCACCGGCCAGGGCAACGGCCAGGGCGGCCGCGAACACGGCCAGAAGTCCGACCTCCTGCCCGGCGGACGCTCCATCTCCAACCCCGAGCACCGCCGCCAGATCTGCGAGATCTGGGGCATCGAGGAATCCGAACTCCCCGCCGCCGGCACCTCCATGATGGAGATGGTCTGGCAGATGCAGCGCGCCGAGATCCGCGGCCTCATCGGCATCTGCAACAACCCCTTCGTCTCCCTCCCGAACTACGCCACGGTCAAGGAGGGCTACGACGCCCTCCAGTTCCACGCCCAGTTCGACTTCTTCCTCTCCGAGACCGCCGCCAACGCCCACGTCGTCTTCCCCGTCACCGTCTGGGCCGAGGACGAGGGCGTCATGGCCAACGCCGAGGCCCGCGTCGTCAAGCACAACAAGGCCCAGGAGCCCCCGGCCGGCGTCCGCACCGACACCTGGGTCATGTGCGAGCTCGCCAAGCGGCTCGGCGCCGGCGACAAGTTCGCCTTCCCCGACTCCCGCTCCGTCTTCGAGGAGCTGCGGATCGCCTCCGCCGGCACCGTCAACGACTACTACGGCATCACCTACGAGCGCCTGGAGGAGACCGGCGGCATCGCCTGGCCCTGCCCCACCACCGAGCACCCCGGCACCCCCCGCCTCTTCGAGGACGGCCGCACCTACCACCCCGACGGCAAGATCCACCTCCAGGTCGTCGAGTGGCACCCGCCGATGGACCCGTACAGCGAGGAGTACCCCCTCTCGCTCACCACCGGCCGCACCGTCGCCCACTTCCTCTCCGGCAACCAGACCCGCCGGCTCGGCGCGCTCGTCGAACAGACCCCCCGCCCGTGGGTCGAGGTCCACCCCTCCCACGGCTTCCGCAACGGCGACCCCGTCCGCGTCGTCACCCGCCGCGGCAGCGAGGTCTTCCCCGCCCTGGTCACCGAGGCCATCCGCCCCGACACCGTCTTCGTCCCCTACCACTGGCCCGTCCCCACCGCCGCGAACGCCCTCACCGTCGACGCCCTCGACCCCCGCTCGAAGATCCCCGAGTACAAGGTCTGCGCCGCCCGCATCGAGGCCGCCGAACGCGTCGACGAGGTCCCCGCGCCCCCGACCGCCCCCGGGCAGCTCGCCTACCCCGAGACCCAGGTCTCCCGCACCGACCCCCTGCCGCCCACGTCCCCGCAGGGCCGGGGCACCGCGGAGAGGAGCTGACCGCACATGATGGGCCGCACGATCTTCATCGACCCGGGCCGCTGCATCGGCTGCCAGGCATGCGTCTCCGCCTGCCGCGAATGCGACTCGCACCGCGGCAAGTCGATGATCCACCTCGACTACACCGACGAGGGCCACTCCGTCGCCTCCCTCCCCACCGTCTGCATGCACTGCGAGGACCCCGTCGCCCCCTGCGCCGAGGTCTGCCCCGCCGACGCGATCCTGGTGACCGCCGACGGAGTGGTGCAGCAGGCCGACACCACCCGCTGCATCGGCTGCGCCAACTGCGTCAACGCCTGCCCCTTCGGCGTCCCGAAGATCGACCTCCGGGCGAAGCTCCAGATGAAGTGCAACCTCTGCTACGACCGCACCGCCTACGGCCTCGCCCCCATGTGCGCCACCGTCTGCCCCACCGGCGCCCTCTTCTACGGCACCCTCGACGAGCTCCGCGCCGAACGCCCCGGCGTCCAGGTCGCCGACTCCTTCGCCTTCGGCGACGTCGTCGTCCAGACCGGCGTGGCGATGGTCGTCCCCGCCGACAAGGTCCAGTGGCCCGTCCCCGGGGGCCTCCCGGTCGTCGAGATCAACGGAGTGGATGTCCGATGAGCGTCACCGAACAGCCGCCCGCCGACGGTCCGGGCCCGGCCTCCGGTCCGTCCTCCGGCGCGCAGAGGCTGGGACCCGGGGAGACCGACGCGGCGCAGGAGGCGCTCCGCGACCGGATCGCCGCCGACTCGCTCACCACCCGCCGCGACTACCTGCGGATCGTCGCCACCGTCTCCGGCGGCCTCGCCGTCGGCGGCGTCGCCGTCGCCTCCGGCATCCTGCACCGGCACGGCGACCCCGACGGCACCCCCGAGGTGAAGAAGATCGCCGACCGGATCCTGCCGGGGGAGTCCCTCGCCTTCCGCTACCCGGGCGACGAGGACCGGGCGATCGCGGTCCGCATGGAGGACGGCACCCTCGCCGGCTACTCCGCCGTCTGCACCCACCTCGCCTGCGCCGTCCTCTGGCGCAAGGACCGGGGCAGCGAGGGCGAGCTGTACTGCCCCTGCCACGAGGGCGTCTTCGACGCCCGCACGGGAGAGGTCACGGCCGGCCCGCCGCCGCGCGGCCTGCCCAAGGTCATCCTGATCGAGCAGATCGACGGCAGCGTCTGGGCCATCGGCACCGCCCGCTCCGGCGAGAGCCTCCAGGAGGGGTACTGCCGCCAGCGCGGCGCCGGCACCCCGCCCTGCGCGGCCCTCCGGGCCGGGGCGCCCGCCGCCCGGGCCGGAACAGAACGGAGCGAGCGCGCATGACGACCGAGAACCCGCTCCCGGAGCGCCCCTCCTACACCCCGGGCAGCGCGCAGCCGCGGCTGAACCGGCCGGTGCACGAGCGCTATCCGCAGATCCGGCCCACGAGCGGCTACGGCGACCCGCGGATCCGGCACACCGGGCCGGGCCCCGGGGCGGGCACGGAGCAGGAACCGGAGCGCTCCTCGAAGCTGTCGGCGCGGCTCGCGCTGGCGCTCACGGTGGTGATCGGCCAGCTCTGGGGGCTGACCATCGTGGTGGACGAGTGGATGTCCGGCGACACCGGCACCGCCTGGTGGGGCGCGGGCTTCCTCGTCCTGTCGTTCCTGGTGGTCCTCGGACTGTGGGCGCTGGACCCGAAGGACCGGTGACCCGGAGAGCACCGGCCGGGAGAGCACCGGCCGGGAGGGTCCGGGGCGGGGGAGCGGGCGTACCCTGAAGACATGAGCACCGCCCCCGCCCACGGACCGCGAGACGCGAAGCCGAACGGCATTCGGCCGCATTCCGAAAACCGCCCGAAGCCGGCGATCGTCTTCGACGATCCGCTGGACGCGCAGTCCGCGGACGACACGGACCGCGGGTGGGGCGAGCGGCCTCCGACCGGCGGCAGCGCCGCCGACCTCGCGCGCTTCCTCGACGAGAAGCCGCCGCACCACCTCTGACGCCGGAGCGCACCTCCGGTCAGGGGGTGGAGTGCGTCCCCTTGTCGCTGCCGGGGCCGCGCTGCGCGACCAGGTGGTCGCGGATCTCCTTGAGCACCTCCAGCTCGCTGACCTCCATGGTCTCCTGGACGCCCTCCTTCGCCTTGTCGTGCGCGGCACGCTTGGCGAGGACCTTGGCCATCGGCAGGACCATCAGGAAGTAGACGACGGCCGCGGTGATGAGGAAGCTGAGGATCGCGCTGAGGACCGTTCCCCACATGATCGGGATGCCGGAGACCACGTTGCCGGCGTCGTCCACCTCGCAGGGGCCCTTGAGGCAGGACTGGTAGCTCGACAGGTCCTGGGTGCCGAAGGCGCCCACCAGCGGGTTGATGACTCCCTTGACGACCGAGTTCACGATGTTGGTGAACGCGGCGCCGATGACGACCGCCACGGCGAGGTCGATCACGTTTCCGCGCATGAGGAAGGCCTTGAAGCCCGCCATCACGCTTTCCTTCTTCGCCACCGGGGTGCCTTTCTAGGGGTGTGCTGCTGTGTGCGGAGCCATTAGGCCGTGAAGGGCGCGAGGCCGTCCAATCCGTACACACGGGACGGTGACTTGACAGCGTGTCCGTGCGAATCAGCACAGCGTCACCGCCAGTTGGGACGTGACACCGGCACCCGCCAGCGCCGTCGCGGTCGCCCGGGGCACGGACAGGACGACCAACGCCCCTCCGTCCGGGCGGGTTTCCCCCGGGCTCGGGACTTCGGCCACCCGCGCGGACCGCGCCACCACCCGCACCGCACCGCCGCCCCCGGACGGGGAGCCGACGAGCGGCGCGGCGATGACGTCCACCCGGTCGCCGGCCCGCAGCAGCCGTACGGCCTCGGCGTCCGCGATCCGCACCGGCGCGGACACGAGCCGCACCGGGGCGGCGGCGGGGGAGCGGGCGGAGGGCACCGCCACGGGACGTGACCCGGAGCCGGGCCCGCCGCCCGGTGGGGCGGCCGGCGCGGTGGCGACCAGGGCGAGCGCGGCGGCCGCGAGGAGGAGGAGCGCGCCGGGCGCCCGGCGCGGCCGGAACCGCCCGCCGCGTACGCGCAGCGGCGGGAAGTCCGGCACCTCGCAGGGGGCGGGGACGGGGGTGGGGGCGTGCGTCGTGTTCATGCGGCCAGGGTCCCGCCCCGCGCCGGATCCCGCTCCGGCCTGTGGACGGTCCACGGCCTGTGGACGACCCGCCCACTCCCACGGGCGGTTTGGGGAGCGTTACGGCAGTTCGATGCCGAGGTCCCAGCCGTCGTGGGCACGGGTGCAGAGACAGGCGCGGTCCACCGTGGCCGGGAGGGCGGCGATCGCGTCGAAGAGGACGGCGCGGAGCCGGCCGACGTTCTCGCCGAAGACGCGCAGGACCTCGGTGTGGGAGACGCCCTCGCCGGTCTCGGTGCCCGCGTCGAGGTCGGTGACGAGGGTGAGGGAGGTGTAGCAGAGGCCGAGTTCGCGGGCGAGGACGGCTTCGGGATGGCCGGTCATGCCGACGACGGACCAGCCGTTGGCTGCGTGCCAGCGGGATTCGGCGCGGGTGGAGAAGCGGGGGCCCTCGACGACGACGAGGGTGCCGCCGTCGACGGCCCGCCAGTCCCGGGCGCGGGCGGCCTTGAGCGCCGCCTGCCGCCCGTCGGGGCAGTAGGGGTCGGCGAAGGAGACGTGGACGACGTTAGGGACGGCCCCGTCGGGGCGCGGTTCGCCGTCGAAGTAGGTCTGGGCGCGGTTCTTCGTCCGGTCGACCAGCTGGTCGGGGACGAGGAGGGTGCCGGGGCCGTACTCGGGGCGCAGGCCGCCGACGGCGCAGGGGCCGAGGACCTGGCGGACGCCGACGGAGCGCAGGGCCCAGAGGTTGGCGCGGTAGTCGATCCGGTGCGGCGGGATGCGGTGGTCGCGCCCGTGGCGGGGGAGGAAGGCGACCCGCCGGCCGGCCACCTCGCCGAGGAAGAGGGAGTCGCTGGGGTCGCCGTAGGGGGTGGTGACGGGGACCTCGCGGACCTCGTCGAGGAAGGAGTAGAGGCCGGAGCCCCCGATCACGCCGATCTCGGCGTACGTGTCGTCGGCCGCGGAGCCGGAAGCGCTGCTCACCATGCCGGTCACCCTACGCACCCGCCCCGCCCCCGCCGAGACCGTGTACGCGCCGGACCCGCGCACCCCTGGCTCCTGGGCCCGCCGGCGTCCGGGCGTGCCGCTGCCCCGGCCCCCTCGTGAGGGGGCCGGGGCCGGGGTCTCGTGGTGCGCGCGGCCTCAGGCGGCCGGGGGCGAGGACGGCTACGAGGACGTCGTGGTGGTCGTGGTCGTCGACGCGGCCGGCTTCGCGTCCGAGGACGACGGGGTCGAGGAGGTGGACGTCGTGGAGGACATCGAGCTCTTCGAGGCCGGGGAGCTGCTGGACGAGGCACCGCGGCTGTCGTTCCGGTAGAAGCCGGAGCCCTTGAAGACGATGCCGACGGCGGAGAACACCTTCTTGAGGCGGCCGTGGCAGGCGGGGCACTCGGTCAGCGCGTCGTCCGTGAACTTCTGGACCGCCTCAAGGCCCTCGCCGCACTCGGTGCACTGGTACTGGTAGGTCGGCACTAGTCTTCCTCCTGGCACTCACACTCATCGAGTGCTAACGACGATCCATAGTGACGTATTCCGTCGGTTCAGTCCACCGCCACCGGCACGCGGTGACCGACACCACGTGCCGCGACCCGGCTCGCCTCGCGCGGCCTGAGCTTCCCGCGCAGGGCGACGAGCGTGACGAAGGCGAGGGCGGTGCCGGCGGCCGGGACGAGGAATCCGGCGCCGGAGCCGTGGGCGTCGGCGAGCCGGCCGGCGACCGTGACGGCCAGGGCCTGGCCGAGGGCGACGGCGCCGGTGAGCCAGGTGAAGGCCTCGGTGCGGGCGGTCGCCGGGATGAGCGTCTCGACGATGGTGTAGCCGGTGATCAGGGCCGGGGCGATGCACAGGCCGACGACGAGGCCGAGGGCGCCGAGCAGCACCACCGAGTGCGCGCTCCACAGCAGGGAGGCGGCGACGGTGAGGCCGGCGTAGCCCAGGATCAGGCGGCGGCGGGGGCCGGTCTTCCAGGCGACGGCGCCCATGGCGATGCCGGCGAGCATGTTGCCGGCCGCGAAGACGCCGTACAGCAGGCCGTTCGCGCCGGGGTTGCCGATCTCCTCGCTGAAGGCGGTGAGGGAGACCTGCATGCCGCCGAAGACGGCGCCGATGCCGAGGAAGGCGACGATCAGGACGCGGACGCCGGGGACGGAGAGCGCGGAGCGGTGCGGCTCGGCGCCGTCGCGGCCGGCCGCGGCCGACAGGCCGTGCGGCGGCTGGGTGGCGCGCTGGGCGGCGAAGAAGAGGCCGCCGAGGAGCGTCAGGGCGGCTTCGGTGATCAGACCGGCGGCGGGGTGGACGCCGGTGCACAGGGCGGTGGCGAGGACCGGGCCGACGACGAAGGTGAACTCGTCGGTGACGGACTCGAAGGCCGCGGCGGTCGGCATCAGCGGGGTGCCGTCGAGCTTGGCCGCCCAGCGGGCCCGGACCATGGGGCCTACCTGCGGGACGGAGGCGCCGGCGGGCACGGCGGCGAGGAACAGCGCCCACAGCGGGGCGCCGGCCAGCGCGAGCACGACGAGCAGCGAGACGGCGGCGGAGTGGACGAGGACGCCGGGGACCAGGACGGCCCGCTGGCCGAAGCGGTCGGCGAGCTTGCCGCTCTGCGGGGCGAAGAGCGCCATGGAGACACCGGTGACGGCGGCGACGGCGCCGGCGCTGCCGTAGGAACCGGTGGTGTGCTGGACGAGCAGGACGATGCCGATGGTCAGCATCGCGAAGGGCTGCCGGGCGGCGAAGCCGGGGAGCAGGAAGGAGAGCGCACCGGGGGTGCGCAGCAGCTGCCCGTAGCCGGGCCGCTTCTCGGAGACGACCGTGGACGCCACGGTCCTGGCCTTTCTGCCGCCTGGTAGCGCGCGGGCACGGTGGTGCCGGTCTCGCCGAGAGCTGTCCTCTTGCGCGGAACTGCGGTAGATACCGGGAGGGCCCCCTGCGGAGGGGCGCCGGCCGCCATACGGTCGCGCCAGCTCTGCGTCAGGCAGAGTTGGTTCGATCAAGTGTGCCTTCATGGTACAGGGAGGAGCGTTCTCCCGCCTGCGATTCCACTGGGAAGAACGCTCCTGACCCCGAAATAATGCCCGCGATTAACGATCCGTTCGCCCGGGGTCACCCGTCGGCGGCGCGTCCTTGCCCGTCATGGAGGCCGGCCGGTGGAAGCGGGTCGCTGTCGTGGTGACCGCCTTCCGCCCGTCCCCGGTGCCGAGCCAGCCGGCGAGCTTGCCGCCCTGGCCGACCGCGCGCAGCCGGCGCTCGGTGGCGTCGCGCACCGGGTCGGTGGCGACGACGAGCAGTTCGTCGCCCTTGCGCAGGACGGTCGCCGGCCCCGGGACGAAGCTGGCGTCGTCCCGGACGACGAGGGTGACGGCGGCGCCGGCCGGGAGGCGCAGCTCGGCGACCTCGACGCCGTGCATCCGGGAGCCCTCGGGGATGGCGACGGAGAGCAGGTGGCCGCGGAGCCGCTCCAGCGGGGCGGACTCGACGCCGAGGTCGGCGGTCCCGGCGGAGTCGCCGAGCTTCAGCGCCTTCGCCAGGTAGGGGAGGGTCGGGCCCTGGACGAGGGTGTAGACGACGACCAGGACGAAGACGATGTTGAAGATCCGCTCGCTGCCCTCGATCTGCCCCACCATCGGGATGGTGGCGAGGATGATGGGGACGGCTCCGCGCAGGCCGGCCCAGGACATGAGGGCCTGCTCCTGCCAGGGGATGCGGAAGGGCAGCAGGCTGACCAGCACTTCCATGGGCCGGGCGACCATGGTCAGGACGAGGCCGATGACGACGGCGGGCCAGAAGTCGTGGACGAGCTCGTGCGGGGTGACGAGCAGGCCGAGCAGGACGAACATGCCGATCTGGGCGATCCAGCCGAGTCCCTCGGCGAAGCCGCGGTTGGCGGGGGCGTGCGGCAGCTTGGCGTTGCCGAGGACCATCGAGGCCAGGTAGACGGCGAGGAAGCCGGAGCCGTGGGCGAGGGCGCCGGCCGCGTAGGCGGTGACGGCGATGGCCATGACGGCGATCGGGTAGAGGCCGGAGGCCGGCAGGGCGACGTGCTTGAGCCCGTACGAGCCGACGAAGCCGACCGCGAGGCCGATGGCGGCGCCGATGGCGAGCTCCAGGGCGATCGTGCCGACGAGCACGTACCAGTCGTCGACGGGCCCGGCGGAGGAGAAGGCGACGACGAGGATGACGACGGGGGCGTCGTTGAAGCCGGACTCGGCCTCCAGCACGCCGGTGACCCGGGACGGCAGCGGCACCTTGCGCAGCACGGAGAAGACGGCGGCGGCGTCGGTGGAGGAGACGACGGCGCCGATGATCAGGGCCTGCCGCCATTCCAGGCCGACGAGGTAGTGGGCGCCGGCGGCGGTGATGCCGACGGAGACGGCGACGCCGACGGTGGAGAGGACGACCGCGGCCGGCAGGGCCGGCCTGATCTCCTTCCACTTCGTGCCGAGGCCGCCCTCGGCGAGGATGACGACGAGGGCCGCGTAGCCGATGACCTGGGTGAGTTCGGCGTTGTCGAAGGCGACGTTGCCGATGCCGTCCTGTCCGATGGCGACGCCGATGCCGAGGTAGAGCAGCAGGCTGGGGAGGCCGCTGCGGGACGAGATCCGGACGGCGGCGACCGCGATCAGCAGCACCAGTGAGCTGATCAGCAGGAGTTCGTTGAGCTCGTGGACAGTCAGTGCGCCGTTCCTTCCCCTCGCACGCGCCGGATCGTTCCTCCAGCACCAGGTACTTCGTTACCTTACCTAATCTTTAACGCTTTCTTGACGCCTTCTTTGCGCTCCGGTCCTCTCCGATACGGTCATCGGACGGTCATCCGTACGGTTCCTCCCTGACACCGCGTCCAAGGCGCCCAGGCGCTGCGCCTAAGGTGGCTCCCGTACTCCAGGACCACCCTGCCCCTCGAAGGACAGCGATGCCCTCCAACACGACCGCGCCCCCCGCCAAGAAGAAAGGCAGGCGCGCCCGCCTGATCGTCCTGCTCCTGGTCCTTGCGCTGGTCGGGGCCGTCGCCTTCGGCGGCTGGTGGGGAGTCGGCACCGTCCGGGCCTCGTTCCCGCAGACCACCGGCGAGGCCCGGATCGACGCGCTCTCCGGCGATGTCGAGGTCAAGCGGGACGCCCTCGGCGTCCCGCAGATCTACGCGGACACCGAGGCCGACCTCTTCCGCGCGCAGGGCTACGTCCAGGCGCAGGACCGCTTCTACGAGATGGACGTCCGCCGGCACCTCACCGCCGGACGCCTCTCCGAGATGTTCGGCGAGGGCCAGGTCGAGACCGACGCCTTCCTGCGCACCCTGGGCTGGCGCCAGGTCGCGCAGCAGGAGTACGACAAGGTCCTGGCGCCGCAGACGAAGAAGTACCTCCAGGCGTACGCGGAGGGCGTCAACGCCTACCTGAAGGACCGGGCGCCGAAGGACGTCTCCGTCGAGTACGCGGCCCTGGCCCTCACCAACGACTACGCGATCGAGCCGTGGACCCCGGTCGACTCGGTGGCCTGGCTCAAGGCCATGGCCTGGGACCTGCGCGGCAACATGCAGGACGAGATCGACCGCTCGCTGCTCACCAGCCGGCTGACCCCGGCGCAGATCAAGCAGCTCTACCCGGCGTACCCGTACGAGCTCCACCAGCCGATCCTCGACCGCGGCACGGTCGACCCGGTGACGAAGAAGTTCGACCCGAAGGCGGGCAAGGACGACGAGGACGCCGACGGCGCCGGCACCGGCACGGGCGCGGCCGGCGGCACCGGCGGCCCGAGCGCCCAGCTCGCCGCCCTCTCCGGCCTCTCGGACGTCCTCGACCAGGTGCCCGCGCTGCTCGGCCCCAACGGCAACGGCATCGGCTCCAACTCCTGGGTCGTCTCCGGGGAGCTCACCACCTCCGGCAAGCCGCTGCTCGCCAACGACCCGCACCTCGCGCCGATGCTGCCGTCCCTCTGGTACCAGATGGGCCTGCACTGCCGCTCGGTCTCGGCGACCTGCCGCTACGACGTCGCCGGCTACACCTTCTCCGGCATGCCCGGCGTGATCATCGGCCACAACGACTCCATCGCCTGGGGCCTCACCAACCTCGGCGCCGACGTCACCGACCTCTACCTGGAGAAGGTCAGCCCCGAGGGCTACCTCGTCGACGGCAAGGTCAAGCCCTTCGACACCCGCGAGGAGACCATCAAGGTCGCCGGCGGCTCCAGCCGGACCATCACCGTCCGCTCCACCGACCACGGCCCGCTGGTCTCCGACCGCTCCTCCGAACTGGAGCAGGTCGGCCAGAAGGCCCCCGTCGGCAACTCCGCCCCCGACCGCGGCACCGGCTACGGCGTCTCCCTCCAGTGGACCGCCCTCCAGCCCGGCAAGTCCATGGACGCGATCTTCGCGCTCAACCTCGCCAAGGACTTCAAGCAGTTCCGGGCCGCCGCGAAGAACTTCGAGGTCCCCTCGCAGAACCTCGTCTACGCCGACACCAAGGGCAACATCGGCTACCAGTCCCCGGGCAAGATCCCGCGCCGCGCCACCGGCGACGGCACCGTGCCCGCCCCCGGCTGGAACTCCGCCTACCGCTGGAAGGGCTACATCCCCTTCGAGCAGCTGCCGTACGAGTACAACCCGGACCGCGGCTACATCGTCACCGCCAACCAGGCCGTGATCTCCCCGGAGCAGTACGACGACCTGCTCACCGAGGACTGGGGCTACGGCTCCCGCAGTCAGCGGATCAACGACCTCATCGAGTCGAAGACCAAGGACGGCGGCAAGATCTCGCCGGACGACATGCGGACCATGCAGACGGACAACCGCAGCGAGATCGCCACCCTGCTCAACCCGCTGCTGCTGAAGGTCGACGTCTCCGACCCGTACGTCCGCGAGGCGCAGAAGCTCCTGGAGGGCTGGGACTACACCCAGGAGCCCGACTCGGCCGCCGCCGCGTACTTCAACGCGGTCTGGCGCAACGTCCTCAAGCTCTCCTTCGGCGACAAGCTGCCCAAGGAGGTGCGCGCCGAGGGCGACTGCGTCAACGTGCGCCCGGTGGACGCGACCGGCCCGGTCGACGAGCAGAACAAGCTGGTCCGCGAGTGCGGCGAGCGCGACCCCGACTCGGCGCAGCCGGACGGCGGCGACCGCTGGTACGAGGTGGTCCGCCCGCTGCTCAAGCAGGAGAAGAGCGCGTGGTGGAACACCCCCGCCACCCGCACCGACCCGGCCACCGAGACCCGCGACCAGCTGCTCGCCCGGGCGATGAAGGACGCCCGCTGGGAGCTGACCGCCAAGCTCGGCAAGGACGTCTCCACCTGGAGCTGGGGCCGGCTGCACCAGCTGACCCTGAAGAACCAGACGCTCGGCACCGCCGGACCCGGCGTGGTCCAGAAGCTGCTCAACCGCGGCCCGTGGAACCTCGGCGGCGGCGAGGCCGCGGTCGACGCGACCGGCTGGAACGCGGCCGGCGGCTACGAGGTCATCTGGGTGCCGTCGATGCGGATGGTCGTGAACGTCGGCGACTGGGACAAGTCCCGGTGGATCAACCTGACCGGTGCCTCCGGCCACGCCTTCCACGACAACTACACCGACCAGACCGACGCCTGGGCCGAGGGCGAGCTGTACGACTGGGCCTACGGCAAGGCCGCGGTCGACGCGGCGACGAAGGACACGCTGACGCTCAAGCCGTGATCGCGGAACGGCCGGAAAGCGTCCGGCCGGTGATCACGAACGGCCGAAGCGGGTCGCCCCCTCGGGGGTGACCACCGCCTGCACGGGGTGGTCGTGCGGTTCCTCCGGGACCCGCGCGACCACCTCGTTCGCGTGCAGCAGCACCACCAGGGCCGGTTCCCTCCCGGCGCGGGCGAGCCGGGCGAGGACCCGGTCGTACGAGCCGCCGCCCCGGCCGAGCCGCATGCCGCGCGCGTCCACCGCGAGCCCCGGGAGCAGCACCGCGTCGGCCGTGCACACGGCGTCCGGCCCGAGCCGCGGGCCGGTCGGCTCCAGCAGGCCGCGGCCGGCCTTCGCCAGCGCCTCCGGCCCCTCGTAGACCGCCCAGTCCAGGTCGTTGTCGGGCAGCAGCACCGGCAGCAGGACCCGCACCCCGCGCGCGTGCAGGGCGTCGAGGAGCGCGCGGGTGCCGGGCTCGCGGCCGACCGAGACGTACGCGGCGACGGTGGCGGCCCCGGCCAGCTCCGGCAGGCCGAGGCCGTGCGCGGCCAGCGCCTCGGCGGTCCGGGCGAGCGCGTCGGGGGAGAGCGCGGCGCGCGCGTCGAGAAGTCGCCGCCGCAGGAGGGCTTTTTCGGACAAGTCCGCATTCACTTTCTGCACGGGAGATCCTCGTGAATCGTTCGTAACCGCCTTTATGGGGAGAAAGTTAATCAGAGTTACATCTTCCTCTCATTCCCCAGCAGTTAAGGTGCCTGCATGAATCAGTCGTTCCCCCGGCCCGGCCGGATCAGCAAGGCTGTCATCCCGGCCGCCGGTCTCGGCACCCGCTTCCTGCCGGCGACGAAGGCGACGCCCAAGGAGATGCTGCCGGTCGTCGACAAGCCGGCGATCCAGTACGTGGTCGAGGAGGCCGTCGCGGCCGGACTCTCCGACGTGCTCATGATCACCGGCCGGAACAAGCGTCCGCTGGAGGACCACTTCGACCGGAACTACGAGCTGGAGGAGGCGCTGCTCCGCAAGGGCGACGGCGAACGACTCTCCAAGGTCCAGGAGTCCAGCGACCTCGCCACCATGCACTACGTGCGCCAGGGCGCCCCCCGCGGCCTCGGCCACGCGGTGCTGTGCGCGGCGCCGCACGTGGGCGACCAGCCCTTCGCGGTCCTCCTCGGCGACGACCTGATCGACCCGCGCGACCCCCTCCTGGCGCGCATGGTCGAGATCCAGGAGCGCGAGGGCGGCAGCGTCGTCGCGCTGATGGAGGTCGAGCCCTCCCAGGTCCACCTGTACGGCTGCGCTGCGGTCGAGCCGACCGTCGACGGCGACGTGGTGCGGGTGACCGACCTGGTGGAGAAGCCGGAGCCGGCCGAGGCGCCCAGCAACTACGCCGTCATCGGCCGCTACGTGCTCGACCCGGCCGTCTTCGACATGCTGCGCGAGACCGAGCCCGGCCGGGGCGGCGAGATCCAGCTGACCGACGCGCTCCAGAAGCTGGCGAGCGACGAGAAGCTCGGCGGCCCGGTGCACGGCGTCGTCTTCCAGGGACGCCGCTATGACACCGGGGACCGCGGCGACTATCTGCGTGCCATTGTCAGACTCGCGTGCGAGCGTGAAGATCTGGGACCGGACTTCCGGGCCTGGCTCCGGAGATATGTCAGCGAGGAGATGTAGCACCTTGAGCAGCGACGCGGCACCGTCCCAGGACCCGCAGGACCCGCAGGACCCGCAGGACCCGCAGGACCGCGGTCACGGGCACGGACCGGGCGACCCCTGCGCGGGACCGGACCGGGCCGGCCTGTGGTCGGTCGACGAGCACCTGGCCGACATCCTGGCGACCGTCCGCCCCCTGGAGCCGATCGAGCTCCAGCTGCTCGACGCCCAGGGCTGCGTCCTGGTCGAGGACGTGACGGTGCCGGCGGCGCTGCCGCCCTTCGACAACAGCTCCATGGACGGGTACGCGGTCCGGGTCGCCGACGTCGCGGGCGCCACCGAGGAGTTCCCCGCCGTCCTCACGGTCGTCGGCGACGTCGCCGCGGGCGCCGACGGCCTGCCGGAGGTCGGCCCCGGCCAGGCCGCCCGCATCATGACCGGCGCCCCGCTGCCGCCCGGCGCCGAGGCCGTCGTCCCCGTCGAGTGGACCGACGGCGGCGCGGGCGAGGGCGCGGCCACCGGCATGCGGGCCGCGAGCAGCGCCCCGGAGGGCGCCGCGGGCGAGGTCCGGGTGCACCGCGCCGCGGAGGCCGGCGCCCACGTCCGCCGGGCCGGCAGCGACGTGGGCGCGGGCGAGCTCGCCCTCGCCGCCGGCACCGTCCTCGGGCCGCCGCAGATCGGCCTGCTCGCCGCGATCGGCCGGGGCACGGTCCGGGTCAGGCCCCGCCCCCGCGTGGTGGTCCTCTCCACCGGCAGCGAACTCGTCCAGCCCGGCGAGGAGCTGGGCCCCGGCCGGATCCACGACTCCAACAGCTTCGCGCTCGCCGCCGCCGCCCGGGACGCGGGCGCCCTCGCCTACCGGGTCGGCGCGGTCGCCGACGACGCCGAATCGCTCCGCGCCGCCATCGAGGACCAGCTCATCCGGGCCGACCTCCTCGTCACCACGGGCGGCGTCAGCGTCGGCGCCTACGACGTGGTGAAGGAGGCCCTGACCGCCGACGGACAGGTCGACTTCCGCAAGCTCGCCATGCAGCCGGGCAAGCCGCAGGGCTTCGGCGCGATCGGCGCCGAGCAGATCCCGCTCCTCGCCCTGCCGGGCAACCCGGTCTCCTCGTACGTCTCCTTCGAGCTCTTCGTCCGGCCGGCCATCCGCGCCCTGATGGGCCTGGCCGACCTGCACCGCCCGGTCGTCCGCGCCACCCTGAAGGCCGACGCCCCGCTCTCCTCCCCGGCCGGCCGGCGCCAGTACCTCCGGGGGGCGTACGACGCCGAGTCCGGCACCGTCACCCCCGTGGGCGGCGCCGGCTCCCACCTGATCGCCGCCCTCGCCCACGCGGACTGCCTGCTCGTGGTCCCGGAGGACCGCACCGCCGCCGGCCCGGGGGAGGAGCTGGACGTGGTCCTCCTCGGCTGAGGGGGGCCGGGCGGGGGTACGGTGTGTCGTCCCACACAGCGACCGGGAGTGTCACGGCGATGAGCACGCAGCAAGGCCTCACCCACATCGACGAGGCGGGCGCCGCCCGCATGGTCGACGTATCGGCGAAGGACGTCACCTCCCGCACGGCGCGCGCCAGCGGACGCGTGCGCGTCTCGCCGCGCGTGATCGAGCTGCTGCGCGGCGAGGGCGTGCCGAAGGGCGACGCCCTGGCGACCGCGCGGATCGCCGGGATCATGGGCGCGAAGCGGACCCCCGACCTCATCCCGCTCTGCCACCCGCTGGCGGTCTCCGGCGTGACGCTCGACCTCACGGTCGCGGACGACGCCGTGGAGATCCTGGCGACCGTCAGGACCACCGACCGCACCGGCGTCGAGATGGAGGCGCTCACCGCCGTGTCGGTGGCGGCGCTGACCGTCGTGGACATGGTGAAGGCGGTCGACAAGGGCGCGGTCATCTCCGACGTGCGGGTGGAGGAGAAGACCGGCGGCAAGTCGGGCCACTGGACCCGGGACGACGCGTGACGCGCGGCGGCCGGGTCGCGGGCGCGCACGAGCACGAGCACGGGCACGCCGCGGGGAAGCCCTCCGGAGCCCCCCTGCCCACGCCGTACGCGGCGCTCGTCGTCACCGCCTCCAACCGGGCCTCCGCCGGGGTCTACGAGGACAAGGGCGGCCCGCTGATCGTCGCGGGGCTGCGCGCGCTGGGCTTCGCGGTCGACGGGCCGCAGGTCGTCCCGGACGGGGCGCCCGTCGAGGCGGCGCTGCGGGCCGGGATCGCGGCCGGGTACGACGTGATCCTCACGACCGGCGGCACCGGCATCTCGCCGACCGACGAGACGCCCGAGGTCACCGCCCGGGTCCTGGAGCGGCACGTCCCCGGCATCCCGGAGGCGATCCGGGCGTACGGCCGGGAGAAGGTGCCGACGGCGGCGCTCTCGCGCGGCCTCGCCGGGGTCGCGGGCGGCACGCTGATCGTGAACCTGCCGGGGTCGACCGGCGGGGTGCGGGACGGGCTCGCCGTCCTGGAGCCGCTGCTGCGGCACGCCGTGGACCAGATCCGCGGCGGCGACCACCCGAGACCGGCGGAAGCGGGCCCGGCGTCATGATCGCGGCCTGGCCGGCCGTCCTCGCCGACGGAGACGTGGTGCTCCGCCCGATAAGGATGCGCGACCAGCGGGAGTGGCGGGAGGTGAACCGCCGCAACCGCGAGTGGCTGCGCCCCTGGGAGGCGACGGTGCCGCCGCCCGCGCCGGGCATGCCGCCCGCGCAGCGCCCCACGTACCGTCAGATGGTGCGCCACCTGCGGTCGGAGGCGAACGCGGGCCGGATGCTGCCGTTCGTCATCGAGTACCGGGGCCGGATGGCCGGGCAGCTGACCGTCGCGGGGATCACCTGGGGGTCGATGTGCTCGGGGCACGTGGGCTACTGGGTGGACAGCGAGGTCGCCGGGCGCGGGGTGATGCCGACGGCGGTGGCGCTCGCCACGGACCACTGCTTCCGCGTGGTGGGGCTGCACCGCATGGAGGTGTGCATCCGGCCGGAGAACGGCCCCTCGCGCCGGGTGGTGGAGAAACTCGGCTTCCGCGAGGAGGGGTTGCGGCCGCGCTATCTGCACATCGACGGCGCCTGGCGGGACCATCTGGTCTTCGCGCTGACCGCGGAGGAGGTTCCGGAGGGGCTGCTCGCCCGCTGGCACCGGACGCGCCGCAGGGACGCCGCATAGCCGCTCGATCGCACAATTCATATAACTGTTCGAATTCCAGTGGCATATGAACACCGATCGATCTGAACAATCACAAAAAAGTTCAGTGATATCAGCCAGATCGTGCGACACACCGGGCCAATTGGCCGATGGCCCGTCGCGAACCCCTCTACCGTGTGAGGCGTGAGCAGCAGCGGCCTCATCTACGCAGTCATCGTCGGGGCCTGGGCCGCCTACCTGGTGCCGATGTGGCTCCGCAGGCAGGACGAGCTGAACGAGGCCCGTCCGACGGAACGCTTCAGCACCGCCATCCGGCTCCTTTCCGGACGGGCGGGCATGGAGCGCCGGTACGCCAAGGAGCTCCGCGAGCGGGACCGTACGGCCCCGGAGGCGGCGACCGACGTGGACCCGGACGCGGCGACCGAGCAATTGGGCTCGGTCGACGTCCGGGCCTTCTCCGCGCCTCCGGCCAGGACCGAGGCGCGCCTCGAACTCCCCGAGCCGGCACCGGAACCCGCGCCGGAGGCCGCCCAGGCCCCCCGCTCCGCCGCCGAGCGGGCCCGCCGCGGCAAGGCCCTGGCGCGCCGCCGGCGCACCACGATCGTGCTCTTCTCCGCCTTCACCCTCGGCGCCGTCGTCGCCGCCGTCGGCGGCATCGCCTTCCTGTGGGCGCCCGGCGTGCCCGCCGTGCTGCTCAGCGCCTACATCGTCCACCTGCGCGGACAGGAGCGCCGCCGCTTCGTCTACGTGATGGACCGGCGGCGCGCCGAGGCCGCCGCCGCCCGGCTCCGCGAGAGCCGCCGGGCCGCCGCGCCGGCGCCCGAGCCGGAGCCCTCGCCCGCCCAGCCGGTCTCCCCGCAGGAGGCCGACCGGCGCGCGCTGGTCGAGCAGACCGACCACGCCGAGTGGGTGGACCAGCAGCGCGAGCGCGGCCCGGCTCGCGGCGACAGCTGGGACCCGGTGCCGGTGCCGCTGCCCACCTACGTGACCGCGCCGGTCGCCCCGCGCGCCTCCAACGGCGTGGACGTCACCGACCCGGAGACCTGGAGCGCGGCCCGCTCCTCCACCGCCGCCGAGCAGCCCCCGGCCGCCTCGCCGGCCCCCCGCCGCCGCCCGGCCCCGCCGCGCCGCGGCCGGGACCGCGGCCGCACCCCGCTCTTCGACCAGTACGCGGAGGAGGACCGCCCCCGTGCCGCCAACGAATGAGGGCGGTGCGGCGGGCCCGCGCCTGACCTGCGGCGGAAGCGATTTTTCTTCTCGCCGATCGAGGTGCTAATGTTTCACACGTCGCAGGGGCCTGTGGCGCAGTCCGGTAGCGCACCTCGTTCGCATCGAGGGGGTCAGGGGTTCGAATCCCCTCAGGTCCACCAGCGGCCGTTCTCGAGTCAGCTCGGGAATGGTGACGAGATCCCGTCCGATCGCAAGATCGGGCGGGATCTCGTCGTTTCGGGCCCGCGGTCACGGCGGCCGGTCAGGGCGTGCGCCGCTCGTACACCGTCACCCTCCGGCCGCGGACCTGCTCGTCGGCCACCGGCCGGAAGTGCTCCCGCAGCGTCGAGAGCTTGGCCCCGTCCCGCGCCGAAACCGCCGGCCCCGACGCGTCCCCCGCGTCGGTGACGAGGATGACGCGCTGCCGGGCGAGCATCTCGGTCCGGATGCGCGCGGCGTCCCACTCCACCCCCTTCAGCGTGCCGGAACGTTCCGGCGTCTCCTTCAGGGCGATGTCCCGCAGGCCCGCGAACGCCTCGGGCGAGACCGACCAGGTGTCCCGCCGCGCCGCCGGGACGAACAGCACGGCGTCGCCGGGCCTCTTCCACCGCTCCACCTGCGCCGCGGGCGCCAGGACGTCGTCCACCCGGCTCTGCGGCGAGCGCTTCGCGAGCGACTGCGGAAGCAGGACGACCGAGGCGACGGCGACCGCGCAGGGAAGGACCCGGCGCGCGGCGGACCGCGACCGCCGCCGTACCGCCTCCACGAGCGCGCCGAGAACGACACCGGCCATCAGGGCCGTGCCCAGGAGGCTGAACAGCACGTAGCGGTCCACGAAGAGCGGCTTGAACAGCGAGATCCCGACGAGGCCGAGCTGTGGGACCGCGAGGAGGGGCAGCCCGACGGCCGTCACCGAGAGCCGTCCCGCCCGGGGCCGGTCCAGCAGGGCCCCGGCGCCGGCGAGGGCGAGCAGGACCGCCGGTCCGATCAGCACGTGCCAGGTCAGCGGCGGGATCCAGGACACCTGCCCGGACTGGGTACGGCTGAAGAGGACCAGCGGCGCGGCGCCCGCCGTCGCCGCCGCGGACGCCGCGGTCCAGCGGACCCACGTCCCGCGCCCCGCCCGGGCCCGCGCCAGGGTCGCCAGGTGCGCGGGCAGGATCAGCAACGAGAGCCAGTTCAGGAGGGCGCACACCAGGACCGCGCAGCCGTAGGCGGTCCAGTGCCCCCACCGGTTCCGCCGCTCCTGGAGCATCGCCACCAGCAGCAGCGTCGAGAGCCCGGAGCCCGCCGCCACCAGGGCGTACGGACGGCCCTCCTGGAGGTGGAACTGCACGGAGGGGATCAGTCCGAACGCGAGGCCTCCGCCCAGGCCCACCGCGCTCCCGGAGAGCCGCCGCCCGATCTCCGCCACGCACGCCGCTCCCACCGCGACCGCCGGCACGGAGGGCAGCCGCAACACCGTGGTCGAAGGGCCGAAGCACTCGAACAGGGCGTGCATGAACAGGTAGGAGAGGGAGTGGACGACGTCGACGTGCTCCAGCATGCGCGTGATGTCGCCGGTGGACCGCAGGGCGACCTGCCAGGTCGCGGCTTCGTCCCGCCAGACGCTGTCCTCCCGCGAAAGCCCCCACAGGCCGAGCGCGACGGTCCACAGGAAGGGGACGAGCCATACGGGAGCGCAGGGCCGGGAACGGAGACCGCCGGGTTTCGTCACAGACGGTCGCCCCCTGACCGGTCGAATCCGCCTCATTCGTTCGCACGGTGTGGTGCGCGGCGCGGTCGCGAGCCTATGGCGGCGGTTTCCCCGCCCCGCCCGCCGTACGGAGGCGGCCTACTGGGGCATTTTCAGGGCGGTTTGACGCAGTTTCAGGCGAGATCGCCCGGTTCTCGGGCTCCGGTTCGGTGGCCGGGTTCGCGCCAAGACGGCTTCGAAAACGGCGCGAACGCACGGGAGACGAGGTGAAGGGATTCGAGAGTTCCGGTACGAGTCCGTCAAGTCGAACGGGAACGGCCGGCATCCCCTCCCGCCCGGAGCGCACGGCGATCCGGGCGGGCCGGGACGTTCCGCGTCAGACGTGGTCGCGCTCCGGCGGGGTGACGTGGAAGACGAGGGAGAGGGCGTCCAGTTTGGCGCGCACCTTCGTCACCGCCTCCTCGGCCGTGGGGGCCGAGGCCCGTGCGCGGACGACCCGGGCGAAGGAGCCGGCCAGGCCGGTCAGGCCGGAGCCGGGGGTGAGGAGGACCGTCACGTCCGGGTCCGTGCTCTCGCCGCCGGCCAGCCCCATGAAGGTGCCGGTGACCTCGGGGGCCGTGTACCAGACGGCCTCGCAGCGCGGCTCCCGGTCGCTCTCCAGGACGGCGCGGACCTCGGGCAGCACCTTCTCGCCGGTCGCCTGCCGGGTCTGGAGGTCGATCATGTCGACGCCGGTCGCGTCCTTGGCCAGGTTGAAGATCTCGTCGCCGCCGACCCGCAGGTGCGTCTCGATGACCCGCGGGCCGTCCCCGGTGAGGACGACCTCCGTGTGCGTCGGGCCGAACTCCACGCCCAGCGCGTCCAGCACCCGCACCACGTGCGCGTGGACCGCCTCCCGGTCCGCCGGGTCCAGCGGCGCCGGCAGGACGTGGCCGAGCTCGACCATGCCGCGCGGGTCGGAGTACTTGCGGGTGACGGCCACCACCACGTGCTCGCCGGCCTCCGAGAAGGCCTCGACGCTGTACTGGGCTCCGCTGTGGAACTCCTCGGCCAGCACGCCGAGCCGGCTGATGCCGGGGAAGTCGCCGGCAGCCGTGCGGAACGCCTCCGCCGCCTCCTCGGGCGTGTGGACCAGGGTGACGCCGAAGCTCGCGGTGCCCGCCACCGGCTTCACGATGAACGGGTAGCCGGCCCGCTCGCCGAAGGCCCGCAGGTCGTCCTCGCCGAAGGCGCGGGCCGCCGCGGTGTCCTCCACGCCCGTCTCGCGCAGCCGCTCCCGCATCAGGCCCTTGTCCTGGACGAGCCGCACCGTCTCCGGGCGGTGGGTGGCCACGCCGAGGGCCTCGCCGACGGCCGCGGCCCGGTCCTGGTCCTGCTCCCAGAAGGCGGTGATCCGGGTCACCGGGTCCAGCGCGTGGACCGTGCGGGCCAGGGCGACGACCTCCTCGACGGGCGCGTCCTGGCGCACCGCGAGCACCCGCAGGAAGCCCTCGGCGGAGGGCAGGGCGGTGAGCGCCGCGAGATGCTGGGGACGGCACACCACGGAGAAGCGGGCCGCCGGGTCGAGCTCCCGGAGGCGGGCGGCGTGGTCGAGGCGGGGACCGACGGCGAACAGCAGGTAGTGCTCGGCCGGTTCGGTGACGGAGACCTGCTCGGGTGCGGACATCAGACGAGGGCCCTCTCTGGGGTGGGTGCGGTGGTCGGGGGGTGCGCCGGACGGGCGCCGGCCGCGGCGGGGCGGGCCGCCGCCGCGAACACGGCGGTCGCGGCGGTGAAGAGCCCGGCCAGGACGAGCCAGCCGAGCGGGCCGGACGGCAGGACGAAGGCGGTCATCAGGACGGGGCCCGCGATCAGCTGGGCGCTCATGCCCATGCTGAACACGGACAGGTACTGCGGGCGGGACGCCGGCGGCGCCATCTCGTAGGACAGCTCCCAGGCGGAGACCGCGTGCAGGTTCTCGCCGACGGTCAGCGCGGTCACCGCGAGGACGACGGCGCCGAGCGCGACGGCGAGGCCGCGGCCGTCCGCCGCGGCGAAGAGCAGGCAGGCCGCCACCAGCGCCAGCCAGGCCGGCCACAGCAGGCGCAGCGCGCCCGCCGCGTCGGAGGCGAGCCGGGCCACGTACACCTGGAGCACCACCGTCAGCACCGTGTTGACGGCGAGGACGACGGAGGCGGTGCCGGACGGCAGGCCCTCCTGGCGGGCGGTCCACAGCGGGACGAGGACGAAGAGGACGGAGTCGTTGAGGAGGAGGACGGCGTTGGCGGCCGCCGCCGCGAGGAAGCGGCGGTCACGGTAGGGGGAGCCGTGCGCCTCGGCCACGGGCGCCCCGGCCACGGGCGTCTCGGACGCGGGCGCCCCGGACGCGGGCGCCGGCGGCTTCTCCGCGGCGGGACCGGAGAGCCGGCGGGCGCGCAGGACCAGCAGGGCGACGGCGGTGAAGGCGGCGGCGTTGGCGACGAACAGGGCGGTGAAGGCGGACCGTTCGCGGGTGGCCTGGACGACCGCGGCGAGCAGGAAGCCCGCCGTCATCCCGATGTTGGCGACCGCGCGCAGGGCGGCCATGGTGCGGGTCCGCCGCTCGGGCGGCTCCAGCTCGCCCACGACGACCTGGAGCAGCGGGATCGCGGCCCGGGTGGCCACGGTCACCACGCAGGTGACGGCCAGGTAGCCGGCGAGGCCGTCGACCGCGGCGTACGCGAGGAAGCCCGCCGCCCGGACGAGGGTGAGGCCCACGTACACGGGGAGCGCGCCGAGGCGTCCGGCGAGGGAGCCGAAGGGCGCCGGGGCGAGCAGGCCGAGGACGTTGGCGGCGGTGAGGACGCCGCCGACGGCGACGGCGGGGATGCCCACCGTCCCGACGAAGTAGAGCGTCGCGGCGGCGAGGAAGAGGCCGACGGCCGTCGCGTCCACGGCGGCGGCGAGGGCGACGATCCGGCCGCCGCGGGACTCCGGCAGCAGCGCGGCGCTAATCCGCACGGGGCACCTCCGCCGAGGCCAGCAGGCCGAACGGCGGCCGGTCGGCGAGGTAGAAGTGGTCGCCGGGGACGGTGTGGTGGCGGAAGGGCCCCGAGGTGACGGCGGACCAGGCCGCCGCGTGCCCGGCGCCCACCTGCGGGTCGGCGTCCCCGGCGATCGCGGTGACCGGGCAGCCGAGGAGCGGCTCGGGCCGGTGGACGTACCGGTCGAACATCCGGAAGTCGGCGCAGACGTACGGCAGGACCAGCTCGCGGAAGTCGGGGTCGGCGAGGAGTTCGGCGTCGGTGCCGCCGAGGGCCAGCAGGGCGTCGGCGATGGCGTCGTCGTCCATCGCCGAGGTGTCCTGCCCGTCGTCGGGGCGGGCCAGCTGCGGGGCGCGGGCCCCGGAGGCGTACAGGTGGCGGACGGGGACGCCGCGGCCTTCGAGGAGGCGGGCCGTCTCGTACGCCACGACGGCGCCCATGCTGTGCCCGAGGAGGACCAGCGGGCGGTCGGCGAGACGCTCCAGCTCGCCGGCGACATCGGCGGCGAGCGCCGGCAGGTCGGTGGGCGGGGGCTCGGCCAGGCGGGCCGCGCGGCCGGGGTAGCAGACGGCGTACAGCTCGTACCCGGGCAGGTGCGCGTCCCAGCGGCCGAAGAAGGAGGCGGAGCCGCCGGCGTGCGGGAAGCAGACCAGGCGGGCGGCGGCTTCGGGCCGGGGCGTGCCGCGGCGCAGCCAGCGGGAGGCGGGGGTCGTCGGGGCGGGGGGCGTCGGCGTGGGGGTCATGCGCGGTCTCCGGAGAGGAGCAGGGAGGCGGCGAGCGCGGTGTGCTCGGCCAGGGTCGGGCCGGTGAGCAGGGAACGGACGGGGACGCGGACCCCGAGGTCCTCGCCCAGGCGGTGGGCGAGCCGGACGACGAGGAGGGAGTCGCCGCCCAGGTCGAAGAAGTCGGCGTCGGGGGTGAGGCCGGTCCGGCCGAGGAGTTCGGTCCAGCGGGCGGCGACCAGCTCGCCGGGGGTGCGGTCCGGGACGGCGGCGGACCCGGCGCCGGGCTCGGGCCCGGGGCCGGCCGCCGGTGCGGGGGCCGGGGGCGTGGTGCTCGCCGGCGGGGCCGTGCGGACGGCGGCGGCCGGGGCGAGGAGGCGGGGGCCGGCGAAGGGGTAGCCGGGCAGGTGGGCCGGCCGGCCCGGCCGGGTCAGCGCGGCGGGGTCCAGCGGCAGTCCGGCGGCCCACAGGGCGCCGAGGGCGGCCAGGACGCCCTGCCGGCCGCCGAGCGGGACGGCGGTGAGGCCGGCGGCGACCGCCATGCCGCTGAGCGCCTGCCCGGGGCCGGCCTCGACGCACACCGCGTCGGGGTGGGCGCGGGCGACGGCGGCCAGGCCGTCGGCGAACCGGACGGTGCCGCGGGCCTGTTCGGCGAAGGACCGGGCGGTGACGGCGGACCCGGCGGGCAGCAGGGCGCCCGTCGCGTTCGACACGTACGGCACGGCGGGCCGGCCGAGCGGCACCCGCGCGGCGGCCTCCTCGATCCGGGGGACGGCCGGGTCGAGCAGGCCGGTGTGGAAGGCGTGGCTGGTCCGCAGCACCCGGACCCGCTCGGCGCCGTCGAGCGCCGCGGCGAGGGCCTCGACGGCCCCGGCCGGTCCGGCGAGCACACAGCTCTCCGGGGTGTTGACGGCGGCGAGCTCCAGGCCGTGCGCGGCGGCCAGCTCCCGGGCCCGGTCCTCGCCCACGGCGAGCGAGGCCATCGCGCCGGGCGGGCAGTCTCCCATGGCCCGGCCGCGCGCGGTCACCAGCGCGAGGGCGTCGGAGAGCCCCAGCACTCCGGAGAGCGCGGCGGCCGTGAACTCGCCGAGGCTGTGCCCGGCGAGCGCCACCGGGGCGACGCCGAGCCCGCCGAGGGCGGTGGCCGCCGCGTACTCGACGCAGAAGAGGGCGACCTGGGCGAGTTCGGTGCGCTCCAGCTCGGCGGCCGGGAACCCGGGGTCGTACAGGGCGGCGCGCACCCGGGCGGTCGGTCCGTCGGCCAGCCGCGCCAGGCAGTCGTCGAGGGCGGCGGAGAAGCCGGGCAGGGCGTCGGCGAACGGGCGGGCCATGCCGGGGTACTGGCTGCCCTGGCCGGGCAGCAGGAGGACCACGGGCGGCGCCGTCCGGCCGACGGCCCGCCCGGCCGCGGTCCCGCGCAGCCGCTCGGCCAGCTCGGCGCGGGTGCGGCCGGCGACGGCGGCGCGGTACGGGAGGGGGGCGCGGCCGGCGGCGAGGGTGCGGGCGGTGTCGGCGAGCGGCACGGACGGGGCGTCCGGCAGCCAGGCGGCGAGCCGGTCGGCCGAGGCGCGCAGCGCGTCCGGGGTGGCCGCGGAGAGCACGAGCAGGTGCTCGGGGCCGTCGGCGTCCTCCTCGGCGGCGGGGCCGGCCGGGGCGGGGGCCTGTTCGACGACGACGTGCGCGTTGGTGCCGCCGATGCCGAAGGAGCTGACGCCGGCCCGGCGCGGGGCCCCGGCCCCGTCCCAGTCGAAGCCGGAGGACGGGACGCGCAGCGGCGAACCTGCGGTCTCCAGGAGCGGGTTGAGGGCCCGGAAGCCGGTGACGGGCGGGACCTTGCCGTCCCGGACCACCAGCAGGGTCTTGATGAGCGAGACGAGGCCGGAGGCGGCGTCGAGGTGCCCGATGTTCGCCTTGACGGCGCCGACGGCGATCCGGCCCGGGGCGGCGCCGAGTTCGCGCAGCACCGACGAGGCGGCCGACCACTCGATCGGGTCGCCGACGCGGGTCCCGGTGGCGTGCGCCTCCAGGTAGCCGAGGGTGTCGGCGCCGACGCCGGCCGCGGCGAGCGCGGCCCGGATGACGGCCTCCTGGCCGGTGGCCGACGGCGCCTGGTAACCGGCCTTGGCCCGGCCGTCGTTGTTGACCGCCGACCCGATGAGCACGCCGTGGGGCGTGCAGCCGGCCTCGACGGCGTCCTCGTACCGGCGCAGCACGACGGCGGCGACGCCGGAGCCCGCCAGGGTGCCGTCGGCCTCGGCGTCGAAGGGGCGGCAGGCGCCGGTGGCGGACAGGATGCCGCCGGGCAGGTGGACGTGGCCGAGCTGCGGGAAGTCCACGGCGGCGGCCACCACCACGGCCTGCTCGCACTCGCCGTTGAGGAGCGCCTGCACGGCCAGGTGGACGGCGACGAGCGAGGAGGAGCAGGCGGTCAGCACGGTGAGCGCGGGCCCGGTCAGGCCGAGCCGGTAGGCGATCCGGGTCGCCATGTAGTCGGGCTCGTTGGCGCGCAGGGCCTCCTCGACGCCGGCCGCGTCCAGGGTGTTCGAGGTGAGCATGGCCCGCAGGTAGGCGCTGCTGCTGGCGGAGGCGTAGACGCCGGTCACCCGCTCCTCGCGGGTGGGGTCGCAGCCGGCGTCCTCCAGGGCCCGCCAGGCGGTCTCCAGCATCAGCCGCTGCTGGGGGTCCATGAGCGCGGCCTCGCGCGGGCTGATGCCGAACAGCTCGTGGTCGAAGCGGTCGGCGTCCGCGAGCAGGCCGCGGACCGGGACGTAGTCGGGGGAGTCCACGACGGCGGGGCTCTCGCCCGCCGCGAGCAGGGCCTCCCGGTCCAGCCGGGTGGTGAGGACCTCGCCGCGCAGCAGCGCCCGCCACCAGGTGTCGACGTCGGGGGCGCCGGGGAAGCGGCCGGCCATGCCGGTGACGGCGACGTCGAGGGAGCGGTCGCGGCCCTCGGGGCCGTACGCCTCCCGGTCCTCGGCGGGGTGCGGGGCGGTCATCGGGCGTCTCCCTGCGGCACGCGGCGGCGGCGGGCGCGGGCGGCGCGCTCGCGGCGGGCCCGCTCGGCGCGGAGGTCGGGGCCGGCGCCGGCGGCGGGGCCCGCGGCGGCGCCCGCGCGGATCAGTTCGGCCTGGGCCCGGACGGTGGAGCCCCGGAAGAGGTCCACCACGGAGAGCCGGACGCCGGTGCGGCGTTCCAGGGCGTCCTGGAGCCGGATGACGAGGAGCGAGTGGCCGCCGAGGTCGAAGAAGTTGACGTCGGCCGGGACGGTCTCGACGGCCAGCACCTCCGCCCAGGCATCGGCGACCGGGGCGAGCGCGTCGCCCCCGGAGGCCGGGGCCGGAGTGGGGGCAGGAGCGGCGGCCGGGACCGGGGCGGCGGCCGGGGCCGGGGCAGCGGCCGGGGCCGGGGCGGGCCGTTCCGTGAGCAGGGCCGTGAGGGCGGCCCGGTCGGCCTTGCCGTTGACGGTGACCGGGAAGGCGTCCATCGCCCGCAGCACGGCGGGGACGGCGGCCTCCGGCAGCGTCTTCGCGAGGCGGGCGCGGAGGTCCGGGAGACCGGACGGGTCGTCGGTGACGACGAAGCCGGCGAGCCGGGCGCCGTCCGGGTCCGGCACCACCACGGCCTCGCGGACGCCGGGGCAGCCGCGCAGCGCGGTCTCGACGGCGCCCAGCTCGACGCGGTGGCCCCGGATCTTCACCTGGCCGTCGCGGCGGCCCAGGAACTCCAGGGTGCCCTCCGCGCTCCAGCGGACCAGGTCCCCGGTGCGGTACATCCGTGCCGTGCCGCCCTCGAAGGGGTCGGGCACGAAGACGCGCGCGGTGGCCTCGGGGCGGCCCGCGTAGCCGTGGGTGACGCCCGCGCCGCCGATGTGCAGTTCGCCGGTGACGCCCGGCGGCACGAGGCGGCCCGCGTCGTCCAGGACGTAGAGCAGGGCGCCGGGAACCGGGCCGCCGATGTCCACGGGCTCGCCGGGGCGGCAGCGGCGGTAGCTGGCCCAGACGGTGCACTCGGTCGGACCGTACTCGTTGACGAGCTCGGCGGACGGGCCGAGGACGGCGGCGTGGCGGCGCAGCAGCGCCTCCGGCAGCGCCTCGCCGGCGGTGACGACGGTGGTGAGGGAGGCCAGGCGGGCCGGGCCGGTGCGCTCGGCCGCGGCGAGCAGCGCGTCGTACAGCGAGGGCACGCACAGCAGGTGGCTGACGGAGTGCCGCTCGACGAGGGCGACGAGCGCCTCCGGGTCGCGGTACTCGTCGGGGCCCGCGACGACGAGCCGGCCGCCCGCCGTGAGGGTGCCCCACAGGCCGGCGACGGAGGAGTCGAAGGCGAGCGGGGAGAGCAGCAGGAAGACGGGCTCGCCGGGGTAGACCTCGCGGCGGGCGGCGGTGGAGGCGGCGAGCTGGGCGTGCCCGACGACGACCCCCTTGGGGGCGCCGGTGCTGCCGGAGGTGTAGATCAGGTACGCCTCGTCCCCGGCGGCCGGTCCGTCGCCCGCCGGCGCGCCGTCCGCGGTCCCGTCCGGGCCGGTGCCCCCGCGCAGACCGGGGGCGTCGGCGACGACGACGGGGGCGGAGCCCAGGCGGTCGCCGAGCCGGCCGGTGACGAGGGTGGCGGTGACGCCGGCGTCGGCCAGGAGCGTGGCGATCCGCTCGTCGGGATGGGAGGGGTCGACGGGGACGTAGGCGGCGCCGGCCCGCAGCGTGCCGAGCACGGCGGCCACCATCGCGACCGACCGGTCGGCGAGCACGCCCACCCGGTCGCCGGGGCGGACCCCGGCGTCGGCGAGCCGGGCCGCGATCCGGCCCGCCCACGCCTGGAGGGAGCCCCGGTCCACGGCGTCGTCGCCGCAGACGACGGCGGGACGGCCGGGGCCGGCCGCGGCGAGGGCGGCGACCGTGTGGTGGACCGGCGGGAGCGGTCCGGCCGGCAGCGCGGAGCCCCGGCCGAGGCCGAGCAGCCGCCGCCGTTCCCCGGCGTCGGGGAGCGGCGGCCCGCCGGCCGCCGGGCCGGCGGCCGGGTCCGGGCCGGGGGTCGCCGCCGCCGGGGTGGCGGTCGGCGCCTGCGGGCCGGTGCGGCGGGCGGGGGACTCGGCGCGGGTGCCCCCGTCGGGGCGCGGGGCCAGGCGGGCGGCGGACGGCGATGACATCGGTGCTCCTTCGGTGGCGGCGGGGGACGCGGGCGGCGGGGGTCAGTCGGCCAGCGTCATCGTGAGGTGGATGCGGTCGGTGCCACCGGCGTTGTAGGCGGAGTGGTGCCGGAGGGTGTTGAGGATGTGGATCCGGCCGTCGGTCGGCACGTGGTACGTGTGGCCGCTGCGGAAGAGCAGCCGGCTGTCCTCGTTGGTGGTGATGGCGATGTGCGCGACGCGGGAGTGGTCGGTGTGCATGTGGTAGATCTCGCCCGGGTGCAGGGTGACGAGGCGCATCCGGCCGGCGCGGAACGGCAGCAGGCGGTGGATCTCCGCGAAGTAGGTGTCCTTGAGCGCCTCGTTGAAGAAGGCGAACTCGCGCTCCTCGAAGTTCTTCTCGCCGGTGGTCTGGTCGAACTGGCCGTTGCCGGCGTCGCGCCAGACGTCCTCGGCGCCCGCCCGGTGGGTCAGGCCGAGGCGGCGCAGCTTGTCCTCGGGGCGGCCGGAAGGGGCGTCCGGCACCCGCTCGACGTACTGCTCCCAGGCGCGGACGATCTCGGCGTGGTCGAGCCGGACGGACTCGACGATCTCGACGAGGTCCCGGTCGAGGGTGGTGAGGGTGGGCGTGGCCATGGGTGTTCTCCGTAACGGTGGGTGGGACGGGAGGGGACGGCTTCAGCGGGTGGGCGTGGCCGTGGGGTTCGTGGGGTGGATCGGCGCGGCGGCGGTCCGGGAGGCCCGGGCGACGAGCGGGCGGCTGATCAGGCCGACGGCGAGGAAGAGCGCGCCGAGCAGCAGCCAGCCGGGGGTGCCGAGGCCCAGCGCGAGGACGCCGAGGACGGACGGGGCGAGCGCTTCGGCGAGGCCGCCGCCGAGTCCGAAGACGCCGGAGTACTGGCCCTGCGCGTGGGCGGGGGCGAGGCCGAAGGAGTACTCCATGGCCGCGGCGGCGTGCCACAGCTCGCCGAGCGTGTAGACGGCGGTGGCGGCCACCAGGAGGGCGACGGAGGCCCAGGCGGGGACGGCGCCGGCGGCGGCCATCAGGACCAGTCCGGCGGCGATGCCGAGGCCCGCCCAGCGCATCCGCACGCCCGCGGCCCGGGTGTCGGCGACGTTCCGGCTCACCGCGACCTGGAGGGTGATGACCAGGACGGTGTTGAGGACCAGCACCCCGGAGACCATCCAGCGCGGTGCCTGGGTGTGCTCCACGATCCACAGCGGCAGCAGGAAGGTCGGCACCGCGAAGTGCAGCGACATCAGGCAGTTGAGCAGGGTGGCCGCGAGGTAGGGCCGGTCCTTCAGCGCGTCCCAGCGGCCGCTGAGCGGCGGTGCGGGGAGGGGCGCGAGCCGGGGGAGCCGCAGCAGGGCGAGCGCGCCGCCGGCGAAGGACAGGGCGCGGCCGGCGACGAGCGCCAGGTAGGCGGGGGCGGTGTCGAGCTGGATGGCGACGCCGGCGGCGAGCGCCCCCAGCGAGATGCCGAGGTTGGTTCCGGCCCGCAGGTAGGCGCGGAAGCCGGCCGGGTCGTCGCCGCCGAAGCCCCGGATGAGGGGGGCCTTGCTGGACTTGTCGGCGGCGAAGACGACGCCGGTCAGCGTGGAGACGAGGAGGAAGGACCAGAAGGCGTCGACGAGCAGGAAGCAGCCCATGGAGGCGGCGCCCGCGAGCATCACGCCGATCTGGGTCTCCCGGGCGCCCCAGCGGTCGGCGATCCGGCCGCCGTAGATCCCGGCGACGAGTCCGACCATGGCCCCGACGAGGAGGCCGAGGGCCACCTGCTGCATGGGCAGGTGGACGACCCGGGTGAAGTACAGGGCGCTGGACGACATGAACATGCCGCTGCCGAAGGCGTTCACGAAGGACGCGGCCGCCAGGGTCCGCTGGGGGCCCGGGGGCGGGAGGATCCGGTCGAGCGGCCCCCGCCGGCCCGGCTTGTCCGCCGCCGCGCGCGGCGGCGTGCTCACGGCCACAGCGGGTCCGAGAAGTCGGCGTCGGGACGCAGGGTCCTTCCCCAGGCGCGCAGTTCGCGTCCGGTGACGTCCACCGGGGCCACCACGAGCCGCTCGTCGAACCAGGCGCGCACCTCGGCGAAGCGGGTCCGCAGCTCGTCCTCGGTGGCGGCCGAGACGAGGATCTGGCCCATCCGGTGGTTGGTGTTGTCGATGTCCTCCAGGAAGGAGGCGCCCGCGGGGAACTCGATCCGGGCGAACTCGACGCCCGGCAGGGCGCGCAGCTCGGCGGGGGACGGGCAGGAGAAGTGGATGCCGGCGCGGCCCTTGAGGTAGCTGGTGCCGATGACCCCGGGGCGCAGCTCCACGTCGGCGCGCGGGGCGCGGCCGAGGGCGAGCAGCAGGGCCGCCTCGCCGAGGTGGACGCCGAACTTGGCCTGCACCTGCTCGTGGACGAGGGCTCCGCCGCGGCGGGCGGCGCACTCGCTGAAGGTGAGGCCGCCGGTCTGCGGGTCGTGGAAGAGCTCCATGTGGAAGACGCCGTCGCGCAGCCCGAGGGCCTCCAGGGAGCGGCGGACGACCGGTTCGGCGCGCTCGTAGGCGAAGGACTCGTCCTTCGGGTCGAAGTGGCGCAGCCAGAGCGGTTCGTTGCGGTCGATGGTGGTGAGGCAGGGGTCGCCGTAGCGGCCGACGGCGAGGAAGAGCAGTTCGCCGTCGTGGACGAAGCCGTCGGCGATCCACTCCTCGCCGCCGACGAACTCCTCCAGGACGAAGGTGCGCTGGGCGGTGTGCTGGGAGCGGAACCGGCGGCTGACCGCGGCCAGTTCCTCCGCGGAGGAGACGACGGAGGTCCGGGCGGTGGCGGCGCCGGCGGCCGGCTTGAGCACCGCCCGGTCGAAGTCCCACGCGACGCCGGAGACGTCGTGGACGTCCTCGACGACGGTGACCCGGGCGGCGGGGACGCCGGCCGCGGCGACCTTCCGCTTCTGGAGGGACTTGTCGCGGAAGTGGACGGCGGTGGCCGGGTCGAGGGCGCGGCAGCCGAGGTGGGAGGCGAGGACGCCCGCGGTGACCAGGGCCCACTCGTCGGAGGTGTGCACGGCGTCGAAGCGGTGCTCGCCGAGTCCGGCCCGGTGGAGGGCGGAGAGGACGGCCTCGGGGCTCTTGTGGTCGTCGACGAGGAGGACCCGGACGCCGTCGGGGACCTCGGCGAGGCCGTGGTCGCGGCCGGCGGCGCCCCAGACCAGGACGGCGTCGACGCCGTGGCGCAGACAGGCCTGGAGGACGTACTTGTCGGGGCCGAGGAGCAGCACGCTCGCGGGTTCGCGCACCCGGTAGACGGCGTCCTTGAGCTCCTGGATCGCGGCCCGGTCGGCGCGGACGGCGTCCATGCCGGGGGCGGTCAGGAAGATCCGCAGCGGGCTGGTGAGGAGGTCGGCGGTGGGGCGGATGCGCTTGCCGGGGCCGAGTTTGACGCCGACCAGGTGGACGCTGGGCAGGGCGGCGATCCGGTCGACGGCGGCGGTGTCGACGGACTCGACGACGCCGTCGGCCTCGGTGCGGGTGCTGTGCACGGCGGCGGCGGCCAGCGGGCGGTAGACCCGGCCGGCGTACCGGTCGAGGAACTCCTGGGGGCGGGCGTAGGCGAGGGCGGTGAGGTCGGCCTGGTTGGCGCCGAGGCACCGGTCGTGGAAGCCCGGGTTCATGTTGCCGTTGAGGCGGGCGCCGATCTCCACCAGGGCCGGGCCCTCGGGGGTCAGGATGACCTCGGCGTGGGCGGGTCCGTGGACGATGCCGAGGGCTTCGAGGACGCTGTCCACGTAGGCGATCAGGCGGGGTACGGGCTCCGCGTCGGGGTCGAGCAGCACGTCGAGGTCGTAGACGTTGCGCCCGCCGGGCAGCACGGTCTTCTCGTACTCCCAGACGCCGCACACGTACCGCTCGCCGGCGACGCTGACGGTGTCCACGATGTACTCGGTGCCGTCGAGGAAGGACTGGACGAGGGCCTCGCCGTTGGGGCGGTCGAAGATGTCGGTCGAGCCGAGCACCGCGCGGGCGGCGGCGAGGACCTCGCCGGCGTCCTGGCAGCGGTAGACGTGGTCGGTCGAGGCGGACGAGAGCGGCTTGACGACGACGGGGTAGCCGCCGCTGCGCTCGGCCCAGTCGGCGAGGGCCTGCGGATCGTCGCTCTTGTACTGCTCGGCGCAGCGCACCCCGGCCCGGCGCAGGGCCTCGATCATCTCGTACTTGTCGCGGCGGGCCGCCGAGAGGGCGGTGCCGTTCGTGGCCAGCCCGAGCCGCTCGGAGAGCCTGTCGGCGAGCGGGACGCCCGGCTCCTGTCCGGCCAGGACGGCGACCGGGGCGAGCGCGGCGAGGGCGGCGGCGGTCCGCTCGACGGCGGCCGGGTCCTCCTCGGGGCAGCGGTACGCGTCGCGGTAGGCGGCGGGGTCCGGCTGGAGCATGCTCGCCATCGGTTCGGCGCTGCTCTGGACGTGGACGACGTCCACGCCGAGGCGGGCGAAGGCCGGCGGCAGGAAGGTGCCGGAGGAGTACCCGTCGACGATGACGGCGGTCGGCCGGGACGGACGGGGCGGCGGCGCTGGGAGAGCCATCGGTTCCCTCACTCTCTGTGCGGTGTGGGGTCTACGAGGGGTGTGGGGCCGGGGGGCCGGTGTGGGGCCGGGGGCCGGGGCCGGTGCGTGCCCGGGGGCGGTGCGTGCCCGGGGAGGTCAGGCCTTGGGGGGAACCGGCCAGCCGATGTCGTCCTGCGCGGCCAGGCCCGCGGCGAGGACCGGGCCCGCGGGGGCGGGCGAGGGCCAGCCGATGTCGCCGGCGACGACCGCGCCGGCGCCGGGGGCGGGGGTGGGCCAGCCGATGTCGCCGAGCGGGCCGGCGGCGACGGCGAGGAGGGCGATGACGGCGAGGGCGCCGGCACGGGCGCGGAGCCGGGTGGCACGCAGGATCGAGCGCATGGGGTGACTCCCTTGGGAACAGGGGGCGGTGAGCGGACCCCGGACGGGGCACCACTGCGGGCGGGGCCGGGTCGACCACCGCGTTGCCGTGGAAGCTAGTGCAGCTGCCCGACCCTTGGCAAGAGGTTGCCAATAGATTGGCAAGTCGACGGGAAGTCGCCCCCGAGAACGGTCTTTCAGGCCTGTTCAGCATTTGGGCAAAGATTTGCCTAGATACCTTGCGCGGGCTACCCTCGGCGGGGGCCACGGCGAGGTGCGCTCCCACGAAGAGGCGAGCCGGGACCCCCCACGACTCTCACCCGCCCGCTTCGACACCATGGGGTTGATCACGTGCTGGAGCAGCCTTTCTTCGGGCGCCGGCTCAAGCAGCTGCGTACCGAACGAGGTCTGTCGCAGGCCGCGCTCGCCGGGGACGGCATGTCCACCGGCTACCTCTCCCGGCTGGAGTCCGGGGCCCGCAAGCCCACCCCCCGGGCCGTGGAGCATCTCGCCGCCCAGCTCGGCGCCGACGTCTCGGTCTTCGACGAGGAGGCCGCCGGCGACTCGCTGAGCCAGGCGCTCGCCATCGCCGCCTCCCTGGAGTCCGACGAGACCCTGGAGGCGCTGGAGCGGGTCCTGGTCGCCGACGCGGGCACCGACCAGGACCCGCCGCTGCGCTGGCAGGCCCTCTGGCTGGTGGCCCGCTGGCACCGCCGCCACAACCGCCAGGAGCGCGAGCGCGAGCTCCTGGAGGAACTCGTCGCGCTCGGCGAGCGGCTCGGCCAGCCCGCCCTGCGCGTCCGGGGCCTCGCCCAGCTGGCCCGCTGCCTGCGCGCCCGCGGCGAGATCGCCCTGGCCGCGGAGGCGGCCGGCGCCGCCCACCGGCTGGCCCGCGAGCACGGCCTCGCCGTGCCCGACGTCGCCGCCAGCCTGCTCGCCCTGGTCTCCGTGGAGTCCGAGGCGGGCCGGCTCGCCGACGCCCGCGCCCACGCCGACGAACTCACCGCGCTGACCGCCGACCGCCGGGACACCCTGTGGGCGGAGGCCCTGTGGACCGGGGCGGCGGTACGCGTCCGCCAGGGCGACCCGGAGGCCGCCCAGGCCCTCCTCGACCAGGCCCTGGCCGGCTTCCCCAGCACGGGGGGCCTCGACCTGTGGACGCGGCTGCGGGTCGCCGCCGCCCGCCTCCACACGCAGAAGTCGCCGCCCGAACTGGACACGGCCGAGCGGTACCTGGAGCAGGCGGAGAGCGGCCTCGCCTTCCTCGGCATCCCCGCCCTGGAGCAGGAGGTGACCTCCCTCAGGGCCGAACTCGCCTTCCAGGACGGCCGGTTCGCCGACGCGCGGGCCCTGCTCGACCGGGTGCGCGGGGCGGCCCCGCAGATGACCTACCGCAACCGCGCCCGGCTCGACATCCTGGACGGCAGGCTGCTGATCGTCGAGGGCCAGGAGCAGGCCGGGCTCGACCGCATGCGCGCCCTGGCCGAGGAGGCCCAGGCGACCGCCAACATCGACCTGGCCGCCGACATCTGGCGCCTCCTGGCGGAGACGCTGAGCGGGACGCGCGGCCGTTCCTGACCGCCGTCCCGTACGGGCTCCGCGCCCGGCGCCTCAGTCGAGGTGCCGGGCGCGGAGCAGTCCCGCGCCCGCCAGGGCGAGCAGGGCGAGGCAGCCCAGCGTCAGGCCCGGCCAGCCGTGGCGGGCGTGCAGCGCGGTGCCGCCGAGCGAGCCCAGCGCGCCGCCGCAGAAGCTCGCCAGCATGAAGAGGGTGTTGAGCCGCGCCCGGATCTCCCCGGGCAGCCGGAAGATGCGCACCTGGTTGGCGACCTGGCAGCAGGCGCCCCCGTACACCAGCAGGTTGGTGCCCAGCACCAGGACCGCCAGCGAGTCGCGGCCGAACAGGCCCATGCCCGCGAAGGCCGTCGCGCAGCAGCCGAGCGCCAGCACGTTGACGTACCGGGGACCGCGCCGGTCGCTGAGCCGGCCCGCCGGGTAGGACAGCAGCGCGGCGGGCAGGCCGAGCAGGCCGAAGAGCCCGGCGCCGGCCGCGCCGAGGGAGAACGGCGGGCCCGCCAGGTGGAAGGCGAGCGTGGCCCAGAAGGCGCTGAAGGCGCCGAAGACGGTCGCGCCCAGGAAGGCGGAGAGCCGCAGCTCGGGGTGGGCGCGGACCAGGCCCGGCAGGGAGGCGAGCAGCCGGCCGTACGACAGCTTCGCCCCGCCGCCGGGGGACCGTTCGGGCAGCGCCCGGGGCACGACGAGGGCGAGGAGGCCGGTGAGCGCCGCCGCCACGAGGTAGGCGGTGCGCCAGTCGCCGCTGAGCCCGGCGACCGTGCCGGAGAGCGTGCGCGAGAGCGTCGAGCCGAGCGTGAGCCCGATCCCGATGAGGCCGACCGCCCGGCCGCCGTGCTCCGGGCCCGCCATGGAGGCGGCGGTGGGCATCAGCACCTGGGGCAGCACGGTGGTCGTGGAGAGCGCGGCGGTGGCCAGGGTGAGCGTGACCAGGCCGGGGGCGGTCGCGGCGACCAGCAGCCCGGCGGTGGTGAGCACGAGGAGCACGGCGGTGAGCCGGCGCAGCCGCGCGGTGTCGGCGAGGGGCACGACGAGGGCGATGCCGAGCGCGTACCCCGCCTGGGCGGCGGTGGCGACCAGGCCGGCGGCGGTGTCGGAGACCCCGAGGCCGGCCGCGATGGCGTCCAGGAGCGGCTGCGGGAAGTAGATGTTCGCGACCGTCAGGGCGCCCGCGGTGGCGAAGAGCAGCGCCGTGCGCCTGCGCAGTCCGGGGGGGCCGGGGGGTCCGGCCGGCTCCGGCCGTCCGGGGGGTCCTGCCGGTGCGCCGGCGGTCCGAGCGTCGGTGGTCATGGTCCGTCCCCTCCGCGCCGCGCTGCGCCGCGTCCCGCTGTGGTTCGCGGCCGGGCCGGGTGGGTGCCTGATCCACGAATCTTCCGGGTCGATATTGCCATCGTGGCAACCCTCATGGCAATCTCTTGCCAATTCCCTCGGAGCGGGCCTCGCCGTGTTGGCTGAAATACGTTCCCCGAGACCAAGGTGGAGAACATGAGCGGTGCTGAACTGCGCCCTGTTGCGGTATTGGTGGACGCCTACACGACGGGCAACCACTTGCCAGTCGCGTTTGCCAAGCTGGGTGTCGACGTGGTGCACGTCCAGAGCACGCCCGAGCTGATGACCTCGATGCGGCTGCCCGAGCTCTCCCGCTACCGGGCGGCGCTCCCGTACGGCACCCCCGCCGAGACCGCCGAGCGCCTCGCGGCCTACGCGCCGATCTGCGTGGTCGCCGGCCAGGAGCCCGGCGTCCCGCTCGCCGACGAACTCTCCGAGCGGCTCGGCCTGCCCGGCAACGGCACCGCCCTGTCGGCCGCCCGCCGCGACAAGTACGAGATGATCGAGGCCCTGCGCCGGGCCGGGGTGCGCTGCGCCGACCAGTACAAGAGCGGCAGCGCCGACGAGCTGGTCGCCTGGGCCGAGCGGCGCGCCGACTACCCCGTCGTCGTCAAGCCGCTGTCGTCCGCCGCCACCGAGGGCGTGGCCGTCTGCTCCGACGCCCGCGAGGTCCGCGAGGCCGCGGAGGCCGTCCTCGGCACCGTCAACATCTTCGGCGAGCGCAACGACGAGGTCCTCGTCCAGTCCTTCCTCCGCGGCGAGGAGTACATGGCGGACTTCGTCTCGTACGACGGGGAGCGCTACGCCTGCTGCGTCTGGCAGTACCACAAGCGCCTGGTCGGCACCCACCGCATCTACGACCGGGACTCCGTCCTCCCGCCCGACGCCGGCCCCGCGCCCGAGATCATCGCCTACCTGCACGAGGTCCACGACGCCCTCGGCCTGGCCTACGGCCCCACCCACGCCGAGGTCATCGTCACCCCGGAGGGCCCCGTCCTCGTGGAGATCGGCGCCCGGCTCAGCGGCGGCGTCGTCCCCGACTTCCACGACCGCTGCCTCGGCGGCAACCAGGCCGACCTCACCGCGCTCGCCTACGCTCGGCCCGAGGAGTTCCGCGCCCGCCACGCCGGCGGCACCTACCGCAAGCTCGCCGAGGCGAGCATGGTGCTCACCTCCACCACCCTCGACGGCGTCGTCGAGGAGCTGGACGAGCGGGTCGTCGCCGAGATCCAGGCCCTGGAGTCGGTCCACACCTTCGTGCCCAAGGTGGCGCCCGGGAAGCGGATCCGCCCGACCGTGGACCTCTACACGGCCACCGCCGCCGTGCACCTCGTCCACGACTCCGCCGAGACGCTCGCCCGCGACTACGCCCGCATCCAGGAACTCAAGGACCGCGTCTACCGGCTCCGCGACACCGGTCCGACCGCCGGCACCGAGGCCGCCTCCTCCGCCCCGACCGCCGGCACCGAGGCCGCCTCCTCCGCCCCGACCACCGGCACCGAGGCCGCCGCCTCCGCTCCGGCCGCCGCCTCCGACGCGCGGGAGGTCGCCGCGTGAACGCCGCCCCCACCCCTCCCGAGCTGCTGCTGATCGGCGGCGGCGGCGCGATGACGCTCAGCGTGGACGTCGCCGTCCAGGCGCTGGAGCAGGCCCGGGCCCGCGGCCTGGCCACCGCCGTCACCAACCAGGCCGCCACGCTGGCCGCCACCCCCGAGGTGACCGCCGCCGCCGGGTCCGCCCACGCCGTCGACTTCACCGACCCCGCCGCCACCGCCGCCTGGGCCGCCGCCCTGCCCGCCCCCGCGCCCGTCCTCGCCTTCGGCGTCCGGGAGATGGCGCAGGAGGCCGTCGCCGCCACCGCCGAGGCCCTCGGCCTGCCCGGCAACCCGCCCGCCGCCGTGCGCCGGATCCGCACCAAGGACGCCTGCCGCGCCGCGCTCGCCGCCGCCGGCTTCCGGCAGCCCGCCGTCCGGCTCTGCGCCGGCGAGGCCGAGGCCCGCGCCGCCCTCGCCGCGACCACCGGCCCCTGGGTGGTCAAGCCGCGCGACGGCGCGGACAGCGCCGGCGTCCGCAAGGTCACCGGACCCGACGAGCTCGCGGCCGCCCTGGCCGCCCTGCCCGACCCGGAAGCCCCGTTCCTCGTCGAGGAGTTCGTCGAGGGCGACGAGTACAGCGTCGAGGGCGTCTTCACCGGCGGCCGGCCCCGCGTCCTCGCCGTCACCGCCAAGGAGAAGCTGGACCCGCCGCACTTCGTCGAGATCGGCCACACCCTCCCGGCCGAACTGCCCGCCGCCGAGCGGACCGCGATCGAGGAGACCGTCGTCGCGGCCCTCACCGCCCTCGACCTCTCCTTCGGCCTCTTCCACGTGGAACTGTGGCGGACCGCCGACGGCCTCGTCCTCGGCGAGGTGCACGCCCGCGTCGGCGGCGGCTGGATCCACCGGATGCTGCCCCACGCCCTGCCCGGCCTGGAGCTCTACGGCACCGTGTACGACGACGCCCTCGGCCGCCCCGTGACCCTGCCGGCCGCCGCGCGCGCCGCCGCCACCCGCTACTTCGCCCCGCCGCCCGGCCGCGTCACCGCCGTCACCGGCTGGGAGGAGGTGCGCGACCACCCGGCCGTCCTCCACGCCGAACTGCACGTCGGACCGGGCGACACGGTCGCCCCGTACCGCAGCGGCGCGGACCGGATCGGCGCCGTCGTCGTCGGCGCCGACACCCCCGCCGAGGCCCGCGCCCTCGCCCGCCGCCTCGTCGACTCCGTCCGCATCACCACCGAGCCCGCCGGGCGCCCGCCCGCCCCCGGGGTGAGCGTCACGATCGAGACCCGGCCGCTCACCACCTCCTTCCAGATCTCCCACATGACCATCGAGACCGTCGACGTCCTGCGGCTGCGGCTCCTCGACGGCGACCGGGTCCTCGGCGAGGGCGAGATCGCCGCCGACCGGGGCTACGGACAGGACGGCCCCGCCATCGCCGACGAGGCGCGGGCCCTCGCCCTCCGGATGGCCCCCGGCTGCCCCGCCGACGGGCCCGACCCGGTCGCCCCGGTCCGCCTCGCCCTGGAGAAGGCCGCCGCCGACGGGGTCAGCGCCCCGGCCCGGATGCTCACCGAGATGGCCTTCCTCGACCGCGCCGCCCGCACGGCCGGCCTGCCCGTGTGGCGGCTGCTCGGCCTGCCCGAGCCCGGCCCCGTCCGCCTCCTGCACACCGTGCCCATCGGCGAGGAGATCCCGCTGGACGGCCGGCCGCTGAAGATCAAGCTGGGCGGCCCCGACGACGAGCGGGTCCTGCGCGGCCTCCTCGGCGTCGACGCCCCGCTCATCCTCGACGCCAACCGCGGCTGGTCCGCCGCCGACTGGGAGCGGCTGCGCCCGCTGCTCGCCGAACTCGCCCCGGCCGTCCTGGAGGACCCGGTCCGCGACCCCGCCCTGCTGCCCGCCGTCCGCGCCGCCCTGCCCCGCACCGCCGTCCTCCTCGACGAGGGCGTCGCCACCCCGGCCGACGCCGAGACCGCGATCCGCACCGCCGGCGGCCTCAACGTGAAGCCGATGCGCTTCGGCGGCATCCTGCCCGCCCTCGCCGCGCTCACCTCCGCCACCGAGCGGGGCGCCACCCGCATGCTCGGCTGCTTCCTGGAGCCGCCGCGCGCCATCGCGTACGCCGCCCAGCTCGCCGGCCTGAGCGACTGGTCCGACCTCGACGGGCACTTCTGGGTCAGCGACGACCCGGCCGTCCCCGGCTACACCCTGGACAGCTCCGCGCCCGGCATCCCCCGCATCCACTACGGCGACGCGCCCGCCGGCGGTGCCGCGTGACCACCACGGCCCCCACCCCGCTGCCGTACGGCTCCTGGCCCTCGCCGATCGGCCCCGAGGACGCCGCCCGCGGCGACGCCCTCCTCGAATGGACCGGCTTCCTCGGCGGCGACGTCTGCTGGACCGAGGTGCTGCCCGAGGACGGCGGCCGCGGCGGACTGATGCGCCGCCGCGCCGACGGCACCACCGGCGAACTGCTCCCGCCCGGCTGGGACGTGCGCACCCGGGTCATCGAGTACGGCGGCCGGCCCTGGCTCCCGCTCGGCGACCGCGCCGAGGACGGCGTCGTCTTCACCCACGGCCCCGACCAGCGCGCCTACCGCTGGCGCCCCGGCGAGGGCGACCCCGTGCCGCTCACCCCGCCCGGCGACTGGCCCGGACAGCTCCGCTACGCCGACTTCGCCGTCCGCGGCGACGAGGTGTGGTGCCTGCGCGAGACCGTCGGCGACCCCACCGCCCGCACCGCCCGCCGCCACCTGGTGGCGCTCCCGCTCGACGGCTCCGCCGCCGCCGACCCCGCCCGGGTGCGGGAACTCGCCGCCAGCCACCACTTCATGACCGGGCCGCGCGTCGAACCCGGCGGCGACCGGGTCGCCTGGCTGGGCTGGGACCACCCCGACATGCCCTGGGACACCACCCACCTGATGGTCGCCGACATCGGCCCCGACGGCCGCCTCGGCCGGGCCGTGCCGCTCATGGGCGGCGGCCACGAGTCCGTCACCCAGGCCGACTGGGCCACCGACGGCTCCGGCACCCTCTACGCCGTCAGCGACCCCGACGGCTGGTGGAACGTCCACGCCGTCGGCCGCGACGGCGTGCCCCGCAACCTGTGCCCGCGCGAGGAGGAGTTCGGCGAGGCCCTGTGGCGGATCGGCCTGCGCTGGTGCCTGCCGCTCCTCGACGGCACCCTCGCCGTCATCCACGGCGTCGGCCGCCGGACCCTCGGCGTCCTCGCCGCCGACGGCACGCTCACCGACTTCGCCGGCGACGCCACCGAATGGCACTTCCCCGCCACCGACGGCCGCCGCGTCGCCGCCGTCTCCTCCTCGCCCGGCCGGCGCCGCACCGTCGTCCTCGCCGACCCCGCCACCGGCACCGTCGAGACCGTCCGCGCCCCCGCGGGGCGGGACGCCGACCGCTACGCCGCCACCCCGCACCGCCGGACCTACCGCGGCGCCGCGGACGAGCCCGTCCACGCCTACGTCCACCCGCCCCACCACCCCGACCACACCGGCCCCGAGGGCGAGAAGCCGCCCTGGCTGGTCCACGTCCACGGCGGCCCCACCAGCCGCAGCCACCTGGTCCTCAACCAGGAGATCGCCTTCTTCACCAGCCGCGGCATCGGCGTCGTCGACGTCCAGTACGGCGGCTCCACCGGCTACGGCCGCGCCTACCGCGAACGGCTCCGGCACGCCTGGGGCCGCACCGACGTCGCCGACTGCGCCACCGTCGTCCGCGGCCTCGTCGCCGACGGGCTCGCCGACCCCGCCCGGATCGCCGTCCGCGGCGGCAGCGCCGGCGGCTGGACCGCCGTCGCCGCCCTCGCCGCCGACCCGGACCTGTACCGCGCGGCCGCCGTCTACTACCCGGTCCTCGACCCGGAGAGCTGGCGCGACGAGACCCACGACTTCGAGTCCCGCTACCTCGACGGCCTCGTCGGCCCCTGGCCGGCCGCCGCCGACCGGTACGCGGCCCAGTCGCCGCTCGCCGCCGCCGACCGGATCCGCACCCCCTTCGTCCTGCTCCAGGGCCTCGACGACACCGTCTGCCCGCCCGCCCAGGCCGAACGCCTGCTGCGCCGCGTCACCGACCCGCGCGCCCGGCACACCTACCTCACCTTCGCGGGGGAGGGACACGGCTTCCGCCGCTCCTCCACCGTCGCCGACTCGCTCCGGGCCGAACTGCGGCTGTACGCGGACGCGCTGGGCTTCACGCCCGCCTGACACGCCATCCGAACGCACAGAGAGACCCACACCCATGCTCCAACAGCTGGACAAGCAGCCGCCGTCGGGCGCCACCACCGCCCCGGCCGACCCCTTCGAGCAGCTGGACTTCGACCGGCTCGCCCCCGGCGTGCGCAAGGAACTCCGCACGCTGCGGACCCTCGACAACCACCACGGCCCGCTCGCGATCCTCTTCGAGTACGCCCTGATCGCCGCCTGCGTGGCCCTGTGCACCGCCGTCTCCTGGTGGTTCTACCCGCTCGCCCTCGTCGTCATCGGCTCCGTGCAGCGCTTCCTCGCCCACTTCCTCCACGAGTCCAGCCACAAGGTCCTCGCCCGGAACAAGACCCTCAACCTCCTCGGCGGCTCGGTCCTCTCCGGCTACCTCGTCTGGCACCTGTACGGGCCCTACCGCTCGTCCCACGTCGGCAACCACCACCGCAACCTCGGCGACGCCGCCGACGACCCCGACTACGCCTTCCACATCGAGTGCGGCCTGTACGACACCGAGCGCTCCGACCGGCACTTCTTCCTCAAGGAGGTCGTCGCCTCCGCCCTCGGCCTGCGCACCCTCTCCTACCTCGGCTACATCGCCCGCGAACGGGTCTTCTGCGACAGCTCCCAGATCACCGTGTCCGTGCCGGTCCCCCTCAGGACCGAGCAGAAGGTCTTCGTCGCCCAGTGGGCCGCGATCCTCGGCGTCTGCGCCTGGTTCGGCGTCCTGCCCGAGCTGCTGCTGTTCTGGTTCGTACCGCTCTTCACCACCAACGTCGCCATCGGCTGGCTCGCCGAACTCTCCGAGCACTACCCGATGCCGGAGGCCGAGCACCGGCAGGTGCTGCTCACCCGCAACCGCCACGGCAACGCCCTGGAACGCTTCCTGATCAGCCGACACAACGACCGCTACCACCTGGTGCACCACATGAACGCGGGCATCCCCTTCTGGAACCTCGGCCGCGCCCACCGGGTGCTCCTCGCCGACCCCGGCTACGCCGCCTGGGACGGCCTGTGGGCCGGCGCCTTCACCCGCCCCCGGTCCCGCCGCGACAAGGAGACCGTCCTCAGCTACGCCGCCAAGTACCGCTCCTGGCGCCAGTCCGGCGGCGACCCGGCCGCGGCCGGCCCCAGCTTCGCCCAGCTCATGATGCTCGCCCGCCGGACCGGCACCGCCGTCCCGAGCCCGGCGCCGAGCCCGAGCCCCGTGCCCGCCCGCACCTCCGAGAAGGCCGAGACCACCTCATGACCCCGCACCCCACCGCCGCCGCGGACACCTCCCGGCGCGCGCTCCACGAGGCCGCCGCCCGGGGCCTGCGCGCGCTCGCCGCCGACCCCCGCTGCCGCGAGGCCTTCACCGCCCCCGGCTCCCTCCTCCAGGACCTCGCCTCGCCCGCCGCCCGCCGCTACGTCCTGGCCGCCGGCCGCGACGAGTTCCTCGTCCACCTCAAGGCGCTGCGGGACAAGGAGTACCGGATCGCCGTCGAGTTCGTCGGCGAGGAGAACACCGACCCCGCCGGCATCGAGCGGGTCGTCGACGAGTACCTCGCCGTCCTCGCCGCCGAACCCCTGCCCGGCCAGCTCGGCTTCGACCTGTCCAACCTCGGCCTGTCCGTCTCGCGGGAACTCGCCCGGGACAACACCGCCCGCGTCACCCGGGCCGCCGCCGCCCGCGGCGCCGACGTGGTGCTCAGCATGGAGCGCGCCCCCGCCGTCGACGCCGTCCTCGACACCTACCGCGAACTCGCCGCCGACCACCCCAACCTCGGCGTCACCCTCCAGGCCTACCTCCACCGCACCCCGGACGACCTCGCCGCGATCCCGCTCGACGGACGCAGGATCCGCCTCGTCAAGGGCGCCTTCGCCGCACCCGCCGGCGCCGCCCTCGGCCGCGGCCCCGCCCTCGACGAGCGCTACCTCGCCCTCGCCGCCGAACTCGCCGACCGGGGCGCGCTGGTGAGCCTGGCCACCCAGGACGCCACCGTCCTCGCCGCCGCCCGCGAGCGCGGCCTCCTCGACCGCGTCCACGAGATCGAGATGCTCCACGGCGTCCGGCCCGAACTCCTGCGCCAGTACCGCGCGCTCGGCCACCCCTGCCGGATCTACGCCACCTACGGCGAGAACTGGTGGCTCCACCTGCTGCACCGGCTCGCCGAGCACCCCCCGATGGTGCTCACCGCCCTCGCCGACATCGCCGAACGCCACCTCGACGGCCGCCATGCCGTCGGCGCCCACTACTGAGCAGGGAGAGAAGAGAGAGATGACGCCCACGGCCACCGGCCCGCTCGTCCACCTGAACACCGCCGGCGCCGGCCTCGTCCCCGCCGAGGTGCGCCGGACCATGGCCGAGGTCCTCGACCGCGAGGCCGCCACCGGCTGCTACGAGACCGAGATCCACTACGACGCCCTCGTCAACGACGGCGTGTACCGGCGCCTCGCCCGCGTCCTGGACGCCCCCGCCGCCGACCTCGCCCTCTTCGACAGCGCCACCCGCGCCTGGTGCTCCGTCGTCCCCCGGCTGCCGCTCGGCCCCGCCGACCGCGTCTGGGTCACCCCGTACGAGTACGCGGGCAACCTGATCTCCCTCTTCCGGCTGCGCGACCGCACCGGCTGCCGGATCGAGGTCGTGCCCACCCTGCCCGGCGGCGACCTCGACCTGGAGTGGATGGCCCGCAACATCGCCGACGACGTGGCCCTGGTCTCCGTCACCCACATCCCGTCCGGCTGCGGCATCGTCAACCCGGTCGAGGAGATCGGCCGGATCCTCGCCCCGTACCGCTGCTTCTACGCCGTCGACGCCTGCCAGTCCATCGGCCAGGTCCCCGTCAGCGTCGAGCGGATCGGCTGCCAGCTCCTCACCGGCGCCGGACGCAAGTTCCTCCGCGGGCCCCGCGGCACCGCCTTCGCCTACGTGGCCCCGGAGCTGCGCGCCGCGCTCGTCCCCGACTTCCACGACCTGCACGTCGCCCGCGTGGACTCGGCCACCGGCTACCGCGTCGACGACACCAGCGCCCGCACCCTGGAACTCGCCGAGCGCTCCACGGCCGCCTTCGCCGGCTTCGACACCGCCCTCGCCCTCTTCGAGGAGGGCACCCCCTTCGACCACAAGGAGGTCTTCGAGGCCCTGCGCGCCACCGTCGCCGCGATCCCCGGCATCGAGCCGATCACCCCCGGCTCCGTCCAGTCCGGCATCGTCTCCTTCCGGCACGAGCGGGTCACCGCCGAGGCGATCCGCGACGGCCTCGCCGCCCACCGGATCAACGTCTGGCGGATCGTCGGCCACCACACCCCCCTCTACATGGCCGAGCGGGGCGTGGAGACCGCCGTCCGCGCCTCCGCCCACCACTACAACACCCTCGGCGAGATCGAGCGGTTCGGCCGCGCGCTGCGCGAGGTCCTCGGGGCGCCCGCGTGACCGCCCGCCGCGACCGGGACGACGTCCTGCACGAGGTGGTCGCCCGGCGGGCCGCCGAACGCCCCGGGGCCACCGCCGTCGTCCACGGCGAACGCCGGCTGAGCTACGCCGAGCTGGACGCCACGGCCGGCGCGTGGGCCGCCGGCCTGCACGCGCGCGGGGTCCGCCCCGGCGACCTGGTCCCCGTGCTGCTGCCGCGCGGCGCCGACCTGATCACCGCGATCCTCGCCGTCCTCCGGCTCGGCGCCGCCTACGCCCTCCTCGACCCGGCCTGGCCGGACCGGCGCCTCGCCGAGGTGATCGGCCGGCTCGACGCCTCCCTCGCCGTCACCACCCCCGCCGACGCGCACCGGGTGGCCCCCGCGCGGGCGTGGACGCCGCCCGCGGAGCCGGCCGCCGGGCAGGCGCTCCCGCCCGCCCCCGCCGTCGAGGTCACCGGCGCCGACCCGGCCTGCGTCTTCTTCACCTCGGGGACGACCGGCCGACCCAAGGGCGTGCTCAGCCCGCACCGGGCCACCGCCCGCCTCGTCCGCCCCGGCACCTTCGCCGACTTCGGGCCCGGCACGGTGGTCCCGCTGGCCGCCGCGCTGCCCTGGGACGCCTTCTCGCTCGAACTGTGGACGGCCCTCCTCAGCGGCGGCACCTCCGTCGTCGTCGACGAGCCGTACCTCACCGGACCGGCGCTCCGGGAGGCGGTCCGCCGGGCCGGCGCCGACACCGTCTGGCTGACCGCCGCGCTCTTCGACCTCACCGTCGACGAGGACCCCGGGGCCTTCACCGGGCTGCGCCGGGTGATGACCGGCGGCGAGCGCCTCTCCGTCCCGCACGTCCGCCGCTTCCTGCGCCACCACCCCGGCATCGACCTGATCAACGGCTACGGGCCGGTGGAGTCGACCGTCTTCGCCACCACCCACCGCCTCACCGAGGCCGACTGCGACGTGCCCGGCGGCATCCCCGTCGGCCGGCCCGTCCCCGGCACCGGCGTCCACCTCGTCGACGGCGAGATCTGCGTCTCCGGCGACGGCCTCGCCCTCGGCTACCTCGGGGAGCCGGAGCTCACCGAGGAGAAGTTCCCCACGCTCCGGATCGACGGCGAGGACGTCCGGGTCTACCGCACCGGCGACCTCGGCCTGCTCGACGAGGACGGCGTCCTGCACTACCGGGGCCGGGCCGACCGGCAGGTGAAGATCCGCGGCCACCGGGTCGAACCGGCCGAGGTGGAGCGCCAGATCGAGGCGCTGCTGCCCGCCGTGCGCGGCTGCCGGGTGGTGGCCCGCCGGGACGGGGCCGGCACCGTCCGCGCCCTGCTGGCCTTCTGTGTCCCGGTCGTCCCCGGCGACCCGCTGACCGGCGCCGCGGAGGTCCTGGCCGGCGCGCTCGTCCCGTACCACCTCCCGGAGGCGGTGGTGCCGGTGGACGCGCTGCCGGTGACCGCCAACGGCAAGCTCGACGAGCGGGCCCTGCTGGACCTGGCCCCGGCCCCCGCGCCGCCCGCCCGCACGACGCCCCCCGCCGCCGGAGCCCCGGCCGCCCCCGACACCCCCCTGACCGCCCTGGTCACCGCCGTCTTCACGGCCGTGCTCACCGGTCCGGCCGCCGAGCCCGCCGCGGGTCCGGCCGCCGGGGCCGCCGACCCGACCGCCGAGCCCGCCACCGGCGCCGGGTCCGAGGCCGGCGCCAACGCCTCCGCCCCCGACACCTCCGCCCCCGACGCGGTCCCGTGCGACGTGCCCTTCGCGGAGCTCGGGGGGAGTTCCCTGGACGCCGGCCGGGTCTGCGCGCGGCTGTCCGCCGCGCTGGGGCGGGCCGTGCCGATCTCCGCGCTCTACGCCCACCCGACCGCCCGCGAGCTGGCCCGGTGGCTGGCCGAGCGGGACGCGGAGGAGAACGCCGAGGAGAGCGCGGAGGGCGACCGGGACCCGGTGCGGGACGACGGGCGGGTGCCGCTCTCGCCCATGCAGACCGGCTACCTGACGGACCACCTCCTCGCCCCCGAGAACCGCTCCGCGCACTGCCTGCTCCTCTTCCGGATCGACGGGGACCTCGACCTGGACGCGCTCGACGCCGCCGTCGAGGCCGTCCACGCCCGGCACGAGGTGCTGCGCTCGGCCTATCTGCCGTCGCCCGAACCGGTCGCCGTGCCCGGCGACCACCCGGCGCCCGTCCTGGAGGTCCTGGACCCGGAGCCCGACGCCGAGGCGGCGGTCCGGGTCCTGGGCGAGACCCTGGGCGAGCCCCTCGGGCTCACCGGGGGCGAGACCTGGCGCACCGCCCTGGTCCCCCTCACCGACCGGGGCCCGGCACCCGCGTGGGTGTTCGCCTGCGTGGTCCACCACATCGCCTTCGACGGCTGGTCGGAGTCGGTCCTCGCGGCCGACCTCGCCACCGCCTACGCGGCCGCCCGGGCCGGCGGGCGCCCGGTCCTGCCGCCGGCCCCGACCGTGGCCGAGGCCGCGCGGCTCCGGGCCGCCCGCCGCGCCGGCGCCGCCACCGGCCCGGCCCTGGCCGAGCGCGTCGCCGAGCTGACCGGCGTACCGCCGCTCGTCTGGCCCGCCGCCCTCGCCGCCCCCGAACCGGCGGCGGCGGAGGAGGTCCGGCGGTCCGGGCTCGTGCTCGCCGTCGACGCGGCGGACCGCCTGGACGAGGCCGCCCGGCGGGCCGGCACCACCCGGTACGCGGTGCTGCTCGCCCTCTACGGGCAGGTGCTCGCCGCCCTCACCGGGCAGGACGACTTCGCGGTCGGCGTGCCGGTGGCCCAGCGGCACGACCTGGCCCTGGAGTCCGCCGTCGGCTGCCACATCGACATGGCGTGCCTGCGGCTGCGCGGCGAGGTCCTCGGCGGAGGCCCGGCCTCCGTCGCGGCGGCCGGCCGGATCCTCGGCCGGGCGTTCGCCGCGCAGGACGTGCCCTTCCACGAGCTGGTGCGGGCCGTCAACCCGCCCCGCACCGGCCGGCCCCCGCTCTTCCAGACGCTGCTGGTCCTCCAGGACAACACCCCGCCCGCCCTGCCGCTCGACGGCCTGACCACCACGCTCCTGCGGCCGCCCTACCTGGACCTGCCGCTGGAGGCGCACACCGAGCTGTGGCCGCTGCCGGACGGCCGGCTGCGGCTGACGGTCAGCCGCCGTCCGGCCGCGGTCCCCGACCACACCGCCCGCGAGCTGCTGAAACGTCTCGCCGACCTCGTGCACACGCTGCCGCTCCCGGTCCGCCAGGACCCCCGACGCACCGAAGGACCCGCATGACCACCCTCGCCCCGGAGACCGCGGCCCCCCCGAGGGCCGACCTCGTCGACCCCGAGCTGTACGCCACCGGTGACCCGTACCCCCTCTGGCGCTGGATGCGCGACCACGACCCGGTCCGGTGGCACGAGCCCACCGAGTACCCCGGCTTCTGGTCGGTGACGCGGTACGACGACGTCCGCGCGGTCTACAACGACGCCCGCGTCTTCAGCTCGGCCCGCGGCATCCTGCTGCGCCCCCGCGCCCACGGCGAGGACCCCGGCGGCGGCCGGACCCTCGCGCTCACCGACCCGCCCCGGCACAAGGCGCTGCGCTCGCTGGTCGCGGACTGGTTCACCACCCGCTCGGTGCGCGCCCTGGAGGACGCGATGCGGGGCGCGGTGCGGGACGTGGTGGCCCGGGCGGTGGAGCTGGGGGAGTGCGACTTCGTCACGGACGTCGCCGCGCGGCTGCCGCTGTACGTGATCTGCCGGCTGATGGGGGTGCCCGCGCACGAGCAGGAGATGCTCTTCGCGCTGACCAGCCGGGCGTTCGGCGCGGGCGATCCGGAGGGCCGCAGCATCGCCCACCAGGAGATCATGGGGTACTTCGTCGAGCTGATGTACCGGCGGATGGACGAGCCCGCGGACGACCTGGTGAGCGCGCTGGTCAACGGCGAGGTGGACGGCGAACTGCTCTCCGAGGAGGACGTCCTCCTCAACTGCGACAACCTGCTGGTCGGCGGCACGGAGAACGTCCGGCTCGCCGTCTCCGGCGGCATGAGCACCTTCCTGGACCGCCCGGGCGACTGGGAGCGGCTGCGGGCCGACCGGGGGCTGATGCCGGCGGCGGTCGAGGAGGTGCTGCGCTGGACGTCGAGCGCCACCCACATCATGCGGACGGTCACCGAACCGGTCCGGCTGGGCGACCGGCTCCTGGCGGAGGGCGACCGGGTGGTGCTGTGGACCCCGTCGGCCAACCGCGACGAGCGCTACTTCACCGACCCGGACGTCTTCGACCTCGCGCGCCGGCCCAACCGGCACCTCGCCCTCGGCGCGGGCGAGCACTTCTGCCTGGGCGCGATGATGACCCGCACCGAGATGCGGATCCTCTTCGAGGAACTGCTCGGCTCGGTCCGCTCCATCGAGCGGACGGGCCCCGAGGTGCCGGTCCGCTCGATCGTGGTGAACGGCCTGGAGAGCCTCCCGGTGAGGATGACCGCCCGGTGAACCTCTACGTGATCGCCGCCCTCGCCGCAGGGGAGCGGCGGGCCGCGCCGCGGGCGTCCGCCCGCCCGGCCGGGGAGCCGTCCCGCCCGGAGGAGGCCCCGCGGCCCCCGGTCCCGGGCGCGGCACCGGCGCCTCAGACCAGCGGCTTGGCGAAGCAGCGGCTGCTCTCGTAGTCGCGGTAGTGGCCGAACTTGGCGCAGGGCTCGTAGCCGCTGGAGGTGTAGAGGGCGATGGCCTCGGGCTGGGCCGTGCCGGTCTCCAGGACCATGCGGCTGCGGCCGGCGGCGCGGGCGTCGTCCTCCAGGAGGGCCAGGATGCGGCGGGCCAGGCCCAGGCCGCGGGCCTCGGGTATCACGTACATCCGCTTGAGTTCGGCGTCGCCGTCGGCGTACCCCTCGTCGTTCTCGTCCTGGCGGCGCCAGGCGCCGCTGGCGACCGGCCGCTCCTCGGGGTCGTAGGCGAGGAGGTACAGACCGTGCGGCGGGACGAACATCGACGGGTCGAGCGGTGTGACGTCGCCCTCGCCGTCGTAGCGGACCACGTACTCCGCCTGCACCGCGTCCTGCAGTTTCACGGCGTCGGGGTGGTCGTAGGGGGTGGGCTGGATGCGCATGACGGAGATCGTACGTGTATGCGATCGGCCGGTGTCGGTATTCTCCCGGGATGTTCACTGTCACGACCGCGAACGTCAACGGTCTCCGCGCCGCCGCCAAGAAGGGCTTCGTCGAGTGGCTGGCGGGGTCCCCCGCCGACGCCGTCTGCCTCCAGGAGGTGCGCGCCGAGGAGGCGCAGCTGCCCGAGGAGGTGCGGGCCCCCGAGGGCTGGTTCACCGCCCACGCCCCCGCCGCCGCCAAGGGCCGCGCCGGCGTCTCCCTCTACCTGCGCCGCGAGCCCGACGCCCTGCGCGTCGGCTTCGGCTCGACCGAGTTCGACGGCTCGGGCCGCTACGTCGAGGCCGACCTGCCCGGCGTCACCGTCGCCAGCCTCTACCTCCCCTCCGGCGAGGCGGAGACGGAGAAGCAGGACGAGAAGTACCGCTTCATGGGCGAGTTCCTGCCCTACCTCAAGGAACTGCGGGTCCGCGCCGCCGCCGACGGCCGAGAGGTCGTCGTGTGCGGCGACTGGAACATCGCCCACCGGGAGGCGGACCTCAAGAACTGGAAGGCCAACCGCAAGAGCGCCGGCTTCCTCCCCGAGGAGCGCGCGTGGCTCACCCGCGTCCTGGACGAGGCCGACGGCGGCTACGTCGACGTGCTCCGCGCCCTCCACCCCGACCAGGAGGGCCCGTACTCCTGGTGGTCCTACCGGGGCCGCGCCTTCGACAACGACGCGGGCTGGCGGATCGACTACCAGATGGCCACGGCGGGCCTGGCGGCGAAGGCCGTCAAGGCGTACGTCGAGCGGGCCGCCACCCACGGCGAGCGCTGGAGCGACCACGCGCCCGTGACGGCGGTGTACGAGCTGTAGCGGGCTCAGCCGCGCAGGCGGCGGTCGAGGGCCAGGGAGAGTTCCGCCTCGACGACGTGCTTGGCGAGGGGGCGGAGGCGGTCCAGGTCGCCGTCCTTGACGTGGGGGCCCAGGGCCTCGGCGAAGAGGGCGGCGAGGGCTTCGGCGTGTTCGCGGACGCGGGCGCCGGCCCTGAGGACCTCGGCGAGGGGGACGCCCTCGCGGACCAGGGCGGCGGAGACGTCGAGCAGGCGGCGGCTGACGTGGACGATCTCCTCGCCGTCGGTCGCCAGGTAGCCGAGGTCGAGGGCCGCCGCGAGGTTCTCCGGGGTGACCTCGCCGTCGAAGTGGTCGGCCAGTTCCTCGGGGGTGAGGCGGACGGGCTCCTCCTCGGTGGGGGTGCCGAGTTCGAGGACCTCGCCGACGTCCCGGCCGGATTCGAAGGCGGTCGTCAGGTCGGCGATGCCGGTCAGGGTGTGGCCGCGTTCGAGCAGGGCGGCGATGGTGCGCAGCCGGGCCAGGTGCCGCTCGTCGTACCAGGCGATGCGGCCCTCGCGGCGGGGCGGCGGGATCAGGCCGCGCTCGCGGTAGAAGCGGAGCGTGCGGACGGTGATGCCGGCCTCCTCGGCCAGTTCTGCCATCCGGTACTCGCGGGGCGGGTTCCCTGATCGTTCTGCCACACTCGCCAGCCTATGTTGTACCGCCGGTAACTTTCCCTCGTCCGACCCCTACCGCTCGGTATGGAGCTGCTCTACAGTCCGACTGTGCCAGTGATTGCTGGCGGAATTGGGCCGGGCGCACGGGAGGCGGCATGGCGAAGCACGAGCACGTTCGGGTGGCGGTGATCGGATCGGGGTTCGGAGGTCTCGGGGCCGCCGTCCGGCTGCGCCGCGAGGGGATCACCGACTTCGTCGTCCTGGAGCGGGCCGACTCCGTCGGCGGGACCTGGCGGGACAACAGCTACCCCGGGTGCGCCTGCGACGTGCCCTCGCACCTGTACTCCTTCTCCTTCGCGCCCAACCCCGACTGGCCCCGGACCTTCTCCGGCCAGCGGCACATCCGGGCCTACCTGGAGCACGTCACCGACACCTTCGGACTCCGGCCGCACCTGCGGCTGAACCACGAGGTGGAACGGATGGAGTGGGACGCCGACGAGCTGCGCTGGCGGATCGAGACCAGCTCCGGCTCCTTCAGCGCCGACGTCGTCGTCTCCGCCACCGGCCCGCTCTCCGACCCCAAGATCCCCGACGTCCCGGGGCTCGACGGCTTCACCGGCAAGGTCTTCCACTCGGCCCGCTGGGACCACGACTACGACCTCCGCGGCAAGCGCGTCGCCATGATCGGCACCGGCGCCTCCGCCATCCAGATCGTCCCCGCCATCCAGCCCGACGTCGCGAAGCTGACCCTCTTCCAGCGCACGCCCCCCTGGGTGATGCCCCGCATGGACCGGGCCATCAGCGGCCCCGAGCGCTGGCTGCACCGCAAGCTGCCCGTCACCGCCACCCTGCGCCGCGGCATCCTGTGGGGCATCCGGGAGCTCCAGGTCGGCGCCTTCACCAAGCACCCGGGCGAGCTGGGCCTGGTCGAGAAGCTGGCCAAGGCCAACATCGCCAAGTCCATCAAGGACCCGGCGCTGCGGGCCAAGCTGACCCCCTCGTACCGCATCGGCTGCAAGCGGATCCTGCTCTCCAACGCCTACTACCCGGCCCTCGCCCGGCCCAACGTCGACGTCGTCGCCGGCGGCCTCAAGGAGGTCCGCGGCAACGTCGTCGTCGGCTCCGACGGCAGCGAGACCGAGGTCGACGCGATCGTCTTCGGCACCGGCTTCCACGTCACCGACATGCCGGTCGCCGACCTCGTCTTCGGCGCCGACGGCCGCTCGCTCGCCGAGCACTGGAAGGACGGCGTCCAGTCGCTGCGCGGCGCCACCGTCGACGGCTTCCCCAACTGGATGACGATCATCGGGCCCAACACCGGCCTCGGGAACTCCTCCATGATCCTCATGATCGAGTCCCAGCTGAACTACATGGCCGACTACCTCCGCCAGCTGAACGTGCTGGGCGGCCGGGCCGCGCTCGCCGCCCGCCCCTCCGCCGTGAACGCCTGGAACCGCAAGGTCCAGAACCGCATGGAGCGGACCGTCTGGAAGGCCGGCGGCTGCGACAGCTGGTACCTCGACGCCAACGGCCGCAACACCACCCTGTGGCCCGGCACCACCGGCGAGTTCCGCCGCGAGACCCGGCAGGTCGACCTCTCCGAGTACGAGGTGCTCCGCGCCCCCGAGCCCGTCAGGGCCACCCCCGAGCCGGCCGCCCGCCGCGCCGCCCGCAAGAAGGAGGCCGCCTCGTGATCCGGCTCCCCGAACCCCGCGTGCTCACCGTCCGCTCCGCCGACGGCGCCGCCCTGCACGCCGAGGCGTACGGCCCCGAGGGCGCGCCCGCCGTCGTCCTCGCCCACGGCTGGACCTGCTCCATATCCTTCTGGGCCGAGCAGATCCGCGCCCTGGCCGCCGACCACCGGGTGATCGCCTACGACCAGCGCGGCCACGGCCGCTCCCCGGTCCCCGCCCCCGGCGGCTACTCGACCACCGCGCTCGCCGACGACCTGGAGGCGGTGCTCGCCGCCACCCTCGGCCCCGGCGAGCGGGCCGTCGTCGCCGGCCACTCCATGGGCGGCATGACGATCATGGCCGCGGCCGGCCGCCCCGGCTTCCGCGACCACGTCGCCGCCGTCCTGCTCTGCTCGACCGGACCGTCCCGGCTGACCTCCGAGGCGACCGTGGTGCCGCTCGGCCCCGGCGGGCTGCGGACCCGGCTGACCGGCGCCGTCCTCGGCTCGAAGGCGCCGCTGGGCCCGGTCAACGGCATCTCGAAGAAGGTCCTCAAGTACGCGACGATGGGACCGGGCTCGGCGCCCGACCGGGTCGAGGCCTGCGCCCGGATCGTGCACGCCTGCCCGCGCCCCTCCCGGTACGGCTGGTCGCAGGTGCTGGCCGGCCTCGACCTGGAGGCGGCCGTGCGGGAGCTGCGGGTGCCGGCCGCCGTGCTCGTCGGCACCGCCGACCGGCTCACCCCGCCGGTCCACTCCCGGGCCATGGCCGAGGCGCTGCCGCACTGCACCGGCCTGACCGAACTGGCCGGCATGGGCCACATGACGCCGGTCGAGGCCCCGGAGGCCGTCACCGCGCAGATCCGCGAACTGACGCTCACGTACCTCGGAGCGCACCCGACCGGCAAGGAGGCAGGAGCATGAGCAGGGTCAGTCTGGAAGGGCAGGTGGCGGTCGTCACCGGCGGCGCCCGCGGCGTGGGCGAGCTGCTCGCCCGCAAGCTCTCGGCGCGCGGCGCGAGGATCGCCCTCGTCGGCCTGGAGCCGGAGCTCCTCAAGGAGGTCGCCGGCCGGCTGCACACCGAGGCCGACTGGTGGGAGGCGGACGTCACCGACCACGAGGCGATGGCCCGGGTGGCCGCCGAGGTCAAGGAGCGGTTCGGCAAGGTCGACATCGTCGTCGCCAACGCGGGCGTCGCGGCGGGCGGCCCGTTCGTCGACTCCGACCCGGTCGCGTGGCGCCGGGTGATCGAGGTCAACCTGATCGGCGGGGCGGTCACCGGCCGCGCCTTCCTTCCGGTCCTCATGGAGTCCCGGGGGTACTTCCTCCAGATCGCCTCGCTCGCCGCGATCACCCCGGCCCCGATGATGACGGCGTACTGCGCCTCCAAGTCGGGCGTCGAGGCCTTCGCGCACAGCCTGCGCGCCGAGGTGGCGTACAAGGGCGTGAAGGTCGGCGTCGGCTACCTCTCGTGGACCGACACCGACATGGTGCGGGGCGCGGACCAGGACGACGTGATGAAGGAGCTGCGGCAGCGGCTGCCGTGGCCGTCGAACCGCACCTACCCGCTCGGCCCGGCCGTCGACCGGATCGTCGCGGGCATCGAGCGCCGCTCGGCCCACGTGTACGCACAGTGGTGGCTGCGCGGGATGCAGTCGATCCGCGGTTATCTGCCGGGCGTCATCGCCACCGTCGGGCAGCGCGAGATGAAGCGCTTCGAGCCCCGGCTGGCCTCGGTCTCCAAGGGCCTGGTGGGCGCGGGCGGCGCGGCGGACGAGCAGGCGCGGACGGAGAGGGCGTGAGCGCGTCCGCCACGGACAGTAACTGATCGACATGCGTGGAGTGTTCGCTCGTGCAAGGCTGGTCGAGGCCCGGGGGCAAGCCGCCCCCGCACCCCTCACACCCGTCTAGGAGTGAACCTTCATGGGCATCAAGGACCAGTTCCAGGACAAGGCGCAGGAGCTCCAGGAGCGCGCCAAGGACGCCATGGGCAAGGGCAAGGACGCCAACGCCAAGGACGAGGCGTCCCAGCGCGCTTCCCAGGGCCGCGACAGCGCCCAGGACGCGAAGGAGCGCGCGGAGCGCGAGCTGCGCGAGCGCACCGGTCGCGACGGCGCCTGAAGCCCGTCCTGCCACGGAAGGCGCACCCGGGACGCCGGGTGCGCCTTCCGCGCGTGCGCGGGCCGTGGCGTAACTCACGCGCGCGGGCGCGAGGATCTTCGTACGCTCACCGCATGTCCGTCGCACTCGAACGCATACGTTCCGACCACGCCCCGGCCCTCCTCGCCTTCGAGGCCGGGAACCGGGCCTTCTTCGCCGGCCGCGTGCCCGACCGGGGGGACGCCTACTTCGCCGAGTTCGACGCCCGGCACCGGGAGCTGGTCGAGGCCCAGGAGGCGGGGGAGCTCCACTTCCACGTGCTCGTCACCGGGGACGGCGAGATCCTGGGCCGGATCAACCTGAACCACGTGGACCCGGAGGCGGGCACCGCCGAACTCGGCTACCGGCTCGCCGAGAAGGCGACCGGCCGGGGCCTCGCCACCTTCGGGGTGCGCGAGGTGATCCGGCGGGCGGCCGGGGAGTACGGGCTCCGCCGGCTGACGGCCGTCGTGTCCCACGGCAACGACGCCTCCCGGGCGGTCCTGGCCCGCACCGGTTTCGGCGCCGTGGGCGCCGTGACGCTGGAGGACGGCGAACTCGGCACCGCCTACGAGCTGGACCTCGGCGGCAGCTCGGGCCGGGAGCGGTCCGGCACGGAGTCGTAGCCGGGCGGGCTCGCCGCGGGCTCGGCCTCCAGCAGGGCGAGGGCCCGGTGGACGGCGTCGTCGAGCTGGGCGTGCCGCCCCTCGGCCCAGTCGAGGGGGGTGCGCAGCACGGCGAGGTCGGGTTCGACGCCGTGGTTCTCCACGGACCAGCCCCACTCGGTGAACCAGGCCGCGTTCATCGGCACGGTGATCAGGGTGCCGTCGCCGAGCTTGTGGCGGCCGGTCATGCCGACCACCCCGCCCCAGGTGCGCTGGCCCACGACGGGGCCGAGGCCGAGGAGCTTGAAGGCGGCGGTGATCATGTCGCCGTCGGAGGAGGTGGCCTCGTCGGCGAGGGCGACGACGGGGCCGCGCGGGGCGTTGGAGGCGTAGCTGACGGGCTGGGCGCCCCGGGTGAGGTCCCAGCCGATGATCCTCCGGGTGAGGGTCTCCACGACGAGTTCGCTGATGTGCCCGCCGGCGTTGCCGCGCACGTCGACGATGAGGGCGGGCCGGGAGACCTCCATCCGCAGGTCGCGGTTGAACTGCGCCCAGCCGGAGCCGCCCATGTCGGGGATGTGGAGGTAGCCGCAGCGGCCGCCGCTCAGTTCGCGGACGACGGCCCGGCGCTTGGCGACCCAGTCCTGGTAGCGGAGGGGGCGTTCGTCGATCAGGGGGACGACGGCGACCCGGCGGGAGCGGCCCTCGCCGCCGGCCGGGGTGAAGGTGAGTTCGACGGTGGTGCCGCCGGTGCCGGCGAGCAGCGGGTAGGGGCCGGCGACGGGGTCGACGGGCCGGCCGTCGACGTGGGTGAGGACGGCGCCCTCGCGGATGCCGGTGCCGGCGAGCGGGGAGCGGGCCTTGGAGTCGGAGGACTCGCCGGGCAGGATCCGCTTCACCACCCAGCCGCCGTCCCGGCAGACGAGGTTGGCGCCGAGGAGGCCCTGGGGGCGCTGGTAGTGCGGGGGGCCCTCGTTGCGCCGGGCGGGGGTGACGTAGGCGTGGGAGGTGCCGAGTTCGCCCATGACCTCGCGGAGCAGGTCGGCGAACTCGTCGGGGGAGGCGACCCGTTCGAGGAGCGGCCGGTACTGGTCGAGGACGGCGTCCCAGTCGACGCCGCCCATGCCGGGCTCCCAGAAGTAGGCGCGGACGATCCGGCCGGCCTCGGCGTAGGACTGGCGCCACTCGGCGCCGGGGTCGACGTCGTGGAGGATGCGGCGCAGGTCGAGGTAGACGGTGGAGTCGTTGTCGCCGGGTTCGGTGGCGGGCACGGCCCGCAGTTCGCCCTCGTCGAAGACGACGAGCCGGGTGCCGTCGCCGCTGACGGCGAACCAGTCGAGGTCGCGGGCGAGTTCGGTGCGGCGGGCCTTGACGACGGAGAAGTGCTCCAGGGTGGGGCGGCCGGAGGTGTCGGCGGGGTTGGCGAAGGTCTCGCCGAGGGCGCCGGAGATGGGCCAGCGCAGCCAGACGAGCCCGCCGCCGGTGACGGGGGCGAGCGCCGAGTACTTGGAGGCGGCGACCGGGAAGGGGGTGACCCGGTCGGGCAGGCCCTCGATCTCCACGGTGACCGTGCCGTCGCCGCTGTCGGCGCCGTCGTCGGCCGGGTCCATGCCGCCGGCCGCCGGCCGCCCGTCGGGCAGCAGCGCGAAGGGGGAGGGGGTCGCGGAGGAGAGCGGGACCAGGTAGGGGCGGCAGCCGAGCGGGAACGACAGGTCGCCGGTGTGGACGTCGTACACCGGGTCGAAGCCGCGCCAGGAGAGGAAGGCGAGGTAGCGGCCGTCGCTGGTGAAGACCGGGTTCTCGTCCTCGAAGCGGCCGTTGGTGACGTCGATGACCGTGCGCGGGCCGGGGCCGGAGATGCGGACCAGCTTGATGGAGCGCAGGGAGCGGCCGATGCCGGGGTGGGACCAGGTGAGCCAGGCGCCGTCGGGGGAGAAGGCGAGGTCGCGGACGGGGCCGTTGACGGAGCGGATCAGTTCGGTGACCTCGCCGTTGGAATCCTCCGTGGCGTCGACGAGGAGGAGGCGGCCGTCGTTCGAGGCGATGGCGAGGCGTTCGCCGTCGGGGTCGGCGACGAGTTCCTCGACCCGGCCGAGCTCCCCGGCGGCGAGCCGGCGCGGCGGCCGGTCGCCGCTGGCCCGGGGGAGGTAGGCGATCTCGACGGCGTCCTCGCCCTCGGCGTCGGTGACGTAGGCGATCTGGCCGCCGCTGCCGAGCATCTCGGGGAGCCGCACGCGGACGCCGGGGGTGTCGGTGATGGCGCGGGCGGGCCCGTCCCGGTGGGTGAGCCAGTACAGGCTGCCGCGCACGCCGACGGCGCTGGCCCGGCCGGTCTCGTCGACGGAGAGCGCGTCGACGTGCTGGGCGGCGGGCACCTGGTACGGCCGCCGGCCGGCCCGCTGCCCGCCGAGCCGCACCTCCAGGCGGCGCGGTGTGCCGCCGGCGCTCAGGTCCTCGGCGATCCACAGCTCGCCGGCGCACTGGTAGACGATCCGGCGCCCGTCGGAGGAGGCGTGCCGGGCGTAGAAGTCGGCGTGGTCGGTGTGGCGGCGCAGGCCCGTGCCGTCGGGGCGGCAGGAGTAGAGGTTGCCGATGCCCTCGTGGTCGGAGAGGAAGGCGATCCGGTACCCCTCCTCGCCGGGCGGGGCGGCGACGAACATGGGGTCGGCGAGGTGGCCGCCGAGGTCCGGCAGGAGCCGCTGGCCGTGGAGCCAGAGGCGTCCGGTGGCGCCGCCCCGGTAGCGCTTCCAGGCGGCCGGCTCGTGCGGCGGGGTGCCGGTGAGCAGGAGGGTGCGGCGCTCGCCGTCGACGTCCCGGACGGCGATGTCGCAGACCGGTCCCCAGGGCATCTTGCTGCCGGGGGAGCCGTCGGTGGCGACCGTGTAGGCCCAGGAGAAGTACGAGAAGGGCTGGCCGTGCGAGGAGACGGCGAGGATGTCGGAGCGCCCGTCCTCGCCGGGCGGCGACCAGCCGCAGACGCGGGTGTCGGCGGAGCCCCAGTGGGTGAGCTGCCGGGCGTGGCCGCCGTCGACCGGCACGAGGTGGATCTCGGGGTCGAGGCTGCGCCAGTTCGTGTAGGCGATGTGGCGCCCGTCGGGGGAGAAGCGGGGGTGTCCGGCCCGGGTGCGGTCGACGGTGAGCCGCCAGGCGCGGCCGGGACTGCGCCCCTCGGGGGCGAGCGGGGCGACCCAGAGGTCGTCCTCGGCCGTGAAGCACAGCAGGTCGTCGTGGAGGTGCGGGAAGCGGAGGTAGGCCACGTCGTCACTCACCCGTTCATGCTTTCCGCGCGGAGGGGGTGCGGCAACCCGTACGGGAGGATCCGCGGGCGGGGCGTGTGGCCCAGGACACGTACGAAACGGTTTCGTTTCGCTGGAAGCCGGGGTACCTTCGTACCGTACGAAGAGTACGAAACCGTTTCGTTCGGTCCGGAGGTACGGCATGGCCCGCAGCAGACTCACTCCCGAGCGGGAGTCCGAGTTGTACGCGGCCGTGCTCGACCTCCTCCGCGAGGTCGGCTACGACGCCCTCACCATGGACGCCGTCGCCGCCCGCACCCACTCCAGCAAGGCCACCCTCTACCGCCAGTGGGGGAGCAAGCCGGAGCTGGTCGCCCGGGCCCTGCGCTCCAACAAGCCGGTCAACATCACCGAGATCGACACCGGCTCGCTGCGCGGCGACTTCCAGGCCCTCATGGAGCTGACCGACGACTGCCAGATGGAGAAGGACACCGCGCTGATGCGGGGTCTGGCCCATGCCGTCCACGACAACCCGGACCTGCACCGGGCCCTGCGCGAGCTGCTCATCGAACCCGAGCTGAACAGCTTCGACGAGGTCCTCGCCCGTGCGGTCCGGCGCGGCGAGATCGCCCCGGACAACCCGGCGCTCAAGCTCGTCCCGCACATGCTGATCGGGGCGTTCGTCGCCCGCCCGCTGGTCGACGACCAGCCGGTCGACCACGCCTTCCTCAGCGCCTACGTCGACGCCGTCGTGCTCCCCTCACTCGGCGTCTGACCCGCACCACCGTTCGTCCCCGCTCCACCTGACTGCGCACCGCTCACGCCGTCGGGCCGGCTCCCCATGCCCTGTCCCGCCCCACAATGGGAGTACGCACCCGTGGCCACCTTCCTGTACAAGCTGGGCCGCACCGCCTTCCGGCGCCGACGGCTCGTCGCCCTCCTCTGGGTGGCGCTCCTCGCGCTCGCCGGAGTCGGCGCCGCCACCGCGCCCGCCGCGACCTCCAGCTCCTTCTCCATCCCCGGCACCGAGGCCCAGCGCGCCTTCGACCTGCTCGAAGAGCGCTTCCCCGGAGCCGGCGCCGACGGCGCCACCGCCCGGGTGGTCTTCAAGGCCCCCGACGGCGGCACGATGAACGACCCGGCCTCCAAGGCCGTCGTCGAGGAGACCGTCGCCGCGCTGAGGTCCGGCTCGGACCAGATCGTCTCCGTCACCGACCCCTACACGGCCCAGGCCGTCTCCCGGGACGGCTCCACCGCCTACGTCTCCGTCGCCTACAAGGTGAACGGGATGGAGCTGACCGACGAGACCCGTGAGGCCCTCCAGCAGGCCGGACGCGCGGCCCAGGGCAAGGGCCTGACCGTCGAGCTCGGCGGCGACGCCCTCCAGACCATGCCCGAGACCGGCGCCGGCGAGATCGTCGGCGTGGTCATCGCCGGCATCGTCCTCGTCGTCACCTTCGGCTCGCTCGTCGCGGCCGGACTGCCGCTGCTCACCGCGATCATCGGCGTCGGCATCGGCGTCTCCACGATCACCGCGCTCGCGAACGTCCTGGACCTCGGCTCCACCACCTCCACCCTCGCGATGATGATCGGCCTCGCCGTCGGCATCGACTACGCCCTCTTCATCGTCTCCCGCTACCGCGCCGAACTGGCCGACGGGCGGGACAAGGAGGAGGCCGCCGGCCGCGCCACCGGCACCGCCGGCTCGGCCGTCGTCTTCGCCGGACTCACCGTCGTCATCGCCCTCGTCGGCCTCGCCGTCGTCAACATCCCGATGCTGACGAAGATGGGCTTCGCCGCCGCCGGCACCGTCGTCATCGCCGTCCTGATCGCCCTCACCCTGATCCCGGCCCTGCTCGGCTTCGCCGGCGACAAGGTGATCGGCCGCAAGCAGCGCAAGGGCGCCGGAAACCCCGGGAGCACCGAGGAGGCCGGGAAGGCCGCGAAGCCGAACGCCGGCACCCGCTGGGCCCGCTTCGTCATCCGCCGCCCCGTCCTCGTCCTGCTCGCCGGCGTCCTCGGCCTCGGCGCCGTCGCGATCCCGGCCGCCTCGCTGGAGATGGGCCTGCCCGACGACGGCGTGAAGCCGGTCTCCGCGACCGAGCGCCGCGCCTACGACCTGCTCTCCGACGGCTTCGGCCCCGGCTTCAACGGCCCGCTGCTCGTCGTCGTCGACGGCGACAAGGCCACCGCCGACAAGACGGTCGCCACCATCAAGGGCCTCGACGGCATCGCCGCCGTCACCCCGGCCACGCCCAACAAGGCCGGCGACGCCGCCATGATCACGGTGATCCCGAAGGACCGCCCGTCCTCCGGCGCCACCGAGACCCTGGTCCACGACATCCGCGGCGCCACCGGCGACGACGTCCTCGTCACCGGCGCCACCGCGATGAACATCGACTTCTCGCAGAAGATGAACGACGCCCTGGTGCCCTACCTGGCCCTCGTCGTCGGCCTCGCCTTCGTCCTGCTGACCGTGGTCTTCCGCTCGGTCCTGGTGCCGCTCAAGGCCGCCCTCGGCTTCCTGCTCTCGGTGGTCGCCGCCCTCGGCGCCGTCGTCGCGGTCTTCCAGTGGGGCTGGCTGGGCAGCCTGTTCGGCGTCGAGCAGACCGGCCCGATCATGTCGATGATGCCGATCTTCATGGTGGGCGTCGTCTTCGGCCTCGCCATGGACTACGAGGTCTTCCTCGTCACCCGGATGCGCGAGGCGTACGTCCACGGCGAGCGGCCCGGCGAGGCGATCGTGACCGGCTTCCGGCACAGCGCCCGGGTGGTCACCGCCGCCGCGGTGATCATGATCGCGGTCTTCTCCGGCTTCATCGGGATGACCGACCAGATGATCAAGATGATCGGCTTCGGCCTCGCCGTCGCCGTCCTCTTCGACGCCTTCGTCGTCCGCATGGCGATCGTCCCCGCCGTCCTCGCGCTCCTCGGCCACAAGGCCTGGTGGCTGCCGAAGTGGCTGGACCGGGCGCTGCCCAACGTGGACGTGGAGGGCGAGGGGCTGGCGGCCCGGGACGCCGGAGCGGACCGGAAGCCGGACCTCGTGAAGGCGTGACGCCCCCGTAGACCCCGGGGCGGCCCCTGAGCGGGGGGCGCGCCCCGGACCGCGCCGGGACCTGTGGGGACGGGGAGCCGACGCGGCCGTACGCCGTCAGCGTGTCGTGAGCGACGACGCGCCGGCGGCGTACGTGTGCTCCAGGAACCGCGTCAGGGCGGCGCAGTCGAACTGGACGACGGAGACCGCGCCCTCGCCGTGGAACTCGACCACCGTCTGCGCCCGCCCGCACGGCCACACCGCGATGTCGCCGCGGTGCGCGGGCTCCCGCAGCCCGTCCTCCAGGAGGGCGCGGGGGAAGGACCACTCCACGCCGCCGGGGAGGACGAAGCGGACGGTCGCGGGGGAGAAGCCGGGGTCGTAGCGGAGGGCGACGGGGACGGCCCGGGCGACCGGCGCGTCGCTGATCAGGCGGCCTCGGGCGTGGTCCTCGACGGCGCGCATCACAGGGCTCCTCAGCGATAGCGAGTGGATTTGCTCCTTGATGTCGGATTCTTCCCCGCAGGAGCCGGGCTCACTCCCGACGTGTCCGGCCTCACATCGCCATCTTGTGATCCGGGCGCTCTTGCAAGTCTTTTGCAGCTGCGCTCATCATTCGGTACGTGCACGTACCCGACGGATTCATCAACGCCCCCGTGTCGGCCGCCGCCGGCGTCGTCGCCGCGGCCGCGGTCGCCGCGAGCCTGCGCGGCGCCCGCAGGGAACTGGGGGGCGACGCCCCGGCCGACGGCCTCGGAGGAGAGCGGGTCGCCCCGCTCGCGGGCCTGGTCGCGGCCTTCGTCTTCGCCGTCCAGATGCTCAACTTCCCGGTCGCCGCCGGCACCAGCGGCCACCTCCTCGGCGGCGCGCTCGCCGCGATCCTCGTCGGACCCTGGACCGGCGTGCTGTGCATCGCCGTCGTCCTCCTCATGCAGGGCGTCCTCTTCGCCGACGGCGGTCTCACCGCCCTCGGCGTCAACATCACCGTCATGGGCGTGGTGACCGTCGTCACCGCCTACGCCGTCTTCCGCGGCCTGCGGCTCGTGCTGCCCCGCACCCGGGGCGGCGTCACCGCCGCGACCTTCGTCGCCGCGCTCGTCTCCGTACCGGCCTCGGCCGCCGCCTTCACCCTGATCTACGCGATCGGCGGCACCACGGACGTGCCCATCGGCAAGGTCCTCACCGCGATGCTCGGCGTCCACGTCCTCATCGGCGTCGGCGAGGCCGTCATCACCGCCCTCACCGTCGGCGCCGTCCTCGCCGTCCGCCCCGACCTCGTCCACGGCGCCCGCGGCCTCACCGCCCCGCTGAAGCTCCGCGTCGACGGCGAACTGGTCGACGCCGCCCCGGCCGCCGCGCCGGCCCCGGCGCCCGCGGGCTCCCCGCGGAAGCTGTGGGCCGCCGGCGTCGCCACCGCCCTCCTCCTCGCCGGCGTCGTCTCCTTCTACGCCTCCGCCAGCCCCGACGGCCTGGAGAAGGTCGCCGCCGACCAGGGCATCGACGCCGAGGCCGACCAGTACGAGCACGCCACCGCCGACTCCCCGCTCGCCGACTACGGCGTCGAGGGCGTCGAGTCCGCCCGCCTCTCCGGCGGCCTCGCCGGCGTCATCGGCGTCGGCGCCACCCTGGCCGTCGGCACCGGCGCCTTCTGGGCGGTCCGCCGCCGCAGGCGCACGGCCGACACCGGCGCCCGGGTCTGACGTGGGAGCGGGGCACGCGCACCGGCTGTACCGGCGGGGGGACTCGCCGGTCCACGGCCTGCCCCCGCACACCAAACTCGTCGCCGTCCTCGGCTTCGTCCTGGTCGTCGTCACCACCCCCCGCGAGGCCGTCTGGGCCTTCGCGCTCTACGCGGCGCTGCTCGGCGCGGTCGCCGCGCTCGCCCGGATCCCGGCCGGCTTCCTGCTCCGCCGGCTCGCCATCGAGGTCCCCTTCGTCGCCTTCGCCCTGCTCATGCCCTTCGTGGTGCCCGGCGAGCAGACGACCTTCCTCGGCGTCTCCCTGAGCGTCCCCGGCCTCTGGGGCGCCTGGAACATCCTCGCCAAGGGCACCCTCGGCGTCGCCGCCTCCGTGCTCCTCGCCGCCACCACCGAGCTGCGCGCCCTGATCCTCGGCCTCCAGCGCCTCGGCCTGCCCTCGCCGCTCGTCCAGATCGCCTCCTTCATGATCCGCTACGGGGACGTCGTCACCGACGAGATGCGGCGGATGTCCGTCGCCCGCCGCTCCCGCGGCTTCGAGGCGTCCGGCGTCCGGCACTGGGGCGTCCTCGCCAAGTCCGCGGGCGCGCTCTTCATCCGCTCGTACGAGCGCGGCGAACGCGTCCACCTCGCCATGGTCAGCCGCGGCTACACCGGCACCATGCCCGTCCTCGACGAGCGCCCGGTCGCCCGCGCCCAGTGGGCGGCGGCCCTGGCGCTGCCCGTCGCCGCCCTCCCGATCTGCCTCCTCGCCCTCCTGGGATGACCACCATGACCGTTCCCTCGCTGGAAGTCTCCGGCCTCGCCTACGCCTACCCCGACGGCCACCAGGCCCTCTTCGGCGTGAACCTGACCATCGGGCGGGGCGAGCGGGTCGCCCTCCTCGGCCCCAACGGCGCGGGCAAGACCACCCTCGTCCTCCACCTCAACGGCATCCTCGCGGCCGGCGCGGGCGGCGTCACCGTCGCCGGGCTGCCCGTCGGCAAGAAGCACATGGCGGAGATCCGGCGGAAGGTCGGCATCGTCTTCCAGGACCCCGACGACCAGCTCTTCATGCCGACCGTCCGCGAGGACGTGGCCTTCGGCCCCGCCGCGGCCGGCCTGCGCGGCGCCGAACTCGACGCGGTCGTGGAGAAGGCCCTCGCCCGGGTCGGCATGGCGGAGTACGCCGACCGGCCCCCGCACCACCTCTCCTTCGGCCAGCGGCGCCGGGTCGCCGTCGCGACAGTCCTCGCCACCGAGCCGGAGATCCTCGTCCTCGACGAGCCGTCCTCCAACCTGGACCCGGCCTCCCGCCGCGAACTCGCCGACGTGCTGCGCGCGCTGGACGTCACCGTCCTCATGGTCACCCACGACCTGCCGTACGCCCTGGAGCTCTGCCCGCGCTCGCTCGTCCTCAGCGAGGGCGTGATCGCCGCCGACGGCCCGACCCGCGAGATCCTCTCCGACGAGGAGCTCATGGCCCGCCACCGCCTCGAACTGCCCTTCGGTTTCGTGCCGGGTTCCGTCGCCTGAGACGATGGGACCCGGTTCGTACGGAAGGACGGAAGTGGATCAGGTGGACGTCCAGGTCCAGGGCACGGTGGCACCCGGCTGGGAGCCGGTCCGGGACGCCTTCCTGCGCAACTTCGAGCAGCGCGGCGAGCGGGGCGCGGCCGTCGCCGTCCACCGCGACGGCGTGAAGGTCGTCGACCTGTGGGCGGGCACGCGGGACGCCGACGGCACCGCCCCCTGGACGGAGGGCACCGCCCAGGTCGTCCGCTCGGCCACCAAGGGCGTCGCCGCCGCCGTCCCGCTCCTCCTCCACCAGCGCGGCCGGATCGACCTGGACGCCCCGGTGGCCACGTACTGGCCCGAGTTCAAGGCCGCCGGCAAGGACCGCGTGACCGTACGGCAGCTCCTCGCCCACCAGGCGGGCGTCCCCGTCCTCGACCGCCCCCTCACCCTCGCCGAGGCCGTCGACCCGGAGACGTCCACCGCCGCGATCGCCGCCCAGGCCCCGGTCTGGGAGCCCGGCACCGCCCACGGCTACCACGCCCACACCTTCAGCTGGCTGCTCTCCGGCCTGGTCCACCGCGTCACCGGCCGCACGATCGGCCGCTGGGTCGCGGAGGAACTGGCCGCCCCCCTCGGCCTGGACCTGTGGATCGGCCTCCCGGCCTCCGAGGGCCACCGGGCCGGCCGCCTGGCCCCGGTCGACGCCCCCGAGGACACCGGCGCGCTCCGCCTGCGCCCCAAGCGCTCGGTCACGGAGGCGTGGGAGGACCCCCGTTCCCTCACCCGCCGCGCCTTCGAGGTCATCACCCCGAAGCCCGACGAGAACGACCCCGCCTACCGCGCCGCCGAACTCCCCGGCTCCGCCGGAGTCGCCACCGCCCGCGCCCTCTCCCGCTTCTACGCCGCCACCCTCGGCCCGCTGCCCGACGGCACCCCCCGCCTCTTCGCCCCCGCGACCCTCGCCCTGGCCCGCACCGAGGAGTCCGCCGGCACGGACCGCGTCCTCCTCGTCGGCACCCGCTTCGGCCTCGGCCACATGCTCCACGGCCCCGCCTCCCCGCTCCTCGGCCCCACCTCCTTCGGCCACCCCGGCCGCGGCGGCTCCCTCGCCTTCGCCGACCCGGAGTCCGGCACCGCCTTCGCCTACGTCACCAACGGCATGCGGAGGACCGTCACCTCCGACCCGCGCGCCCAGGCCCTGGTGAGGTCGGTCAAGTCCCTGCTCTGATGGGGCACATGAACCGCTTCGAAGGACAGACGGCCCTGATCACCGGCGCGGGCAGCGGCATCGGCGCGGCCACGGCCCGCCGCCTCGCCGCCGAAGGCGCGCACGTCCTCGTCACGGACGTCGACGAGGACGCCGCCCGCGAGGTGGCCGCCGCCCTCCCGCACGCGACCCCGCACCGCCTCGACATCACCGACCGCGAGGCGGCCGACCGGCTGATCGGCGGCCTCCCCGCCCTCCACGTGCTGGTCAACAACGCCTTCGTCCCCTTCGTCGACGATCCCGACGAGAACTGGCGCCGCCAGCTCGACGGCACCCTCCTGGGCGCCGTCCACTGCTCCCGGGCCGCCCTCCCGCACCTGACGGCCACCGGGGGCGCGATCGTCACCATCGGCTCCGTCAACGCGGAGACCGACTTCGGCGACCACGCCTACAGCGCGGCGAAGGCCGCCCTGGGCTCCTACACCCGCACCCTCGCCGGCGAGGCCGCCCCCCTCGGCGTCCGCGTCAACCAGATCAACCCGGGCACCGTCGCCACCCCCTCCTGGTCGGGCCGCGAGAAGGCCCTCGCGGCCCTCGCGGCCCGCGCCTACCCCCTGGGCCGCGTCGGCACCCCCGACGACATCGCCGCCGCCGTCGCCTTCCTCGCCTCAGCCGAAGCCGCCTGGATCACCGGCACCACCCTCCGCGTCGACGGCGGCCTACTGGCGGTGAACCGCCACTTCCGGGAGATCCTCGACGGCTCCTGACGGTCCGGCGCGGTTCGGGCGCGGCCCCGGTGCGGGTCAGGTGCGGTTCACGCCGTGCGCTCGCGCACGTCCACGAGGGTCGCGCCCGCGTGGGCGACCAGTTCCTTCGGGGGGAGGGCGAAGACGGAGTGCGGGGTGCCGGCCGCCGCCCACACCAGGGCGTGGCCGAGCAGGCCCTCGTCGGCCAGCACGCGGGTCCGGGTGAGGTGCCCGAAGGGCGGGACGCCCCCGATCGCGTACCCGGTCGTCTCCCGGACCACCCGCGCGTCCGCCCGGGTGACCTTCCCGGCGCCCAGCGCCTCCCGCACCCGCTCGACGTCCACCCGCGAGGCGCCGTCCATGAGGACCAGCACCGGCTCCCCGTCGGCCGCGAAGATCAGCGACTTCACGATCTCGGAGACCGCGCAGCCGATCGCGTCGGCGGCCTGCTGCGCGGTGCGGGTCTCGTCCGGGAAGCGCCGGACCTCGACGTCGAGCCCCAGCTCGGCGAGCGCGGCGGCGAACCGGGGGTGGGCGGCGGAGGAGGCGGTGGCGTCAGGGGCGTCGGTCGTCATGCCCCGCACCGTAGCGGTACGTGTACGAGGCACGCGACGCCTTTCCGGTCCCCGGGCCCGGGCCCCGAGACGGGGCCGGAGCGCGTCGCCGTGCTCCGTACGCCCACCCGGGCCCCGCACGTCCGTACGCCCGCCCGGTCCCGTACGCCCCGGCCCCGTACGCCCGGCCCGCCCCCGCCCGCCAGGGGCGTCTCAGCCCGCCTTCAACACCGACGCCACCACGGGACCCGCCGCGTCGCTGCCGTGGCCGCCCGCCTCGACGACGGCCGCGGCGGCGAGGTCGCCGGAGTAGGCGGTGAACCAGCTGTTGGACGTCTGCCCGTCGACCTCCGCCGAGCCCGTCTTCGCGCCCTTCGACCCCGGCACGCTGGCCATGGACCGGACGGCGGTCCCGCGCGGCCCGGTGGCGGCCGCCTTCATCATCTTCCGCAGCCCGATGGCCACCTCGCCCGGCAGCGGCTCGGCCTTCGCGAACTCGCGGCCGTCCACGTCCTCCGGGATGAGGTACGGCTGGAGGAAGCCGCCGTTCTGCACCGTCGCGGAGACCGACGCCATGTTGAGCGCGTTCATGGTGATCCTGCCCTGCCCGATGTACGAGGCCGCCGTCTCGGACCCGCTGGACTCGGGCACGGACCCGTCCTCGGTCTGCACGCCGACCGACCACACCTCGCCGATCCCGAACCACTTGCGGGCGGTGTCGCCGAGGGCGGTGTTGTGGACGCCCTTGGCCTTGAGCGGGTTGATCGCCTTGATGAAGGCGGTGTTGCAGGACATCGCGAAGGCGTTGGTGAGGTCGCCGTCGGTCGAGAACTCGCCCAGGTTCTCGAAGCGGGTCCCGTCCCAGTTCACGTAGGACGGACACTCCACCGCCGTCCCCGGCTGCGCCACCCCGTACCGCATCATCATCGCCGCCGTCACGATCTTCATCGTGGAGCCGGGCGCCTGCTTCCCCTGGAACGCCGTGTTGAAGCCGGACGCCGGGTTGTTGGCGACCGCCCGGATCGCGCCCGTCGACGGCTCGACCGCCGCCACCGCCGCCTTCGGGAACTCCTTCACGGCCTTCTCGGCCGCCGCCTGCACGCCCGCGTCGATCGTCGTCCGCAGCTCGCCGGGCTTGCCGGCGGAGAGGACGAGGAGGGTGGCGGTCGGCGTGCCGTTCGCGTTCTCGATCCAGGTCTCGATCCCCGCCTTCCCGCCGGCCTTCCCCCCGTACCGCTGCCGCAGCGCGTCCAGGACGGGCACCAGCGAGGGGTACTTCTCGGGCGGCAGCGCGACGCCCTCGTGGTCGAGCGCCTTCACCGGCGGCGTCTTCGCGGTGCCGGTCCGCAGGGTGGCGCCGGCGGTCAGCTTCGGGTGCAGCACGGCGGGCGTCCAGCGCACCAGCGGCCGGCCGGTGGACTCGCCGCGGACGACGCTGAGCTTCGACTCGTACCTCCACGGCTTCGACACCCCGTCGTACGTCACGGTCGCCTCGACCGTGAACGGCACCACCGCGCCCGTCGGCGTCCCGGGCGTGATCCTCGCCTCCGAGACCCCGGCCCCCTCCCGGTACGAGGCGATCGCGGGGCCCGCCGTCACCGGATCGTTCGTCAGCTGACCGGCCCGCTCGGCCTCCCCGGCCGCCCAGGCGGCGAGGAAGTCCCGTGCGGTGGTGGAGACCTCGTCGGCGCTCAGGGGCCCGGTCTTCGGCGCCGCCCGCGTCCCGACGTCCGGCGAAGAGCCGCCCGTCACCCCGTTCCAGAGGTTGTAGCCCCCGTACGCCACCCCGCCGGCGACGACGGCGAAGACGCCTCCGACGATCCCGACCTTCACTCCACTGCGCATGACTGGGTTCCCCTCCCCGTGTGGACCGTCGAGTCAAGCAGCCGCCACCGACACCTGTCGAGGACGGCGGCTCACACCTGTCACATCCGCGACAAAAAGCGTTCCCTGGTGCGAAGGACCCGTGAAGGCGGGGGAAGCCGCGGTCCCATCGGTGATGCCTGCCGCGTCCCTCATTAGGATGCCGCCTGGCGTTGCTACCGCATCGACGGGGAGGAGCCACCGTGGCGTGGGACGAATGGAACCAGCTCAAGGCCGAGGCGGCCGGGTCGTCATCGACCCGGATGCAGTTGAACCGGGTCCCCGACGACCCGGACGGCAAGTCGATGCCCACGAACCGGCAGGGCGACCTCAAGGTCGTCAACGAGCACCTCTCCAAGATCGGCGACCACGCCTTCGGCCTCTACAACCGGCTGTGGCGCGAGGGCCGGGTGGCCGAGGCCACCACCGACTCCGCCGCCTCCGACCTCTCCGGGCAGGGCTTCGAACTGGGCGGCGCGCTGTCCCACGTCTCCATCAAGTGGATGTCGGCGCTGACGGACCTCATGGACGCCTGCGCCCACATCTCGAACCACATGGACTACACGAAGAACGCCCACGCGGGCGACGAGATCTTCATCGAACGGCGCATGAGCAGCATCGCCATGCTCGACGGCGGCTTCGACGAGCGGGCGTCCGAACCGGGCAAGCCGAACGACCTCGTCTACGGCGACAAGGAAGACAAGGGCGACAAGAAGGACGGCGAGTGATGGACTTCGACACCCTGCTGCACGCCAAGTTCGGCACGCTCGACACCGCGCTGACCGACTGGAACACCCTCGTCACCAACCTGGAGAAGCTGGAGAAGGACGCGAACGAGGGCCTCAAGGGCGCCGCCGCCAAGGCCGACTGGCAGGGCGTGAACTCCGAGGTCGGCCGGAGGTTCATCGACAAGACCGCCGGCGAGTTCGGCGACGCGCACACCCAGGCCACCTCCATACGCAACATCCTCCGCGACACCCTCGGCGAGCTGAAGAAGTTCAAGGGCGACCTGGAGCAGGCCATCTCCTCGGCCCGGCAGCGCAACGTCTCCGTCGTCCCCTCGGGGAAGAACTACATGGCCAAGGCCGCCGACGGCGACGCCGGCAAGGACGTCACCCAGGCCACCGTCGACGGCGTGCGCGACGAGATCGACAAGATCATCAACAGTGCCGCCGAGAGCGACAGCTCCGCCGCCAAGGTCCTGCGCGCCCTCGTCGACCAGGCCGAGAAGGGCTTCGGCGACGCCAAGTACGCCGACCGGGACCAGGCCGCCGACGCCATGAAGACCGCGGAGGACCTCGCGGCGCTGGCGAAGAAGGACCCGAGCAAGATGTCGGAGGCCGAGTTCGACCGACTGCTCGCCGGCCTCACCAAGTACAGCGGCGACGACCTCTTCGCCTCCACCTTCGCCCACAAGCTCGGCGCCCAGGGCACCCTCGACTTCTGGTCCCAGCTGAACGACCCCAACAGCCGCGACCACGCCGCCGACGGCAAGCGCTACGACCAGTACAAGGACCTCCAGAAGCAGCTCGGCCTCACCCTCGCCAACGCCACGCAGAGCGCGAGCACGGACATGTCGCGCTGGAAGTTCGACATGCTCCAGGCCGTCGAGAAGCCGGTCGGCGGCAACTACGGCGTCTCCGGCTACGTCGTGATGAGCAACCTCATGCGCTGGGGCGACTTCGACGACGACTTCCTCACCAGCTACGGCAGCAACATGCTGGCCAAGGAGCAGGAGGGCGTGCGCAACGGCTCCCGCCCCGAGCAGATCTGGGGCTACCACGGCGGCGGCCTCTGGCCCCACCTGAACACCACCGGCACCGACTTCGGCTTCGACCCGATGACCGGCTACATGAAGGCCCTCTCCAACAGCCCCGACGCGGCCACCGAGTTCTTCAACTCCGAGTTCATCGCCAAGGACACCGAGAACAACCCCTTCACCCGCGACACCGACGGGAACGGCAAGAAGGGCCACATCGGCCTCTCCAACTTCCAGTACCTCTTCGAGGAGCGGGAGTGGATGCAGGAGGAGGACTCGAAGGGCGAGGACAGCATCTCCGGCAAGAACTACCTGGCGGCGGCGCTGGAGGCGGCGACGACGGGCCACCCGGCCGGCGAACTGCCCACCTCCGCGACCAGCATCCACTCGGAGGAGCAGGCGAAGCTGTACGGCGACATCGTCAAGTCCGTCTCCGAGAACCCCTCCCGCCTCACCGACAACAGCTTCATGTCGGACAGCATGGGCCAGATCTCGGCGGAGTACATGGCGGACATCCACCGCGGGCTGCGCGCCGGCGAGGCCGGCGAGGACAGGCTCTACCCGATCGCGGGAGCGGCCGCGCCCCTCAACGAGCAGGACCTCACCCGCTTCCTCTACACCGTGGGACAGAACCCCGAGGGGTACGCGGCCGTCAGCGTCGGCCAGCACGCCTACACCTCCGGGATGCTGGAGTACCACTTCGCCCACCCCGACGCCTTCGTCGACGAGAAGGGCAACACCCCCGCGCAGAACCTGGAGAAGGCCACCGGCGCCATCGCGCACAACGCCGGCGAGATCCAGGGCATGCTCGGAGCCGGCCGCGCGTACGCCGCCGAGCTGGACGCGGGCAACAAGGACGCCGAGTTCAACGACGCCATCACGAAGGCGGGCGAGCTCGGCGAGTCCCTCGTCGGCATCGGCGTCGGCGTCGGCACCGCCTCGATGGTGGGCCCGGGCGGGGTCATCGTCGGCGGCGTCGCGGAGACGGTGGCGGGCGAGATCATCGGCAGCCTCACCGACGGGCTGATGAAGGACAGCTCGGGCGAGGTCATCTACCGCAACGGCGAGGAGATCAACGCGACCCGCGAGTCGACCTTCACCCTCGTGGAGAAGGCCGCCCAGGAGTCGGAGAAGAAGACCGGCGTGTCCTACCCGAGCGTGGTGTCCTCGATCGCGGGACAGGCCGAGGCGGGCTTCACCTCCGCCCAGACGAACATCCGCGACTACTGCGAGGGCGTGGGCGTCCCGAACGAGCTGGAGAAGGACAAGTGACCGTGAACCCGACGAAGAAGCGCGGCATCGTCGCCCTCGTCGTCCTGGTGCTGGTCGCCGTCTGGGCCGGCATCAGCTACGCCACCAACACCCCGCCCTTCAAGAAGCCGCGGGGCACGATCGAGGCGGCCGACCTCTGCCCGTCCCTCGGGCAGTCGCAGGAGGCCGCCGACATCCTGAACCGACTCCTCCCGTACGCCTCCTCCTACCGGATCCCCCGGGAGGAGGGCACGCCCCGCGGCGCCGCCCCCACCGACGCGCACCACACGTCGAGCTGCACCATCAGCGGCGACGGCGGCCGGCTGCTGACCCTCCGCACGGAACTCGCCTCCTGGAGCAGCGAGGAGAGCTGGCGGAAGGACGTGCTCGACACCACCAACGGCAGGCGGCCGGAGCCCTTCGACGCCGGGCGCTGGGCCTTCACCTCGACCCCCGAGATCCTGCGGGTCGGGGCCGTCTTCTCCGCCTGCCTGCCGGACCAGGACGCCGGTCTGAGCACGTCCGTCGAGCTCGACCGCCCCGCCCCCGCCGACCGCCTCGACGACCTCCGCCGCCTCGCCGGGATCGCCGCCGAGCAGGCCCACGAGGACGCCCGCTGCACGATCCCGGCGGACACCCCCGAGAAGTGACGCACCCGGGCGACGGAAAGAGGGCGCGACCACCGGTCGCGCCCTCTTCTCACGTCCCCGCAGCTAGACCCACGTATCGAGCCACATCCGCGCCCGCCACTGGTCCAGCGGGATCGGGGTCGCCGTGTAGATCGGCCAGAAGTAGATGAAGTGCGTTGTGCAGCCCCCGTCAGTCGTGTGACCAGCACAGATACCTCCAAAAGGTGCAAGCGGAATCTGCGCTGGGCCGCCTGTGGGCCGTCCGGGCTCATCTAAGACGCGGTAAGAATCGCTGCTCCATCGACCCACCTGGCAAGGAGACTGAACGCAGCCAGCTGTTCCAAAGCTTCATGCTCTGGCAGATCAGCGAGGTCTGCCTCATGGCTATTAGGGTTCCGGATTCCCGCGAAGCAGGCCTCAGCCAGGGCACGCGCCCCGCGATGCACATTGCGATACGTGTCGCCGCCGTCGTCGGGAACGATGCGAAGGCGAGGCCTACCTACGGCTGGCGCATCCTCCGAGAAGGCCTGAACGAAGAGGTTCTTCTCGGAGAGGTTGCGAAGGCCGAGCTTGTTCTGAGTCTCGGCGTTCACCTTCTTGGCGGCTCCCGTGATGGCCTCGCGGTAGTGTCCGCTCTGCCAGAGTGACTTCGCGCCCTCCCATGCCCAGGGATGCATGGAGCCCGCACTCAATCGTGGTGCATTATCACCCAGTTTCTCGCGAATTTCGGCATCGCGCAGGATGGTCGTGCGCGCCCGGATCGCGGTCTCGCGATGCCCCTCCCAGCGCCTCTGAGGGCCGAACCACTCAGTTTGAGTCTCGCGCCACCGGGGATCCACGCGGTCGAAAATTTGCTCGACCACGTGCGCCATTTCGAGGATTGCTTCGTCTACGCTGCGGCCTCCGCCGAGCGCCTCCAGCGCAAGGGCTGCTGCGGCAGTAGTAGCCACACCGTTTGGCGATCGGCGGTAGCTCTCCGCCACGACTATGAAGTTCGTGAGCTGTTCCACAGCCCAGTCGGGTTCTGCGATTTGGTCCACGAGTGAAGTCTCTACCCAACCGGGATACAAGACGCGAGGTTTTGCTGTAGCAGATTGCGGTCCCTCGGCGGGGGCGAACAGAACGTCGATCGGCTTCCGGGTGCGGCCCTTCCAGCTCGTCCAGAGACCGAGCGATAGCGGCATGTCGACGCGGCCCCTTCCCGGCCTGACGCCTGCCTGGGCCTGCCGGGAGGACCGGCCGCTAACCGCTACCGCCCTGCTCACGGGTGGTTTGAGCCGTTAGCGCTCTCGCTAACGTTAGCGGGGGCACCTGCTATCAACGGCAGGTCTCATGGGTGCATGGCAGGACAGATGCCGCGCCAGTCCACGGTCCCATCTCCAACGCCTTCGTAGGCCCGCTCGCACTCTTCTCGGTTCTGCGGCTTGGTGGGGCGCGGATCCGAGTCGTTGCCGCTGCTGACAGCGATGGCGACCGCAAGAACCACAAAGACGAGCACGGCGAGGAGGAGGTGAGGTCTCCCGGCCGCCAGCGGCTGCGCCTGGGGGGCGCTCGAGGGCGGCGTCAGGTTCGACGGGCCAACGCCCGTGATGTCGATGGACACCTTCTTCTTGGTGCTCGCTGCGTGGGAGACGATCGATTGGCGCAGCCTCTCAGCGTCGGCCCTGTTGTTGCACGTGTGCTGCCCTGAAGTGCCGTCCTCCCAGACGTACTTAAGGACCACCTGCTGAGTCATGTGTCCCCCCTCAGTCGCGTGGACTGTTATTGAACCAGCAGCACGTCCACTGGACGCGTCCTTTGACCAGGCCGGAAAGCGGGCCGCTGCGCTGGGCCGTCTGTGGGCCGTCCGGGGGCCGCCAGCACTCACCAATGGCCACCGATAACAACCGAGAGGGCGCGGCCAGTGGCCGCGCCCTCTCGTCACGTTCGCCCCGCTAGACCCACGTGTCCAGCCACATCCGTGCCCGCCACTGGTCCAGCGGGATCGGGGTCGCCGTGTAGATCGGCCAGAAGTAGATGAAGTTCCAGACGATCAGGAGGACCAGGCAGCCCGCGGCCACCGCGCCGAAGGTGCGGCGCTTCTCGGTGGCGCCCTTCGGGCCGATGATCGCGCCGATCATCATCGCCACCGCCAGGCACAGGTAGGGGACGAAGACGACGGCGTAGAAGAGGAAGATCGTGCGCTCCTGGTAGAGGAACCAGGGCACCCAGCCCGCGGCGACCGCGCAGGCGATCGCGCCCGCCCGCCAGTCGCGGCGGAAGGCCCAGCGCCAGAGCACGTACACGAGGGCGAAGCAGGCGGCCCACCACAGGAGCGGGGTGCCGAGGGCGAGGATCTCCTGGGCGCACTTCTCCGTGGCGGAGGCCGGGCAGCCGCCGGTGCCGGGGGCGGGGGACTCGTAGAAGTAGGAGACCGGGCGGCCGAGGACGATCCAGGACCAGGGGTTCGACTCGTAGGTGTGGGGCGAGGTCAGGCCCACGTGGAAGTTGTAGACCTCGGTCTCGTAGTGCCACAGGCTCCGCAGCCAGTCCGGCAGCCAGGACCAGGTGCCGCCGCCGTTCGGCAGGGCGTCCTGCTTCTCGGCCCAGTCGCGGAAGTAGCCCTTGTCGGTGACGAGCCAGCCCGTCCAGGTCGCCAGGTACGTCACGAGGGCCACCGGCACCACCGACACGAACGCGGGCAGCACGTCCTTCTTGATCACCGCCAGGTACGGGCGGACCGCGCCGGCCGTACGGCGGGCACCGACGTCCCACAGGACCGTCATCAGGCCGAAGCCGACCATCACGTACAGGCCGTTCCACTTGGTGGCCGCCGCCAGGCCCAGCATCACACCGGCCGCGATCCGCCACGGGCGCCGGCCGAGGCGCAGGGTCTCGGCGACCTCCGCGTCGGGCCGCAGCACGCCCTCCCCGTCCTCCGGGAGCGCCGCCGCGAGCCGTTTCCTGGTGCGGTCCCGGTCGAGGACCAGGCAGCCGAACGCGGCCAGCACGAAGAACATCAGCACCTGGTCGAGGAGCGCGGTGCGGCTCATCACGAAGTGCAGGCCGTCGACGGCGAGCAGCAGGCCCGCCAGGCAGCCGAGGAAGGTGGAGCGGAAGAGGCGGCGGCCGATGCGGCAGAGCATCAGGACGGAGAGCGTCCCGAGCAGCGCCACCATGAACCGCCAGCCGAACGGCTCGAAGCCGAAGACCTTCTCGCCGAGGCCGATGACCCACTTGCCCATCGGCGGGTGGACGACGTAACCGGGGTCGGTCGGGATCAGGACCGAACCGGGGTCCTTCAGGATCGTCTTGTCGATGTCCTTGGGCCACGCCCCCTCGTACCCCTGGTTGATCAGGGCCCACGAGTCCTTGGCGTAGTACGTCTCGTCGAATATCACCGCGTGCGGCTTGCCCAGGTTCCAGAACCGGAGCACGCCCGCGACGGCCGCGACCAGCAGCGGACCGCCCCAGGCGGCCAGCCGCCACAGCCGGTCGGCCGCGGCGGGGCCGAGCCCGAGCAGCGACATGACCCGCGGCGAGGGCCGGGTGTACGGCGGGTCGAGCCGGTCCCTCGTGCCGATGGAGAGCGTGCCGGCGGCGGGCGGACGGTAACCGAAGCGCCGCAGCCGCAGCTGCCACGACGAGGGCTCTGCCACGGTCGGCGCCACGGGGTGCTGGCCCTCCAGGGCCTCGGGTGCGGTACGGGTCACCGCGCCATCGTAGGGACTGCGCCTGTGCGCGTCGCCTGTCCGGGGGCGCGGGGCGCGCCTCCCGGCCGGTCCGGGCGCGCGGGGCGTGCCCCCCGGCGCGCGCGGGCTGGGAGGATGGGTGGGTGACTGGAACGCTGGTACTCGCAGGGACCCCCATCGGCGACATCGCGGACGCGCCGCCGCGGCTCGTGTCCGAGCTGGAGGGGGCGGACATCGTCGCGGCCGAGGACACCCGCCGGCTGCGCGGGCTGACCCGGGCGCTGGGCGTGCACACGACGGGCCGGGTCCTCTCCTACTTCGAGGGGAACGAGTCCGCCCGGACGCCGGAGCTGGTCGAGGCGCTGGCCGGCGGCGCCCGGGTGCTCCTGGTGACCGACGCGGGCATGCCGTCCGTCTCCGACCCGGGCTACCGGCTGGTCGCCGCCGCCGTCGAGGCGGACATCAGGGTGACGGCCGTCCCCGGCCCGTCCGCCGTGCTCACCGCGCTTGCGCTCTCCGGGCTGCCGGTCGACCGGTTCTGCTTCGAGGGGTTCCTGCCGCGCAAGGCGGGCGAGCGGCTCGGCCGGCTGAAGGAGGTCGCGGCCGAGCGGCGCACCCTCGTCTACTTCGAGGCCCCGCACCGGCTCGACGACACCCTCGACGCGATGGCCCAGGTCTTCGGCACGGACCGCCGGGCCGCCGTCTGCCGCGAGCTGACCAAGACGTACGAGGAGGTCAAGCGGGGCCCGCTGGGCGAGCTGGCGGCCTGGGCGAAGGAAGGGGTGCGCGGCGAGATCACGGTCGTCGTCGAGGGAGCCCCGGAGACCGGCCCGGAGGAGCTGGACGCGGCCGAGCTGGTGCGCAGGGTGCGGGTGCGCGAGGAGGCGGGGGAGCGGCGCAAGGAGGCGATCGCCGCGGTCGCCGCCGATGCGGGGCTGCCCAAGCGGGAGGTCTTCGATGCGGTGGTGGCGGCAAAGAACGCGTCGTGAAAAAGGTCTGCGAGCCCCGGAAACGGTAAAGGGCTAATCTGAAAGGCAAAGCCGAAACCGGCGCCGGGAAGCTGTGCGGGGCGCTTGGCAAGGGAACGCCAAAAACCGCTCCACGGTCCTTCCATGGTTTCTTCCGTGCTGATGCGCTCCGGCCCGAAAAGGCGTCCACTGGACCAGTGGAGAGGAGCTGGCATGAGCGAGACCACCGGCACCGGAACGCCCGTCGCCCATGAGGCCTACGCCTTCGCCTGCATGAGGTGCGGGTACGGCTGGGAGCAGTCCTACGAGATCGAGCACCACACGGACGCGCGGGGTCAGGCGTTCGTCGTGTACAAGGCGGAAGGCGAGCGGGTCCCCTCCCCGCTGTCGAGTCCGACCTGCATGAACTGCGGCGGCCACGTGGTGCGCATCATGCGCGCCGGCCAGGTGTCCACCGTGCTCGACCTGATCGCGTCCATGGAGCACCACGGGCGCGGGGCGAAGGAGACCAGGCCCGTCTCGGCGGCCGGACCGATCGGCCAGGAGCTCACCGAGGGCGAGGAGGCCCCGCCGCCGGTCCCGCACCACTGGCACCTCTCCGACCTGCTCCACCCCTTCCGTTCCCGTCACTGAGACCGTCCCGTTCCCGTCACTGAGACCGTCCCGTTCCCGTCACTGAGACCGCGCCCCGGCGCCGGAACCGCCGCGCGGTCCCGCTCATGGCCCTCGTACGATCGGGGCCATGAGTGCCAAGGACGCCCCGCCGCCGCTGCCCGAACCTCTCCTCGTGGAGGTCGCGGACTCGCACACCCACCTCGACATGCAGTCCGGCACCGTCGAGGAGGCGCTGGCCAGGGCCGCGGCCGTCGGCGTGACGACGGTCGTGCAGGTCGGCTGCGACGTGAAGGGCTCGCGGTGGGCCGCCGAGACCGCCGCCGCCCACCCGAGCGTGCACGCCGCCGTCGCCCTGCACCCCAACGAGGCCCCCCGGATCGTCCTCGGGGACCCCGACGGCTGGTCGCGGCAGGGGGCCAGGGACGCGGGCGGCGACGCGGCGCTCGACGACGCGCTCGCCGAGATCGACCGGCTCGCCGCCCTCCCGCACGTCCTCGGCGTCGGCGAGACCGGCCTCGACTTCTTCCGCACCGGCCCCGATGGCACGGCCGCGCAGGAGCGTTCCTTCCGCGCCCACATCGAGATCGCCAAGCGGCACGGCAAGACCCTCGTCATCCACGACCGCGAGGCCCACGCCGACGTGCTCCGCGTCCTCGACGAGGAGGGCGCCCCCGAGCGGACCGTCTTCCACTGCTACTCCGGCGACGCGGAGATGGCGGAGATCTGCGCCGCCAAGGGCTACTACATGTCCTTCGCCGGCAACGTGACCTTCAAGAACGCCCAGCCGCTGCGGGACGCCCTCGCCGTCGCCCCGCTCGACCTCGTCCTGGTCGAGACCGACGCGCCCTTCCTCACCCCCGCGCCCTTCCGCGGCCGCCCCAACGCCCCGTACCTGATCCCGGTCACCGTCCGGGCGATGGCGGCGGTGCGCGGCATCGACGAGAACGCGATGGCGGAGGCGCTCGCGGTGAACACGGCCCGCGCCTTCGACTACTGATCCGGACGACCGCCGATCCGGACGGCCACCGATCCGGTCGACCGCCGATCCGGTCGACCGCCGAGCCGGTCGACCGCCGAGCCGGTCGACCGCCGATCCGGACGGCCACCGAGCCGGTCGACCGCCGAGCCGGACGGCCACCGAGCCGGGCGGCCACCGAGCCGGTCGACCACCGGGCAGGGCGGGGCGGAGCATCACCGATCCATAACGGTTACGTGGTGTAGTCGCGTCGCCGTGGAGAGTGACCGCCACCGGGGCTAGGGTCCCGGCCTCGTGAGCACTTCCCAGGGCAGTCACCGCGCCGCACGGCGGGGCGCCTCGGCCACGCTGCCCGTCCACGAGCAGCCCACCCAGGCCGCCCCGCTGATCGCGCCCCCGCCCACCCGGGCCGCCCCGCCGCCCGGGCCCCCGCCCACCCTCGCCGCCTTGCCCGTCGCCGCGCCCCCGGCCGTGCCCGCCCAGGGCCGGGCCGCCGCCCGGCGCGGGGCCCGCCGCCGCAAGGCCGCCCGGCCGGCCGGCGACGGGCTGCGGCGGCTGGTGCCGCAGGCCCTCGTCGTCGCCTTCCTGGCCGGCGGCACCAGCGCCTTCGTCGCCGACGACAAGGCCGTGCGGCTCTCCGTCGACGGCGTCCCGCGCACCCTGCACACGTTCTCCGACGACGTGCGGGAACTCCTCGCCGAGGAGGGCCTGGAGATCGGCGAGCACGACCTCGTCGCGCCCGCCCCCGGCGAGGCGCTGGCCAGCGGCGACGAGGTCGTCCTCCGCTACGGCCGGCCCGTCTCCCTCACCCTCGACGGGCACCGCCGCCAGGTGTGGACCACGGCCGACACCGTCGACGGCGCCCTGCGCCAGCTCGGCGTCCGCGCCGAGGGCGCCTACCTGTCGGTCTCCCGGTCCGCCGCGATCTCCCGCACCGGCCTCGCGCTCGACGTCCGCACCGAACGCGCGGTCACCTTCCTCGCCGACGGCCGCGAGCGGACCGTCCGCACCAACGCCGCCACGGTCGGCGAGGCCCTCGAAGAGGCCGGGATCACCCTCGGCGGCGAGGACACCACCTCGGTGCCCCGGGACGCCTTCCCCCGCGACGGGCAGACCGTCACCGTGCTGCGGATCACCGGCTCCACCCGGACCCGCGACGAGGCCGTGCCGTACGCCGTCGAGCGGATCCGCGACCCGGGGCTCTTCGCCGGTACCGAGGTCGTCGAACGCCAGGGCGTCCCGGGCCTGCGCCGCATCACGTACCACCTGCGCTCCGTCAACGGCGTCGAGCAGCGGCCCCGCCGCACCGGCGAGGAGATCGTCCGCGACCCCGTCTCCCGCAAGGTCCGCGTCGGCACCCGCCCGCTGCCCACCTCCGTCGAGGGCGCCGACGGCCTCGACTGGGGCGCGCTCGCCGCCTGCGAGTCCGGCGGCCGGCCGAACGCGGTCGACCCCTCGGGGACGTACGGCGGGCTCTACCAGTTCGACCCCGGTACGTGGCGCTCCCTCGGCGGCACCGGCGTCGCCCAGGACGCCCCCGCCGCCGAGCAGACCTTCCGGGCGAAGAAGCTGTACGTCCAGCGCGGCGCCGGCCCCTGGCCGCACTGCGGACGCCGCCTCTTCGGATGAGCCGCCGGCCGGGGCGGTCCCCCCGGCCGGTGCGGGCCCGCGCCCGGGCCCGCACTCCGGGCCCCGGGCGCGGGCCTTTCGGGTGCGGGGCGGGACAGGGCCTAGGCTGTACCGGTGAGCACCACCACCGGCCCCGACGGCCCCGACGCCCTCCTCGGCCCCGCCGACATCCGTGAGCTGGCCGCCGCCCTCGGCGTGCGCCCCACGAAGCAGAAGGGCCAGAACTTCGTCATCGACGCCAACACCGTCCGGCGCATCGTCCGCACCGCCGGCGTGCGCCCGGACGACGTGGTCGTCGAGGTGGGGCCCGGACTCGGCTCCCTCACCCTGGCGCTCCTGGAGGCCGCCGACCGGGTGACCGCCGTCGAGATCGACGACGTCCTGGCCGCCGCGCTGCCCGCGACGATCGCCGCGCGGATGCCGGAGCGGAAGGACCGCTTCGCGCTGGTCCACTCCGACGCCATGCTCGTCCAGGAGCTGCCGGGCCCGGCGCCGACCGCGCTCGTCGCCAACCTCCCGTACAACGTGGCCGTGCCCGTCCTGCTCCACATGCTCGACCGCTTCCCGACCATCGAGCGGACCCTCGTCATGGTCCAGGCCGAGGTCGCGGACCGGCTCGCCGCCGGACCGGGCAACAAGGTGTACGGCGTCCCCTCGGTGAAGGCGAACTGGTACGCCGACGTCAAGCGGGCCGGCTCCATCGGCCGCAACGTCTTCTGGCCCGCGCCCAACGTCGACTCGGGCCTCGTCTCCCTGGTCCGCCGCGCCGAACCGGTCGCGACCACCGCCTCCAAGACCGAGGTCTTCGCGGTCGTCGACGCCGCCTTCGCGCAGCGCCGCAAGACCCTGCGGGCCGCCCTCGCGACCTGGGCCGGCTCGCCCGCCGCCGCCGAGGAGGCCCTGGTGAAGGCCGGCGTCTCGCCGCAGGCGCGCGGCGAGTCGCTGACGGTGGAGGAGTTCGCGCGGATCGCCGAGGCGAAGGCGTGAACGGCGGCGCGACGGGCACGGCGGCCGTGACCGTACGGGTCCCGGCCAAGGTCAACGCGCAGCTCGCGGTGGGCGCCGCCCGCCCCGACGGCTTCCACGACCTCGCCACCGTCTTCCTCGCGGTGTCGCTGTACGACGAGGTCACGGCCGCCCCCGCCGACCGGCTGACGGTCACCTGCGAGGGTCCCGACGCGGACGGGGTCCCCCTGGACGCCACCAACCTCGCGGCCCGCGCCGCCACGCTCCTCGCCGCCCGGCACGGCATCTCCCCGGACGTCCACCTCCACATCGCCAAGGCGATCCCGGTGGCCGGCGGCATGGCCGGCGGCAGCGCGGACGGCGCCGCCGCCCTCCTCGCCTGCGACGCGCTGTGGGCCCTCGGCACCCCGCGCGACGTGCTCCTCGACCTCTGCGCCGAACTCGGCTCCGACGTGCCCTTCAGCCTCGTCGGCGGCGCGGCGCTCGGCGTCGGCCGCGGCGAGCAGCTGACGGAGCTGCCGGTGAGCGGGCCCTTCCACTGGGTCTTCGCGGTCGCCGACGGAGGCCTGTCGACGCCGACGGTGTTCCGCGAGTTCGACCGCCTCACCGAAGGCGTCGACGTCCCCGCGCCGGCCGCCTCCCCGGCGCTCCTGGAGGCCCTGCGCACCGGCGACACGACCGCGCTGGCCGGCGCTCTCGCCAACGACCTCCAGGCCTCCGCGCTCTCGCTGCGCCCCTCGCTCGCCGCGACCCTGGCGGCCGGCACCGAGGCGGGTGCCCTCGCGGCCCTGGTCTCCGGCTCGGGCCCGACGACGGCCTTCCTGGTGAAGGACGCCGAGTCGGCGGAGCAGGTGGCGCGGGCCCTCCGCGCCTCCGGCACCTGCCGTGCCACCCACACCGCCACCTCCCCGGCCCCGGGAGCGACGGTCCTCTAGACCCCGCCGCCCCGCCCCCCTGCCCGGGCCCCGCGCCGAGGGCCCCCGCCCGGGCCGGCCGCCTCCGGGCCCCGCGCCCGGATCCCCCGCGCCCCTGCCCGGGCCGAGGACCCCACGCCCGGGCCGCCGCCCCCGCGCCCCGCGCCCCGCGCCGAGCGTCCCGTGACCCGGCCGGGCCCCGTACTCAGCGGCCGGATGAGTATCCGCGCCCTGTCGGAGCCGGGGCCTGGCGCGGGACCGTGCCCGCATGGGAATCAGCGCGCGTGAACTCGCCGCCGCCACCCCGGCGGCACGGGACCGGTACGTGGACCTGCTGCGGGTGGCCTCGCTCGGCGTCGTCGTCCTCGGCCACTGGCTGATGGCGGCGGTGACCGCCGACGGCGTCGGGAACCTGCTGGCCGTCGTGCCGGAGCTCCAGGCGGCCACCTGGGCGCTCCAGGTGATGCCGGTCTTCTTCTTCGTGGGCGGCTTCGCGCACGCCCTGGCCCACCGCTCCCGCCCGGGCTACGCGGACTTCCTGCGGGCCCGCCTGCGCCGCCTGCTGCGGCCGACGATGGTCTTCGTCGCGGTGTGGGGCGCGGCCGCGCTGGCGCTCCAGACCGCCGGCGCGGACGGCGGACTGACCGGCGTCGCGCTGCGGCTGGTCACCCAGCCGCTGTGGTTCATCGGGATCTACCTCGCGATGGTCGCCTTCACGCCGCCGCTGCTGCGGGCCCACGAGCGGTACGGCTGGGGCGCCTTCGCGGCCCTCGCCGGTGCGGCGGCAGCGGTCGACGTCCTGCGCTTCGCCGCCGGCGTGCCGTACGTCGAGTTCCTGAACTTCGCCCTCGTCTGGCTCGCCGTCCACCAGCTCGGCTTCCTCCGCGCCGACGGCATGATCCGGCGCCCGGCCCTGCTCGCCGGCGCGGGCCTCGCGGGCGCGGCCCTGCTCGTGGCCCTCGGCCCGTACCCGCTGTCCATGGTCGGGATGCCCGGCGAGAAGGTCTCCAACATGGCCCCGCCGACCCTCGCCCTGCTCTGCCACGGCCTGTGGCTGGTCGGCGCGGTGGAGCTGCTGAGGGGCCCGGGGACGCGGTTCGCGGCCCGGGCGCGGGTCTGGCGGGGCGTGGTCGCGGCGAACGGCATCGCGATGACCGCGTTCCTCTGGCACCTGACGGCGATGCTCGGCGTGTACGGGGCGGTGCTCGGCCTCGGCGTACGGCTCCCGGCCCCGGCGACCGCCGCCTGGTGGGCGCAGCTGCCGCTCAGGCTCCTCGCCGCGGTCGCGGTGACCGCCCTCCTCGTCGCGGTCTTCCGCCGCTTCGAGGCCCCGTCCCCGGTGCCCCGCGCCGGCGGCTCCGGCCCGCTCGCCGCCCTCGGCATCACCCTCGCCCTGCTGGGGATCCTCGGCCTGTCGACGACCGGCCTCGGCGGCCTTCTGGAGGGCCACACGGCGACCCTGGTCGCGGTGCGGGTCACCGCCCCGGCGGCGATCGCCATGGCCCTGACCGGCTGGCTCCTGGTCGACCGGCCGGGCCGGACCCGGGCCTGACGCCGACGGCCGGGCCGCGGGCGGGCGCGGCGACGTACCCTGGTACGTCGATCGATCACCCCGCACTGGAGTCAACGTGGCCGTCAACCTGGTCAATGTCGAGAACGTCAGCAAGGTGTACGGCACCCGTGCCCTGCTCGACGGGGTCTCGCTCGGCGTCTCCGAAGGGGACCGGATCGGGGTCGTGGGGCGCAACGGCGACGGCAAGACCACCCTCATCCGGATGCTCGCGCGCCTGGAGGAGGCCGACACCGGCCGCGTCACGCACAGCGGCGGGCTGCGGCTCGGGGTGCTCACCCAGCACGACTCGCTCGACCCGAAGGCCACCATCCGGCACGAGGTCATCGGCGACATGGCCGACCACGAGTGGGCCGGCAGCGCCAGGATCCGCGACGTGCTCACCGGCCTGTTCGGCGGGCTCGGCCTGCCCGGCTTCGAGCACGGCCTCGACACCGTCATCGGCCCGCTCTCCGGCGGCGAGCGCCGCAGGATCGCGCTGGCCAAGCTGCTCATCGAGGAGCAGGACCTGCTGGTCCTCGACGAGCCGACCAACCACCTCGACGTCGAGGGCATCGCCTGGCTCGCCGGCCACCTCCAGACCCGCCGCTCGGCGCTCGTCTGCGTCACCCACGACCGCTGGTTCCTCGACCAGGTCTGCACCCGCATGTGGGACGTGCAGCGCGGTGACGTGTACGAGTACGAGGGCGGCTACTCCGACTACGTCTTCGCCCGGGCCGAGCGGGAGCGGATCGCCGCGACCGAGGAGGTCAAGCGGCAGAACCTGATGCGCAAGGAGCTGGCCTGGCTGCGCCGCGGCGCGCCCGCCCGCACCTCCAAGCCCCGCTTCCGCATCGAGGCGGCCAACGCCCTCATCGCGGACGTGCCGGAGCCCCGCGACAGCACCGAGCTGATGAAGTTCGCCAGCGCCCGGCTCGGCAGGACCGTCTTCGACCTGGAGGACGTGACCGTCACCGCCGGCCCGAAGACGCTGCTCCAGCACCTCACCTGGCAGCTCGGCCCCGGCGACCGCATCGGCCTCGTCGGCGTCAACGGCGCGGGCAAGACCTCACTCCTGCGGGCGCTCGCGGACGCGGCCGCCTCCCAGGGGGAGAAGCAGCCGCCGGCCGGCCGGATCGTCGTCGGCAAGACCGTGCGCCTCGCCTACCTCTCGCAGGACGTCACCGAGCTCCCCGCCCAGCTGCGCGTCCTGGAGGCGGTCCAGCAGATCCGCGACCGGGTCGACCTCGGCAAGGGCCGCGAGATGACCGCGGGCCAGCTCTGCGAGCAGTTCGGCTTCGGCAAGGAGAAGCAGTGGACGCCCGTCGGCGACCTGTCCGGCGGCGAGCGCCGCCGCCTCCAGCTGCTGCGCCTGCTGATGGACGAGCCGAACGTCCTCTTCCTCGACGAGCCCACCAACGACCTCGACATCGAGACCCTGACCCAGCTGGAGGACCTCCTCGACGGCTGGCCGGGCTCCATGGTCGTCATCTCCCACGACCGCTTCTTCCTGGAGCGCACCACCGACCGCACCTTCGCCCTGCTCGGCGACCGCGCCCTGCGGATGCTGCCGCGCGGCATCGACGAGTACCTGGAGCGGCGCCGGCGGATGACCGAGGAGGCCGCGCCCGCGCCCGCCGCCGCCCCCGCGCAGCAGCCGAGGACCGGGGTCTCCGCCGCCGACGCCCGGGCCGCGAAGAAGGAGCTCCAGAAGGTCGAGCGGCAGCTCGACAAGCTCTCCGAGCGGGAGACGAAACTCCACGCGCAGATCGCCGAGAACGCGACCGATTTCGAGAAGGTCGCGAAGATCGACGCGGAGTTGCGGGAACTGTCGGGAGAACGTGAAGAGTTGGAGATGCGCTGGCTCGAACTGGCGGAGAACGCATAACGAGGGCATCACGGGCCGGTCCTCCCTTGGGCACAAGGGGCGGACCGGTCGCTTTTGCGCCACCTCGTGAGTGGTAGAAAGAAAACCCGCTCACAGCAAGGGGGAAGCGCTGATGACCCAGCCGCCCAGCAACCAGCCGCCGGGGGGCTTCGGAGCGCCCCAGGACCCGAACCAGGGTGGCGTGCCGCCCGTCCCGCCGCAGATGCCCGGTCAGCCGCCGCAGATGCCGCCGGTCCCGCCGCAGGCCCCGGCCCAGCCGCCGCAGGCGCCCGGCCAGCCGCCGCAGGCCCAGCCCGGTTACGGCTACCCCCAGCAGCCCGGACCGTACGGCTACCCGCAGCAGCCGACGCAGCCGGCGGGCCCCTACGGGCAGCAGCCCGGTCCGTACGGCCAGCAGCCCGGCCCCTACGGCGGCTACCCGGGTCAGACGCAGCCGATGTACCCGGCCGCGCCCGCCCCGGCCGGCGGCTCGGGCGGCGGCCCGTTCAAGAACCGCACCGCGCTCGTCGCCGCCGTCGCGGCGGCCGTCGTGGTCGTCGCGGCCGTCACCACGTGGGCCGTCGTCGGCAAGGGCGACGACGGCAAGCCGACCGTCGCGAACCCGACGACGAGCAGCTCCAGCGCCACCACCGGCCCGAAGCCGACCGAGTCCGTGGACCAGGGCGACGGCTCCGGCGACGGCGACAAGGGCGGCGAGGACGACCTCAACGCGGCCCGCCAGGAGGGTGAGGCGAAGGTCAACTTCCTCACCACCAACGACGTCGACCTGCCCCGCAACGGCTCCGAGGTCTTCGGCCCCTGGATCGTCGGCGACACCGTCGTCAAGGCGATGTACAAGGGCGTCTCCGGCTACAGCCTCGCCGACGGCGCCAAGAAGTGGACCGTCGACCTGCCCTTCAAGCTGTGCGCGGCCCCGGCCCAGCCCGGCGCCAACGGTCTCATGGTCTTCGGGTACGAGGAGAGCGCCAAGGACGGCGCCAAGTGCACGATGCTCCAGCAGATCGACCTGAAGACGGGCAAGGCGGGCTGGAAGAAGGCCGTCCCGAAGCCGACGGGCCTCTTCGCCTTCTCCGACAACACCCTCGCCATCGGCGGCAACACGGTGACCGCGGCCGGCAGCAGCAGCGCCTACGGCTTCTCCCTCACCGACGGCAAGCAGCTCTTCACCGGCCCCACCGGTGACTGCAAGCCGTACGCGTACGCCGGCGACGCCACCAAGCTCGTCGCGGCCAGCCAGTGCCGCACCGGTGACGCCAGCAAGGAACAGCACACGATCGGCGAGGTCGACCCGAACACGGGCAAGCCCAAGTACCAGCCCTACCGGCTGCCCGCCACCTGGGAGGTCGACAAGGTCTACTCGGTGAACCCGCTGGTCGTCTCCATCTTCCAGCGCGAGCAGAAGAAGCGGGCGGTCGTCGCGCTCAAGCCGAACGGCACCGTGCGCTCCCAGCTCCAGGGCGGCAAGGACGCGTTCGCCCCGCGCTGCGGCGGCGGCCTGATCATCTTCGGCCGCAACCTCCAGGGCTGCTCCGGCGTCGCCGCCGCGGGCGACACCTTCTACATGTCGACCGACACCGACTACGGCACCTCCAACGAGGTCATCGCCTTCAACCTCGACACGGGCAAGCCGAAGTGGCGCTCGAAGGCCCCCGACGAGCAGCAGATGTCGCCGCTGCGCATGGAGGGCGGCGAGGTCCTCGTCTACGTCGCGCCCAAGTACGACAAGGGCGGTGCGGTCGCGACGATCGCCCCGGCCGGCGGCGCGCCGAAGATCCTCCTCAAGCACCCCGTCTCGGTCGCGCAGATCGAGAGCGGCTTCTTCAGCGCGGGCTACGCCTACGGCAACGGCACCTTCGTGATCGCGGCGGGCCGCGTCTCGGCGTCCAACGACACCGAGGAGAAGGAGACCAAGACGATGATGGGCTTCAGCAAGTGAGGTACGCGGACCGATGACGCAGCCACCCCCTCCGCCGCCGAACCAGCCCCCCGGCGGCTACCCGCCGCCGGGCGGCTTCGGCTCCCCGCAGGACCCGGCCCAGGGGCAGGGCGGCTTCGGCGCGCCGACGCCCCCGCCCCCGCCGCAGGGCCAGCCCGGTTACGGTGCCCCGGCACAGCCGCAGGGCCAGCCCGGCTACGGCGCGCCGCCGCAGCCGCAGGGCCAGCCGGGTTACGGCTACCCGGCCGCGCCGGGGACCCCGCAGCCCGGCTACGGCTACCCGCAGCAGGACCCCCGGCACCAGCAGCCGGTGCCGCCGCCGTACGGCTACCCGGCCCAGCCCCAGCAGTCGTACGGCTACCCGACCGCGCCCCAGCAGCAGGTCCCCGCGCCGGGCGGGCGGGGCAAGCTGTCCGCGCAGACGCAGATCATCGTCGCGGCGGTCGTGGCCGTCGCCCTGATCGTCGGCGGCGGCATCTGGTACGCCAACTCCGGGTCGGACCCGGAGCCCGACGCCAAGCCCACGGGCGGCACCGGCCAGTCCCCCTCCGGCGGCGGCGACACCGGCACCGACGGCGGCGCCGGCAACGGCCTGGGCGGCGACGGCAAGGAGAAGCCCGGCGGCAAGACCGGCGCCACCCTGGCCTTCCGCGTCGACGTGCCCAAGGTGCCCGACACCACGCCCGTCGACGGCTCCTGGCTCACCGACAAGACCTTCGTGAAGACGGGCGTCAACTCGATCGTCGGCTACGACATCGACAAGGGCACGGTCTCCTGGACCCTCCCGCTCGCCGGCCAGGTCTGCGGCGCGTCCCGGCACAAGACCGCCGACAACAAGGTGCCGATCCTCTTCGAGCAGTCCAAGCGGGTCGCCCCCCGCTACTACCAGAGCTGCAACCAGGTCGGCATGGTCGACCTGAACACCGGCAAGCTGCTCTGGTCCGCCTCCGTCAGCGGCGGCGGCGACGAGAAGGCCCGCTTCAGCGAGGTCACGCTCAGCGGCGCGACCGTCGCGGCCGGCGGCACCGACGGCGGCGCGGCCTTCGACGCGGCCACCGGCAAGGTCCGCTGGAAGCCGCAGTCCAACGACCAGAACTGCTACGACATGGGCTACGGCGGCGGCGAGGGCCTCGTCGCCGTCCGCAAGTGCGGCCAGTACGGCGCCGAGTCCGTCCTCGTCCAGAACCTGGACCCGAAGTCGGGCAAGCCGCTCTCGCAGTTCAAGATGCCGCAGGGCGTGAAGTACGCGGCGGTCGTCTCGACCAAGCCGCTGGTGGTCGCGGCCAACGTCGGCGACGCCGCCGACGACGGCAGCGGCATCTCGGACTTCTTCTCCATCGACGAGAAGACCGGGAAGCTGCGCACCAAGATCACGGCCAACGCCGACCGCTACGCGGCCCGCTGCGGCTCCACCTCGGTGGAGGACTGCTCGCAGGTCCTCGTCGGCAACGACCGGCTCTACGTGCCGACCGAGGAGCACGAGGGCTCCACCGGCGAGTACGGCGACGAGACCAACGAGATCATCGCCTTCGACCTCGCCAACGGCCGGACGGCGCCCGAGAAGGCCGACGCCGGCGACGGCTACACGCTGATGCCGCTGCGCATGGACGGCGGCGACCTCATCGCGTACAAGGTGCCCCCGTACTCCAAGGGCGGGCAGATCGTCTCCGTCCACGCGGGCACGATGAAGACGACCCTGCTCCTGGAGAACCCGTCGGACAAGGCGAACCGGGACATCGAGACCAGCTTCTCGATCACCGGCGCCGAACTCCTCTACGGCGACGGCCGGTTCTTCATCTCGGCCACCTACGCGAGCAAGGCGCGGGAGGGCGACTCCGGCCTCTCGAAGAAGTACCACGCGGTGTCGTTCAGCACGCGGAACTGACGCCCGCGACCGACGCGAAGGGCCTCCCCGGCACACCGGGGAGGCCCTTCGCGCGTGCCCGTCCCCCTTTCGTGCGGCGGAGGTTGACGCGCCGCGGGGCGGGGGAGCGTGTAGCTTGCCGGGTCAGGGTGCCGGGGGACGGCACGCCCGGGGGACGGGGGAGGACGGGATGGGCGTTCGGCTCGTGGTCGTGGACGACCACCGCCTGCTCGCGGAGGCGCTCGCCTCGGCGCTGAAGCTGCGCGGGCACCGGGTGCTCGCGGCGGCCGCGCCGACGGCGGGGGCGGCGGAGGTGGTGGTGGGCCGGGCGCCGGAGGTCTGCCTCTTCGGCACGGCCGCGCCGGCCGAGCCCGGGACCTTCGAGCCGGTCGCGCGGATCAAGCGGGAGCGTCCGCAGGTGGCCGTGGTGGTGCTGGGCCCGGTGCCCTCGCCGCGCGGCATCGCGGCGGCCTTCGCGGCCGGGGCGTCGGGGTACGTCCGGCACGACGAGCGGATCGAGGGCGTCGAGCGGGCGCTGCTGAAGGCCCGGGCGGGGGAGGTGGCGGTGGCGCCGCAGCTGCTCGCGGGGGCCTTCGCGGAGCTGCTGAACCCGGCGGCGCAGCCGGACGACGAGGCGCAGCGGCTGCTGCGGCTGCTGACCCACCGGGAGGTGGAGGTCCTGGTGCGGGTCGCGGAGGGGGAGGACACCCGGCTGATCGCGGCGGGGATGGGGATCGCGCCGAGCACGGCGCGGACGCACGTGCAGCGGGTGCTGATGAAGCTGGGCGTCGGGTCCCGGCTGGAGGCGGCGGCGCTGGCGGCCCGCACGGGCCTCCTGGACCGGGCGGTGCCGGGGCAGCGCGGACCGCGCTGATCCCGCGCCGATTCCACGCCGATTCCGAGCTGATCCCGCGGGGTCCCGGGGCCCGCGGAGCCGCGGGCCGCGCTCCGCCCTTGACCTCGATGTTCGGTTGTGGTTCTTTGTGCTTGGTTCTGTTTGATCGCGCCCGGAGGGTACCCCCGTGAAGAAGACCGTCACCACGCTCGCCGACGGGCGCGAGCTGATCTACTACGACAGCCGCGACGACGCGGTCCGCACCGCCGTCGACCCGCGCCCCCTCGCCCCCGTCGCCTCCCGCTCCGAGATCCGGTACGACGAGCTGACAGGCGACCACGTCGCCGTCGCCTCCCACCGGCAGAGCCGCACCTACCTCCCGCCGGCCGACGCCTGCCCGCTCTGCCCGGCCAGGGACGGCCACGAGAGCGAGATCCCCGAGCCGGACTACGAGGTCGCGGTCTTCGAGAACCGCTTCCCCTCCCTCTCCGGCGGAGTCGGCCGCTGCGAGGTCGTCTGCTTCACCGACGACCACACCGCCTCCTTCGCCGACCTCACCGAGGAGCGGGCCCGGCTCGTCCTCGACGCCTGGACCGACCGCACCGCCGCGCTCTCCGCCCTCCCCGGCGTCCAGCAGGTCTACTGCTTCGAGAACCGGGGCCGGGAGATCGGCGTCACCCTGCCGCACGCCCACGGCCAGATCTACGCCTTCCCCTACGTCACCCCCCGCACGGCCCTGACGCGCCGCCGCATCGACGAGCACCGCCGGGCCACCGGCGGGAACCTCTTCGACGACCTCGTCGCCCGCGAGCGCGCCGACGCCGAACGGGTGGTCCTGGAGACCGAGCACTGGATCGCCTTCGTGCCGTACGCCGCCAAGTGGCCGTACGAGGTCCACCTCCACCCGAAGCGGCGCGTCCCCGACCTGCTCGGCCTCGACGAGGCGGCCCGCGCGGAGTTCGCACAGGTCCATCTGGAACTCTTGAGGCGCTTCGACCGGATCTTCGGCCCGGCGGAGCCGCCGACGCCCTACATCGCCGCCTGGCACCAGGCGCCGTTCACGGACGAGCGGCGGGAGGACTTCGGACTGCACCTGGAGCTGTTCACGGTCCGGCGCGCCTCCGGCAAGCTGAAGTTCCTCGCGGGCACCGAGTCCGGCATGGGGGCGTTCATGAACGACATCCGGCCGGAGGACGCGGCCCGGCGCATCCGAGAGGTGGCAAGCGCATGACGACTGCCAAGAAGTACCTGGTCACGGGCGGAGCGGGCTACGTGGGCGGCACGGTCGCCGCCCACCTCCTGGAGCGGGGCCACCGGGTCACCGTCCTCGACGACCTCTCCACCGGCTTCCGGGAGGGCGTCCCGGCCGGCGCCGAGTTCGTCGAGGGCCGGATCCAGGACGCCGCCCGGTGGCTCGACGGCTCCTACGACGCCGTCCTGCACTTCGCCGCCTCCTCGCAGGTCGGCGAGTCCGTCGCCAAGCCGGAGAAGTACTGGGAGAACAACGTCGGCGGCACCCTGGCGCTGCTCGCCGCCATGCGCGCGGCCGGCGTCCGCAAGCTGGTGTTCTCCTCCACCGCCGCCACCTACGGCGAGCCGGAGACCGTCCCGATCACCGAGACCGCGCCGACCGCCCCCACCAGCCCGTACGGGGCGACCAAGCTGGCCGTCGACCACATGATCACCGGCGAGTGCGCCGCCCACGGCCTCGCCGCCGCCTCCCTGCGCTACTTCAACGTGGCCGGGGCGTACGGCGGGCTCGGCGAGCGCCACGACCCCGAGTCGCACCTCATCCCGCTCGTCCTCCAGGTCGCCCTCGGCGAGCGCGAGGCCATCTCCGTCTACGGCGACGACTACCCCACCCCCGACGGCACCTGCGTCCGCGACTACATCCACGTCGCCGACCTCGCCGAGGCCCACCTCCTGGCGCTCGACGCGATGACCGCCGGCACCGTCCCGGCGGGCGAGCACCTGATCTGCAACCTCGGCAACGGCAACGGCTTCTCCGTCCGCGAGGTGATCGAGACCGTCCGCAAGGTCACCGGCCACCCGATCCCCGAGATCACCGCCGCCCGCCGCCCCGGCGACCCGGCCGTCCTGGTCGCCTCCGCCGACGCCGCCCGCGAGCGGCTCGGCTGGACGCCGTCCCGCCCCGACCTCGCCGACGTCGTCGCCGACGCCTGGGCCTTCGCCCGCCGGCGCGAAGGAGACCGCCCGTGACCGTCGCCGCCGACTTCGAGGCGCTGTACGGCGCCGCGCCCGACGGGGTCTGGGCCGCCCCCGGGCGGGTCAACCTGATCGGGGAGTACACCGACTTCAACGACGGCTTCGTGCTGCCGCTCGCCCTGCCGCACACCACCGTCGCCGCCGTCTCCCGCCGCGACGACGGCGTGCTGCGCCTGCACTCCGGCGACGTCGACGGCGGCATCGTCCAGCTCGACGTCGAGACCCTCGCCCCGCTCTCCGGCGGCGGCTGGGCCGCCTACCCGGCCGGCGTGGTCTGGGCGCTGCGGGAGGCCGGGCACCCGGTGTCCGGCGCCGACGTGCACCTCGTCTCCACCGTGCCGACCGGCGCCGGGCTCTCCTCCTCTGCCGCCCTGGAGGTCGTCACCGCCCTCGCCCTGAACGACCTCTTCGGCCTCGGACTCACCCGCCCCGAGCTGGCCCGGATCGCCCAGCGTGCCGAGAACGCCTTCGTCGGCGTGCCCTGCGGGGTCATGGACCAGATGGCCTCCGCCTGCGCCCGGGAGGGCCACGCCCTCCACCTGGACACCCGGGACCTGTCGTACCGGCAGGTGCCCTTCGACCTCGCCGCCGAGGGGCTGGCCCTGCTGGTCGTCGACACCCGGGTGAAGCACGCGCTCGGGGACGGCGCGTACGCCGAGCGGCGCGCCGGCTGCGAGGCGGGCGCGCGGGCGCTCGGGGTGCGCGCCCTGCGCGACGTCAACGCCGCGCATCTGCCCGCCGCACTCGATCGGCTGACCGACGAGACGATTCTGCGGTACGTCCGGCACGTGGTCTCGGACAACGACCGGGTGGTCCGGGTGATCGCCCTGCTGGACGCCGGGGCGACCCGCTCGGTCGGCCCGGTCCTCACCGACGGGCACGCCTCGCTCCGGGACGACCTCCGGGTCTCCTGCCCGGAGCTGGACCTCGTCGTCGAGGCGGCGAACGGGGCCGGGGCGCTCGGCGCCCGGATGACCGGGGGCGGCTTCGGCGGCTCCGCGGTGGTCCTCGTGGAGGCGGAGCGGGCCGAGGAGATCGGCGCGGCCGTGCGGAAGGCCTTCGCCGCCGCCGGGTACGCGGAGCCCGGGATCTTCCCGGCCGTCCCCTCGGCGGGCGCCCGCCGCCTCTGACGCCGGGCGACGCCCGGCCGCGTCCGACGGACCCCCAAGGACCGCCGAGTTCGGACACTTCCGCCAATCGGCCCCCGCAGTGCCGTGCCGCCCCCCTAATGTGTGGGCAGCACCGGTGGGGGCCGGTGCCGTTCAGGGGAGCGAGACCCGTCGGGTACGGCGCCGGGAGCGGGGGTAGCAGTCTGGGCACGGCGGCGGCCGTGCGCCGGACGGACCCGCCCCCGGCGCCGTACCGCGCCGGTCTCTCCTCGACACTTGGGGGTGTCCGTGGCACGAATCCGGGTCCTGGTGGTGGACGACCACCGCGTCTTCGCCGAGTCGCTGGCGGCCGCGCTGGCGGCCGAGCCCGACGTCGACGTCGCCGCGGCGGGCAGCGGCCCCGCCGCCATGCGCTGTCTGGACCGGGCGGCCGCCGAGGGGCGCCGCTTCGACGTGCTGCTGGTCGACGCCGACCTGGGCGGGCTGCCCGCGGCCCCGGCGGCCGTGCCCCCGGGGCCGGACGGCGGGCCCGTCGTGGACGGGATCTCGCTGGTCGCGGGGGTGCGGAAGGTCCAGCCCGCGGTCCGCACGGTGGTGCTCGCCGAGAAGGACGACGCCCGCCGCGCCGCGCTGGCGCTCCAGGCGGGGGCCTGCGGCTGGGTGGCGAAGGACTGCTCGCTCCAGCGGCTCCTCGCCGTGGTCCGCGGCGTCCTGCGGGACGAGACGCACCTGCCGCCGGCGCTGCTGACCGGGGTGCTGCGGGAGCTGACGGCGGTCCGGAAGCACCGGACGGAGAGCGAGCGGCTGGTGGAGTCGCTGACCCCGCGCGAGCGGGAGGTGCTGCGCTGCATGGTGGCGGGCCTGGGCCGCAAGGCGGTCGCCGAGCGGCTCTTCCTCTCGCCGCACACCGTCCGCACGCACATGCAGAACGTGCTGGGGAAGCTGGGCGTCCACTCGACGCTGGCGGCGGTGGCGCTGGCCCGGCGGGCGGGCGTGGGCCCGGCGCCGCTCCCGGAGCGGGCCCTAGCCGGGGACGTTGTCGAACGGGGCGGTCAGCCGGCGTAGCAGGGCGGCCAGTTCGGCGCGCTGGGGGCGGGAGAGCTGGGCGAGGATGGCCCGCTCCTGGGCGAGCAGCCCGGCGAGCGCCTCGTCGGCCCGGTCCCGCCCCTCGGGGGTGAGCCGGACCAGCACCCCGCGCCGGTCGCTGGGGTCGGGCAGCCGCTCGACCAGGCCCTTCTTGGTGAGCCGGTCGATGCGGTTGGTCATGGTGCCCGAGGTGACCAGGGTCTGGGTGAGGAGCTGGCCGGGGGAGAGCTGGTACGGGGCTCCGGCGCGGCGCAGCGAGGTGAGGACGTCGAACTCCCACGGCTCCAGCTGGTGCTCGGAGAAGGCGAGCCGCCGGGCGCGGTCGAGGTGCCGGGCCAGCCGGGAGACGCGGCTGAGGACCTCCAACGGTTCCACGTCGAGGTCCGGGCGCTCACGGCGCCATGCAGCGACCAGCCGGTCGACCTCGTCCTCCATGTGATCAGTGTAGTGGGTCTGTTGACATAAAGTCTCTTGCATTCGAGTATCTCGATGTCATGAATCTTGATTTCGAGATATAATTTCCGGGTGAGAGGGGAAGGGACCCGGCCGAAACCCGGTTCCGCTTGGCCGACTCACGCCTGCAAGGGGACATCGAACATGCATTCCGTGGAAACCGTCGCCGCACCCGTCTGGGACCCGCGGCAGTACCTCCGCCACACCCACCACCGCACCCGCCCCTTCCTCGACCTCCTCCAGCGAATACCCCGGCTCCCGAACGGCGACCGCCCCGCCCGCATCGCCGACCTCGGCTGCGGCCCCGGCAACGTCACGGCCCTCCTCGCCGAGCGCTGGCCCGACGCCCACATCACCGGCTTCGACCTCTCGCCCGAGATGCTCGAACGGGCCGGGAAGGACTGGTCCGGCACCACCTCGGGCGGCGGCTGGATCGACTTCCGCCCCGCCGACGCCGCCCACTGGACCCCCGCCGAGCCCTACGACCTGATCGTCTCCAACGCCGCCCTCCAGTGGGTCCCCAACCACCCCGAGTCCTTCGCCGCCTGGACCGGGGGCCTGCGCCCCGGCGGCGTCCTCGCCTTCCAGGTCCCCGCCAACTTCACCTCCCCCAGCCACGCCCTCCTCGGCGAACTCTGCGCCCGCCCCGAGTGGCGCGCCCGCCTCGCCGGCCAGGGCCGGCGCTTCGTCCACATCCTCACCCCCGCCGACTACCTCGCCCGGCTCACCGCCCTCGGCTGCGAGACGGACGTCTGGGAGACCGTCTACTGCCAGCTCCTCCAGGGCGAGGACCCCGTCCTCGACTGGGTCAAGGGCACCGCGCTGCGCCCCGTCCTCACCGCCCTCGCCGACGACCCCGAAGCGACGGATGCCTTCCTCGCCCAGTACCGCGACCTCCTCCGCGAGGCCTACCCCCCGGGCCCGCACGGCACCGTCTTCCCCTTCCGCCGCGTCTTCGCGGTGGCCCGCACCCCGGCGTGAGGGACGCGGACGGGCCCCGCACCGGAGGAATCCGGTGCGGGGCCCGTCGGGAGCCGTGAGGCGTCAGGAGAAGTTGTTGTAGATCTGGTAGCCCGTGCCGATCCGCAGACGGGCGGAGAACTTGCTCGGGCTGGTGCCCAGGTAGCGGTACAGGTCGCCGTTGGAGGCGACGCCGAGCAGGTCGGCCTTGCCGTCGGCGTTGAGGTCGCCGGGGGCGGCCAGCTGCTTGTACGTGTTCCAGCCGCTGCCGATGAGCTTGCGGGCGCCGAAGGGGGCGCTCTCCTTGCCCGTGCCGGCGTACAGGTACAGGTCGCCGCCGGTGGTGCGGGCCAGCAGGTCGGTGCGGCCGTCACCGGTGTAGTCGCCGGCGCCGAGGATCTTGTTGTACGCGCCCCAGCCGGCGCCGACGCGGATCCGCGCGGAGAACTTGTCGCCCTGGCCGTTGCCCTTGTAGAGGTACAGGACCCCGCTCCTGTCGCGGGCGAGCAGGTCGGCCTTGCCGTCGCCGCTCAGGTCGCCCGGACCGACGAGGGTGTTGTAGGCGCCCCAGCCGGCCCCGATGAGGTTGCCCTCGACGTACAGCTCTCCGTCCTCGACCACGGCGAGGTCGGAGGACGCGTCCGGGTTCATCGAGGACAGGTGCGCGTAGGTGGCGCCCAGGAACCAGCCCGTGTCGAAGAGCATGTCGCGCGAGTAGAGGCCGCCCTTGGTGTTGTTGGCGTACCACCACAGGGTGCCCTGGGAGTCGCGCCCGATGGCGCCCTCCTTGCCGGTGTACGGGATGCTGCCGGCGCCCGCGAACTGCGCGATGCCCGCGAAGAGGCCCGCCTCGCCGTACATCGTGCGGCCGCCGAGGGTCCCGTTGCCGTTCGGGAGGTAGAGGTACATCGTGCCCGCGGGGGTGCGGGCGAACAGGCTGCCGCCGCCGGCGGGCAGGATCTGGTTATACGCGTTCCAGCCGGCGCCGATGGACTTGCGGGTGGCGAACGGGCGGGTCGTGTTGCCCGTGCCGGCGTACCACCAGAGGGTGCCGGTGGTGTCGCGGGCGTAGAGGTCGCCGAGGCCGTCGCCGTTGCCGTCGCCCAGGCCGACCAGCTGGTCGTAGCCCTGCCAGCCGCCGCCCACGGGGATGCGGCCGCCGAGCGGCTTGTCCAGGTCGCCGGTGGCCGGGTACAGGTACAGCTGGCCGTCGAAGGCGCGGGCGATCACGTCGGCGAGGCCGTCGCCGTTCACGTCACCGGGCGAGACGATCTTGTTGTAGACCTGCCAGCCGCCGCCCACCCGGTGCTCGTACGGGGTGCCCGTCGGGTCGGCGTCCTGGTACAGCGTGAGCGTGCCGTCCTCGGAGACGACGAGCACCTCGGGCTGGGTGGTGTCCCCACCCTGGTCGCCGATCGGGATGATGTCCTTCGCGACACCGGACTCGTAGCGGTACAGCTCGAACGGGTCCTCGGAGAGGTCCGTGTACAGCTGGCCGTCGAGGGCGCGGAAGATGAGGTCGTCGATGCCGTCGCCGTCCAGGTCCGACAGCAGCGAGGAGCCGGCCCCGGCGGCGGCGACGCCCGCGCGGGCGCCGTCCTGGCCGGCGCGCGGCAGCTGCTGCGGCGGGGTGAACGACGGGTCCTGCTTCTCGGCCGAGGCGCGCGGCGCCGGGGTGTCGGCCACGGCGGGGGTCGCCAGCAGCATGCCGGCGGAGAGGGCGAGAGCGGTGCACGCGGCGACGCGGCGGCCACGCCCGGAGAACATGGAACGCAAAGGATCCCCCCCTGGGGAAACGTGAAGATGTGGGTACCGGGACGGGTTCCGCACCGCCTCCGCGCGCACCTGCGCCCGAAGGGCGAACACCCTCCCGGATGTGTGCGTGAGTGTAACGCCCGCCCCCGACATCCAGGCGAACGGTTTCCGAACGAGAGGGCCCCGCCACCGGACGGTGACAGGGCCCCGGAGCCCCGGCCTAGTACAGGTTCGGGTAGATCTGCCAGCCGTCGCCGACCTTGGCCCGCGCCGAGAAGACGCCGGCCGCGGCCGTCGAGTGGTAGCGGTACAGCGTGCCCCCGGACGTCGTCGCGAGCAGGTCCGCGCGGCCGTCGCCGTCCACGTCGCCCGGAGCGACGATCTGCCGGTACGCGTTCCAGCCGCCGCCGACCTTCACGCGGGTGGCGAAGGGACGGGTCGAGACGCCCGTGCCCTTGTACAGCCACAGCGTGCCCGAGCCGTCCCGGGCCAGGATGTCCGCCCGCCCGTCGCCGGAGACGTCACCGGCACCGACCAGGCGGTTGTACGAGGCCCAGCCCGCACCGACCCGGATCCGGGACGCGAAACCGGTCCCCTCGCCGTTGCCGCGCATCAGGTACAGCACGCCCGAGCGGTCCCGGGCCAGCAGGTCGCCCTTGCCGTCGCCGTTCAGGTCACCGGGACCGAAGACGTGGTTGTACGGACCCCAGCCGCCGGCGGTGAAGTTGCTCTTGTAGAAGGTGCCCTCGTGGGTGAAGTAGAGGTCGGGGTACGAGTCCGCGTCGAGCGAGGAGGCGTAGCCCAGCGCCAGACCGGACCAGTCGCCCCCCTCCAGCGGGTCGCGCGCGGTCAGCCGGCCGTTGTTCTTCGCCCCGTACCAGTACAGGGCGCCCCCGGCCGTCCGGGCCAGCAGCGCGTTCTTGCCCGACGAGGGGATCGAGCCGGAGCCCGCGAACTGGTCGACCCCGATGAAGCCGCCGGCGTCCGACAGGCGGCCCGGGGCGAGGAACGTGCCGTTGCCCCGGCCGTTGTACACCCACAGGGAACCGTCGACCCGCCGGGCGAACAGGTCCGCGACGCCGTCGCCGTTCACGTCGTCGACGGAGAAGATCTGGTTGTACGCGTTCCAGCCGAGGCCGATGGACCGCTTCGGCTTGAACGGGCTGGTCTTCACACCGGTGCCGCTGTAGAAGAACAGCTCGCCGCGGGGCGTCCGCGCCACCACGTCGCCCCGGCCGTCCCCGTCGTTGTCGCCGATGCCGACGAGCTGGTCGTACGCGCCCCAGCCGACACCCGCCTTCACCGGCGCCGAGAACGGCGCGTAGAGGTTGCCGGTGCTCCGGTAGAAGTACAGCTCGCCGTTGTGCTTGCGGGCCAGCAGGTCGGCGCGCCCGTCACCGTCGACGTCGCCGGGCGTGAAGACCTTGTTGTAGACGCCCCAGCCGCCGCCGGTCCAGTAGTGCGAGCCGCCGTCCAGCAAGGACTCGCCGTGCAGCTCCGCCTTGCCGTACTGGGTCAGCACCAGCACCTCGGGCCGGCCGCTGCCGTTCAGGTCGCCGAGCGGGACCAGGTCGAGCGGGACCTCCTCGGCGCCGTAGCGGGCCCACGCGCCGCCGTCGCCCGAACCGCTCGTCACGACGTCGAGCCCGCCGTTCCAGTTGCGGACCAGCAGGTCGGTGAGGCCGTCGCCGTCCACGTCGAACCGGGACGGAGCCGTCTGGGCGGCCTGCGCGGCCCGGGCCGGGGCGCCGTCGCGCAGCTTCGACAGGTCGAGCTCGGGCAGCGGCTCCGCCGAGCGGCGCGGCTGCTCCGCGGAGGGCCGGGGCGCGGGCTCGGCCACGGCGGGGGTCGCCAGCAGCATGCCGGCGGAGAGGGCGAGCGCGGTGCACGCGGCGAGACGGCGGCCGCGCAGGGAGAAAGCGGTACGCAAAGTGATCCCCCCCTGGGGAACGTGAGAACAGGTTCCAGGGCAGGGCTCCGCGCCTGCTCCGCACGGCGGAACGGCACGTGCGGAGGGCGGACACCCCCCCGGATGTGGGGGGATCATAACCTTGATCGTTGAGACGGCAACGAATCTTTTCGGGATCCGTCAGGTCCGGCGCCGGGGCCCGGCACCGGCGGCCCGGACCGGCCCGGACCGGGCGGGAGGCAGGACCCGGCAGAGGGTCAGCTCTTCCGGTGCCCTATCAGCCGGGGCTTCTGCTCCATGCCGTCCAGGCCGTGCCACGCCAGGTTCACCAGATGCGCCGCCACCTCGGCCTTCCTCGGCTTGCGGACGTCCAGCCACCACTGGCCGGTCAGCGCCACCATGCCCACCAGCGCCTGGGCGTACAGCGGCGCCAGCTTCGGGTCGAAGCCGCGGGCCTTGAACTCCAGCCCCAGGATGTCCTCGACCTGCGTCGCGATGTCGCTGATCAGCGACGCGAACGTACCCGTCGACTGCGCCACCGGCGAATCCCGGACCAGGATCCGGAACCCGTCCGTGTAGTTCTCGATGTAGTCCAGCAGCGCGAAGGCCGCCTGCTCCAGGAGCTCCCGCGGATGACCGGCGGTCAACGCCCCCGTCACCCCGTCGAGCAGCTGCCGCATCTCCCGGTCGACCACGACCGCGTACAGCCCCTCCTTGCCGCCGAAGTGCTCGTACACCACCGGCTTCGAGACCCCGGCCTTCGCCGCGATCTCCTCCACCGACGTGCCCTCGAAACCCTTCGCGGCGAAGAGCGTCCGACCGATGTCCAGAAGCTGCTCCCGGCGCTCGGCACCGGTCATCCGCACCCGGCGGCTCCGCCGGGGCTTCGCTCCGGAACCGCTCGTACCACTGGGGCTGCTGGAACTGCCGTCGATCGCCACGTCCTCCATCATGCCGCGTCGGAGGGCGCGGCCTGCCGCCGGGCGTCGATACGGGACTGCGCCGGCCACCGCACGTCGGACGCCCAGCCCGCCAGCTCGAACCAGCGGATCAGCCGCGCACTGGAGTCGACCTGCCCCTTCAGCACGCCGTGCCGCGCCGACGTCGGATCCGCGTGGTGCAGGTTGTGCCACGACTCGCCGCAGGACAGCACCGCCAGCCACCACACGTTCCCCGAACGGTCCCGCGACTTGAACGGACGCTTGCCCACCGCGTGACAGATCGAGTTGATCGACCACGTCACGTGGTGCAGCAGACACACCCGCACCAGCGAACCCCAGAAGAACGCCGTGAAGGCCCCCCACCACGACCACGTCACCAGACCGCCGACCACCGGCGGAATCGCCAGCGACACCACCGTCCACAGCACGAACTGCCGCGAGATCCGCCGGATCGCCGGGTCCTTGATCAGATCCGGCGCGTATTTGTGCTGCGGCGTCCGCTCCTCGTCGAACATCCAGCCGATGTGCGCCCACCACAGGCCCTTCAGCAGCGCCGGGACCGTGTCCCCGAACCGCCACGGCGAATGCGGATCGCCCTCCGCGTCCGAGAACTTGTGGTGCTTGCGGTGATCCGCCACCCAGCGCACCAGCGGCCCCTCCACCGCCAGCGACCCCATGACCGCCAGCGCGATCCGCAGCGGCCGCTTCGCCTTGAACGACCCGTGCGTGAAGTACCGGTGGAAACCGATCGTGATGCCGTGGCAGCCGATGAAGTACATCGCCGTCATCAGCCCCAGGTCCAGCCAGCTCACCCCCCAGCCCCAGGCCAGCGGCACCGCCGCGAGCAGCGCCACGAACGGCACCACGATGAACAGCCCCAGCGCGAACTGCTCGACGGAGCCCTTGCTGTCGCCGCCGAGCGTGGCGGGGGGCAGCGCCCGGACCTGACTGGACGACTCGGACGCCGAGGGCGCCTCGGGGGTGATGGTCATACGTGTCCCTGGAGGGTGAGGGGAAGGGTGAGGCCGGAAAAGACCGGCCGAGGCTACGGATGCGTAACCTACGGCGACGTAAGTATGGCAGCGCGGCGGCACGCGGCAAGAGGGCACAAGCGGGGGGCTCCCCCACGTCCAGGGAATGGACACCTATCCTGGGAGCGTCGGACAGCGCGGTCCGCAAGCCTCCAGAACCCTCCAGACGTGCTTGAACACTGCAAGGAGCCGCACCTGTGAGCAGTGCCGACCAGACTCCCACCACCAACGCCGAGCTGCGCGCCGACATCCGCCGACTGGGCGACCTCCTCGGCGAGACCCTCGTACGCCAGGAGGGCCACGAGCTCCTCGACCTCGTCGAGAAGGTCCGCCGCCTCACCCGCGAGGACGGCGACGCCGCCGCCGAGCTCCTGCGCGGCGTCGAACTGGAGACGGCCGCCAAGCTCGTCCGCGCCTTCTCCACCTACTTCCACCTCGCGAACGTCACCGAGCAGGTCCACCGCGGCCGCGAACTCCGCGAGAAGCGCGCCGCCGAGGGCGGCCTCCTCGCCCGCACCGCCGACATGCTCAAGGACGGCGACCCCGCGCACGTGCGCGAGACGGTCAAGAACCTCAACGTGCGCCCCGTCTTCACCGCGCACCCCACCGAGGCCGCCCGCCGCTCCGTCCTCAACAAGCTCCGCCGCATCGGCACCCTCCTGGAAAGCCCGGTCATCGAGTCCGACCGGCGCCGCCACGACCTCAGGCTCGCCGAGAACATCGACCTCATCTGGCAGACCGACGAACTCCGCGTCGTCCGCCCGGAGCCCTCCGACGAGGCCCGCAACGCCATCTACTACCTCGACGAGCTGCACGCGGGCGCCGTCGGCGACGTCCTCGAGGACCTCGCCGCCGAACTGGAACGCGTCGGCTACGAGCTGCCCGCCGGCACCCGCCCGCTCACCTTCGGCACCTGGATCGGCGGCGACCGCGACGGCAACCCCAACGTCACCCCCCAGGTCACCTGGGACGTCCTGATCCTCCAGCACGAACACGGCATCACCGACGCCCTGGAACTCATCGACTTCCTCCGCGGCCTGCTCTCCAACTCCATCCGCTACACCGGAGCCACCCAGGAACTCCTCGACTCCCTCCAGCGCGACCTCGACCTCCTCCCCGAGATCAGCCCGCGCTACAAGCGGCTCAACGCCGAGGAGCCCTACCGCCTCAAGGCCACCTGCGTCCGCCAGAAGCTCCTCAACACCCGCGAACGCCTCGCCGCCGGCACCCCCCACCAGGACGGCCGCGACTACCTCGGCACCGCCGAACTGATCCGCGACCTCACCCTCATCCAGACCTCCCTGCGCGAGCACCGCGGCGGCCTCTTCGCCGACGGCCGCATGGACCGCACCATCCGCACCCTCGCCGCCTTCGGCCTCCAGCTCGCCACCATGGACGTCCGCGAGCACGCCGACGCCCACCACCACGCCCTCGGCCAGCTCTTCGACCGCCTCGGCGAGGAGTCCTGGCGCTACGCCGACATGCCCCGCGACTACCGGCAGCGGCTGCTCGCCAAGGAACTCCGCTCCCGCCGCCCCCTGGCCCCCACCCCGGCACCGCTCGACGCCGACGGCCAGAAGACCCTCGGCGTCTTCCACACAATCAAGGAAGCCTTCGAGCGCTTCGGCCCCGAGGTCATCGAGTCCTACATCATCTCGATGTGCCAGGGCGCCGACGACGTCTTCGCCGCCACCGTCCTCGCCCGCGAGGCCGGCCTGATCGACCTCCACGCCGGCTGGGCCAAGATCGGCATCGTGCCGCTCCTGGAGACCACCGACGAGCTCCGCGCCGCCGACGTCATCCTCAACGACATGCTCGCCGACCCCTCCTACCGCCGCCTCGTCGCCCTGCGCGGCGACGTCCAGGAGGTCATGCTCGGCTACTCGGACTCCTCCAAGTTCGGCGGCATCACCACCTCCCAGTGGGAGATCCACCGCGCCCAGCGCAGGCTCCGCGACGTCGCCCACCGCTACGGCGTCCGCCTCCGCCTCTTCCACGGCCGCGGCGGCACCGTCGGCCGCGGCGGCGGCCCCTCGCACGACGCGATCCTCGCCCAGCCCTGGGGCACCCTGGAGGGCGAGATCAAGGTCACCGAGCAGGGCGAGGTCATCTCCGACAAGTACCTCATCCCGTCGCTGGCCCGCGAGAACCTCGAACTGACCGTCGCGGCCACCCTCCAGGCCTCCGCCCTGCACACGGCGCCCCGCCAGTCCGACGAGGCCCTGGCCCGCTGGGACGCCGCCATGGACACCGTCTCGGAGGCCGCCCACACCGCCTACCGCAAGCTCGTCGAGGACCCGGGCCTGCCCGCGTACTTCCTCGCCTCCACCCCCGTCGACCAGCTCGCCGACCTGCACCTGGGCTCGCGGCCCTCCCGCCGCCCCGGCTCCGGCGTCTCCCTCGACGGACTCCGCGCCATCCCCTGGGTCTTCGGATGGACCCAGTCCCGCCAGATCGTCCCCGGCTGGTACGGCGTCGGCTCCGGCCTCAAGGCCCTGCGCGAGGCCGGCCTCGAAGCGGTCCTCGGCGAGATGCACGAACGGTGGCACTTCTTCCGCAACTTCCTCTCCAACGTCGAGATGACGCTCGCGAAGACGGACCTGCGGATCGCCCGCCACTACGTCGACACCCTCGTCCCCGACGAGCTCAAGCACGTCTTCGAGGCCATCGAGGCGGAGCACGCGCTCACCGTCGAGGAGGTCCTCAGGGTCACCGGCGGCGAGAAGCTCCTCGACTCCCACCCGGTCCTCCAGCAGACCTTCGCCATCCGCGACGCCTACCTGGACCCGATCTCCTACCTCCAGGTCGCCCTCCTCGCCCGCCAGCGCGCGGCCGCCGAGGCCGGCCAGGATCCGGACCCGCTGCTCGCGCGGGCCCTGCTCCTGACGGTCAACGGCGTGGCGGCGGGCCTCCGCAACACCGGCTGACCCCCGCACACGAAGAAGTGCCCCCGCGGGCTCTCCCGCGGGGGCACTTCCCGTCCTACGACGGGGCGCGTCAGTTCTGCGCGGCCTTGCGGCGGCGCATCACCAGGAACGCACCGGCCGCGGCGAGCGCGGCGGCGACGCCGGCCATCACGCCGATCGGCGCACCGGCCCCGGTCTCCGCGAGGTTCCCCTCCTCGGAGCCGCCCTTGGTGTCGGTCTTGCCCTTGACGTCACCGGTGGTGGCGGCGTCGCCGCCCGTGGCGGTCGTCTCACCGGTGGCGGAGGAGCCACCGGTCGCGGAGGCCCCACCCGTGGCGGTCGTCTCACCCGTGGCGGTGGACTCGCCGGTGGTCGTCTCACCGGTGGTGGTCTCACCCGTGGTGGTCCCGCCGGTGGTGGTCTCACCCGTGGTGGTCCCGCCGGTGGTGGTCTCACCCGTGGTGGTCCCGCCGGTGGTGGTCTCACCCGTCGTGGTCCCACCCGTGGTGGTCCCGCCGGTCGAGGTCTCACCCGTCGTGGTCCCACCCGTGGTGGTCCCGCCGGTCGAGGTCTCACCGGTGGAGTTGCCCCCGGTGGTCTCCTCGCCCTCCGCCGCGCAGGTGTGGGAGAGGTTGAAGAAGCCCTGGTCCACCTTGCCGTCCACGATCGCCACGGCGGAGGTCAGCTTCGCACCGGCCTCCGAGGCCACGTACGCGTGGTCGTCCTTCGGCGGACCGAACGAGGTGATCTCGATCGGGGCACCGTCGTTGAACGTGACCGTCAGCTTGACGAAGTTCACGCCACCGCCGGGGATCACGAAGTGCCACCCGTCCTGGTCGGCGGGGATGGTGTCGGGGCACTCACCCTGCTTGAAGCCGGCCGCCGTGATCGGCGTCGGCTGGTGCAGCGGAAGCTCGTACGTCGACTTGCCACCGGTCGCGGAGGCGATCGGCGCCAGAGCAAGGGAGCCCGCCAGGGCCGCGACGAGCGTGGCGGCGGGTATGAGGGAGCGTCGCATGTGCAATCGTCCATCTGTGGAATGAGGGATGCCGTGGGAGGTGGCGCTCGCAGCCTATCCGCAGCCTTAAGCCCCGCTTAACCCAGAGGCACATAACGATCCCGCCGGAAACAGGCGCCGACCCGGCCACACCCGGGCGCCCCTCACAGCGTCAGGAAGGCCGCCACCCACAACGCCGCCCCCGCACCCGCCAGCGACCACGCCGTCCGCCGCAACCGCAGACCCCCCGCCACCAGCGGCGCGGCCAGCACCAGCGCCCCGCCCAGCGGCAGCCACGCGTGCAGCCCACCGCCCCAGCCGGTCCGCACGCCCTCGTCCGTCCCCGGCTTCACCACCACCGGGATCACCGACCCCGGACCCGCCGCCACCGACCGCCCGATCGTCAGCGTCCGCCGCGACGACCCCGGATCCTCCGGCGCGTACGTCCCGCTGCACCGCTCGTCCGTGCACCCCGTCACCGTCAGCGTCCCGTGCTCACGCCCCTTCGCCAGCAGGACGTGCTGCGCCGAACCCCACGACGCCCACACCCCCGCCACCACGAGCAGGACGGCGACGAGGACCATGGCGGCGTTACGGACGTGCGTCATGACCCGCGATCGTACAGTCGTACGGGCCGCACGCCGGACTCAGGAGTTGTACGCCGACTGCGCCCGCTCCAGACCCTCGGTCACCAGACACTCCACCGCGTCCGCCGACCGGTCCACGAACCAGTCCAGCTCCTTGCGCTCCGTCGAGGAGAAGTCCTTCAGCACGAAGTCCGCCACCTGCATCCGGCCCGGCGGACGACCGATTCCGCACCGCACCCGGTGGTAGTCGGCGCCCATCGCCTTCGTCATCGACTTCAGACCGTTGTGCCCGTTGTCCCCGCCCCCGAGCTTCAACCGCAGCGTCGCGTAGTCGATGTCCAGCTCGTCGTGGACCGCCACCACGTGCGCCGTCGGCACCTTGTAGAAGTCCCGCAGCGCGGTCACCGGACCGCCCGACAGGTTCATGTACGACATCGGCTTCGCCAGCACCACCCGCCGCCCCGCCGGACCCACCGGACCCAGCCGGCCCTCCAGGACCTGCGCCTGCGCCTTCTGCGCCCGCTTGAACTTCCCGCCGATCCGCTCCGCCAGCAGATCCACCACCATGAAACCGATGTTGTGACGGTTGGCCGCGTACTCCGGCCCCGGATTGCCGAGGCCGACGATCAGCCAGGGCGCGTTCGCGTCGTCGGTCATCGAGATCTCCTCATTCGCCATTCGCACCGGACACAGAGAAACGGGGCGACGGGCCGCACGGCCCGTCACCCCGTCACGTCGGACAAGAGCCTACGGCTCAGGCCTCGGCGGCCTCGTCACCCTCGGCGGCCTCGGCGGCCGGCTCCTCGGCCTGGGCGGCCAGGACCTGGAGGACCACGGCGTCGGCCTCGGTCACCAGGGTGACGCCCTTCGGCAGGGCGATCTCGGCGGCGGTGACGGAGGCACCGGCCTCCAGGCCCTCGACGGAAACCGTCACGGCCTCGGGGAGGTGGGTGGCCTCGGCCTCGACGGAGAGGGTGTTGAGGACGTGCTCCAGCAGGTTGCCACCGGCGGCCAGCTCGCCCTCGGCGACGACCGGAACCTCGACGGTGACCTTCTCGCCGCGCTTCACGAGGAGGAGGTCGACGTGCTCCAGGCTGCCCTTCAGCGGGTCACGCTGGGCGGCCTTCGGGATGGCGAGCTCGGAGCCCTTGCCCTCGATGTCCAGCGCGAGCAGGACGTTCGGGGTACGCAGCGCCATGGCGGTGTCGTGCGCCGGCAGGGTCAGGTGGATCGGGTCCGAGCCGTGACCGTAGAGAACGGCCGGAACGGCGGCGGCGCGACGGATCTTGCGCGCGGCACCCTTGCCGAACTCGGTACGGACGGTGGCGGCGAGCTTGACCTCGGACATGTGCACTCCTCGTAGGGGGCGGTGACGGTCGTGACTGTCACCCGGCCGCCGACTGGCGATGGCCTGCTACGAAGAGCGCGTCGATAACGGAGCGCCGACCCGAGAACGGGCACCGGCCTCCCTCGCCGAGCAACCCCGGCAGTCTACCCGCCCGCCCCCGGCCCCCCAAATGGATCACCCACCGGGGAACGCCGGAGGGCCGCCTCCCCCTCGGGGAAGACGGCCCTCCGGCACGGGAACGGAAAGGCTCAGTGCTCCTCGAAGAGGCTCGTCACCGAACCGTCCTCGAACACCTCGCGCACCGCGCGCGCGATCGTCGGCGCGATCGACAGCACCGTGATCTTGTCCAGCTCCAGCGCACCCGGCACCGGCAGCGTGTCCGTGAAGACGAACTCGCTCACCTTCGAGTTCTTCAGACGGTCCGCCGCCGGACCCGACAGGATGCCGTGCGTGGCCGTCACGATCACGTCCTCGGCACCGTGCGCGAAGAGCGCCTCGGCCGCCGCGCAGATCGTGCCGCCGGTGTCGACCATGTCGTCCACCAGGACGCAGACGCGACCCTTCACGTCACCGACGACCTCGTGCACCGTCACCTGGTTGGCGACGTCCTTGTCACGGCGCTTGTGCACGATCGCCAGCGGGGCGTCCAGACGGTCGCACCAGCGGTCGGCGACCCGCACGCGGCCCGCGTCCGGGGAGACGATCGTCAGCTTCTCGCGGTCGACCTTGGTGCCCACGTAGTCCGCCAGCACCGGCAGCGCCGACAGGTGGTCCACCGGGCCGTCGAAGAAGCCCTGGATCTGGTCCGTGTGCAGGTCCACGGTCAGGATCCGGTCCGCACCGGCCGTCTTCATCAGGTCCGCCACCAGACGGGCCGAGATCGGCTCGCGACCGCGGTGCTTCTTGTCCTGACGGGCGTAGCCGTACGACGGCACGATCACGGTGATGCTCCGGGCCGAGGCCCGCTTCAGAGCATCGATCATGATCAGCTGCTCCATGATCCACTTGTTGATCGGAGCCGTGTGGCTCTGGATCAGGAAGCAGTCCGCGCCGCGCGCCGACTCCTGGAAGCGGACGTAGATCTCACCGTTGGCGAAGTCGAACGCCTTGGTCGGAACGAGACCGACGCCCAGCTGGTGCGCGACCTCCTCGGCCAGCTCGGGGTGGGCGCGGCCGGAGAAGAGCATCAGCTTCTTCTCGCCGGTCGTCTTGATCCCGGTCACAGCACTGTCTCCTCAGACGTGTTCCCTGGCCGCAAGACCCGCGCTCCCGGTCCTCCCGGGCGCGTGTGCGAACCAGCCGAATTTGTGTGCACTTATCACGGTACGCCTCGATCGACGTACCTGTTTCCGGTCAGCTTTCGCCGGCGGACCCTTCCGAAGCCGCCTCGGCGGCGTTCGCGGCGGCGCTGCCGGGCCGCTTCCGGGCGACCCAGCCCTCGATATTCCGCTGCTGGCCCCGGGCGACGGCCAGCGCACCCGCCGGCACGTCCTTCGTGATCACGGACCCGGCAGCGGTGTAGACCCCGTCCCCGATCGTGACAGGAGCCACAAACATGTTGTCCGAACCGGTCCGGCAGTGGGACCCGATCGTCGTGTGGTGCTTCGCCACCCCGTCGTAGTTCACGAACACGCTCGCGGCACCGATGTTCGAGTACTCGCCGATCGTCGCGTCACCCACGTACGACAGGTGAGGAACCTTCGTGCCCTCGCCCAGCGTCGCGTTCTTCGTCTCGACGTAGGTGCCGACCTTCGACTTCGGCCCGAGCTTCGAACCCGGCCGCAGATAGGCGTACGGCCCCACGGAAGCCCCCTCGCCGATCTCGGCGGAGACGGCCACGGCGTTGTCCACCCGCGCGCCCCGGCCCACGACGGTGTCCGTCAGCCGCGTGTTCGGGCCCACCTCCGCGTCCTCGCCCACGTGCGTCGCGCCCAGCAGCTGCGTACCCGGGTGGATCACGGCGTCCGGCTCGAACGTCACCGTCACGTCCACGACGACCGAGGAGGGGTCGACCACGGTCACGCCGGCCGTCATCGCGGCCTCCAGCAGCCGCCGGTTCATCAGCGCCCGCGCCTCGGCGAGCTGCACCCGGTTGTTGATCCCCAGGATCTCCCGGTGGTCCGCCGCCACGGAGGCGCCGACCCGGTGCCCGGCCTCGCGCAGGATCGACAGCACGTCGGTGAGGTACTCCTCGCCCTGGCTGTTGTCCGTCCGCAGCTGCTTGATCGCCTCGGCGAGCAGCACGCCGTCGAAGGCGAACACGCCGGAGTTGATCTCCCGGATGTCCAGCTGGCCGGGAGAGGCGTCCTTGTGCTCGACGATCGCCGTCACGGCACCCGTCGCCAGGTCCCGCACGATCCGCCCGTAGCCCGTGGCGTCCGGCACCTCCGCCGTCAGCACGGTCACGGCGTTCCCGTCCCCGGCGTGCGTCTCGGCCAGCGCCTTCAGCGTCGCCCCCGACAGCAGCGGCGTGTCGCCGCACACCACGACCACGGTCCCCTCGGGCGCCGCGCCCAGCTCCTCCAGAGCCATCCGCACCGCGTGCCCGGTGCCGTTCTGCTCCTCCTGCACGGCGGTACGGGTCCCCGGGTACACCTCCTCCAGGTGCCCCCGCACCTGCTCCCGCGCGTGCCCCACGACCACCACGAGGTGCTCGGGCTCCAGCTCCCGCGCGGCCGACACCACGTGCCCGACGAGCGAACGCCCGGCGATCTCGTGCAGGACCTTGGGGGTCTTGGACTTCATGCGGGTGCCCTCACCCGCTGCGAGGACGACGACGGCTGCCAAGGGGGTCCCCCCTGTTCGAGCGGAGCCGAGAACTTGGGGGCGGTTGGCGCTCACGGATATGCCCTTCGGCTTTGGGTGGTGGACGCACGAAGGATACCGGGGGGTCAGGACCCGGACATGCGGAAGGGCCCTGACCTGGGAGGTCAGGGCCCGAACTCGGTGGGCTCCCGGGGCAGGAGTCGAACCTGCGTCTTACCTGGATTCAAAGTCCAGTTGCCCCTGCCGACAGAGCAACCCGGGATGGCCTGGTTAGCCTACGCGGTTAGGCGTTGGGCCTCCACCATGCCAGACCACCAGCCCTCGATGCGCCGGTAGAGCTCGGCTCCTCGCGCGACACGGATCACCAGGCAGCCCCGGTAGTCCTCTCCCACGTTCTTGCGGACCGTTTTCGGGTTGTGCTTCTTGATCGTCGTCTTCTGGAGAGCGGAAACGGGCACTCCGACCAGGTCGGCCCAGTAGAGTTCGGCCGCCTCGACGTCGGCCGTCATGTGGATCATGACGCGGTACGCGAGCCGCTCCGGCTCGACGTTCAGGAGGCGCAGCCAGGCCAGGTAGAGCTGGATGACTCCAGGGTCGCTGTTCACGAAGATAACGTTCTCGCGACGGTCGTACGGCTTGTCCTTGGTGCCTTCTGCCCAGTAGAGGGCGACGCCGGCCAGTAGTAGTTCGCGCTCGGACATCGCACCGACGGAACGGGCCGCATCGGCCTTGGTCGCTCGGCGCCTTTCGTCCCGCACGGCGAGTTCGTGCTCCCAGCGCTTCCGACTGGCGAGACGCGCCTGCTCGGCAGGATCCCGCCGCTCCGGCTTCGGCAGGTCGCGTACCCAGAGGCTGATCGAGCTCTTCGAGCAGCCCAGTTCGACCTGGATCTGGTCGTAGGTCATGCCCTGGAGGCGGAGCTCGCGGGCGCGGGCGCGGAGGTCGTCCTTGGCGCGGGGGCGCTTCGTCCACTCCGGTGGGGGTTCGCCTTTGACCAGGCGCTGGAGGAGGTCGTTGTTGAAGATCTTCAGCCGGTCGCGGATCTGGCGGAGGCTGAGGCCCTCGCGGCGCAGGGTCAGGGCCTGTTCCCGGAGGCCCTCGAAGTCCGCGTAGCGGTTCATTTCTGCGGTCATGTGAGGAGCGTCGTCCGGAATGCGGACGTTCGGGTCGAAAACTTCGGCGATTCAACAGTTCTAGGGACTGGTGTGCGAGGTGTTGACGTCCTGCGGATTTCGCAGGGGGCCGCCCGTAGGGTGGGGGCATGACCGCAACGGGGGCAGATCGGGACGCGCCGGGCGCGCGGACGTGGTGGTGGTGGGCGCGGCGGCGGGGGGTCGTGCTCGACGGGGGGCTGGCGCTTGTCTCGGCGGTGGAGTGCGCCGCCGAGGGGGTGGCGTTCGCCGGGAGGGCGGGGGTGCCGGACGGCGTCGGGGCGGTGTTCGGGTTCCTGGTGGGGTCCGTGCTGCTGGTGCGGCGGCGGTGGCCGATCGCCGTGGTGCTGGTGTCGATCGCGGTGGCGCCGGCCGAGATGGGTTTCCTGATGGGGATCGTCGGTCTGTACACGCTGGCCGCGTCGGACGTGCCGCGGCGGTACACGGCGGTGCTGGCGGGGATGGCGACGGTCGCCGTGTTCGTGGTGACGGCCGTGGAGATGCGGCGGGACATCGCCGCGCAGGCGGACGACTTCGACCCGAGCACCTGGTACGTGCCGGTGATGGCGTTGTTCATGACGCTGGGGCTGAACGCGCCGCCGGTGCTGTTCGGGCTCTACATAGGGGCGCGGCGGCGGCTGATGGAGAGCCTGCGGGAGCGGGCGGATTCGCTGGAGCAGGAGTTGTCGCTGCTGGCGGACCGGGCGGAGCAGCGGGCGCAGTGGGCGCGGCAGGAGGAGCGGCGGCGGATCGCGCGGGAGATGCACGACGTGGTGGCGCACCGGGTGTCGTTGATGGTGGTGCACGCGGCGGCGTTGCAGGCGGTGGCGTTGAAGGATCCGCAGAAGGCGGTGAGGAACGCGGCGCTGGTGGGTGACATGGGGCGCCAGGCGTTGACGGAGCTGCGGGAGATGCTGGGGGTGTTGCGGGAGGAGCCGGGTCCGGTGGCTCCGGCCGTGGTGCCCTTGGCGGCGGTGGGCCGGGCGGCGGCCGCGGCGGCGGAGGCGGCGGCGGGGCCGGGGCTGGATGCGCTGGGTGAGTTGTGCCAGGAGTCGCGGCTGGCGGGGGCCGTGGTGGAGCTGGTGGAGCTGGGGGAGCCGGGGGGGTGTCCGCCGGAGGTGGAGCGGACGGCGTACCGGGTGGTGCAGGAGGCGTTGACGAACGTGCACAAGCACGCGCCGGGTGCGGAGGTGGTGGTGCGGGTGGCGCACCGGGGGTCCGAGGTGGCGGTGCAGGTGGAGAACGGTCCGTCGGACGCGGGGGCGGCGGACGCGGGTCTGCCGAGTGGGGGGAACGGTCTGGTGGGGATGCGGGAGCGGGTCGTGCGGTTGGGCGGGGTGTTCGTGTCGGGGCCGACGGAGGCCGGTGGTTTCAAGGTGTCGGCGGTGGTTCCCGTGCGGGAGTCGTGAGGGTCGGCGGGGTCAGCCGGTGGTGAGGCGGGTGGGCCGGGTGCCGGTGACGAGGGTGGCGAGGGCGGCGTCGATGTCGCGGCCGAGGTACCAGTCGCCGGCGTGGTCGAGGCTGTAGACGCGGCCTTCGGCGTCCATGGCGAGGACGGCCTGGTGGTCGCCCTCTTCGCCGAGGGGGGCGAGTTCGGTGCCGAGGGCGCGGCCGAGGTCGGCGAGGGTGCGGGCGAGGTGGAGGCCGGCGAGGGGGTCGAAGCGGAGGGTGGCGGGCGCTATGTGGCGTCCGTGGCCGGGGGCGGTGAGGTGGAGTCCGCCGAATTCGGCCCAGGCCTCGACGACGGCGGGGAAGACGCTGTGGCGGTGGCCGGCGGGGGAGACGTGGGCGCGGAGGGCGTCGGCCCATTCCTCGGCGAGTTTGATGTCCCAGCGTCCGGGTTGCCAGCCGGCGTCGCGGAGGGCGGCGTCGACGTTGACGGGGAAGCGGGTGGTGTCGGACATGGGCCGGGTCAGCCGTTCTCGGTGGGGGTGACGGTGCGGACGCCGAAGTGGTCGAGGAGGGCGGCGCAGGAGCGGCAGGGTGCGGCGTAGCTGCCGTGGAGGGGGTCGCCGTCCTCGCGGATGCGTCGTGCGGTGAGTTTGGCGTGTTTGAGGCTGCGGCGGGCTTCGCCGGCGGTGAGGGGCTTGCGCTGGGCGCGCTTGGAGCGGCCGTTCTCGGTGGCGGTGAGGTGCCGGGAGAGCAGGATGGCTTCGGGACATCGTCCGGTGAAGCGTTCCCGCTGGCCGCTGGTGAGCGTGTCGAGGAAGTCCTGCACGAGGGGGTGGAGGACGGGGGGTGTCTCGCCGCGGCCCGCCGTGCAGGTGAGGGTCTCGCCGCGTACGGAGAGGGCGGCCCCGACGGCGGGGAGGATGCCGTCGCGGCGGTGGAGCAGTAAGGGGGCGCGACCGTGGTCGGTGTCGCTGCTCCAGTTGAGGCGTGGGTCACCCTGCGTGGGCGTCGTGCTGGCGTACATGGTGCTGGTCTTCCCCTCCTGCAATCCCCCGAGTTGCGGTGCACAGCCTGCCAAATAGGGAGCCATATGGGGAAGCCGGGTGGGGGTTTCGACATGCCGGTGTGTCGGAGCCGTGGTCGGCCCGTCATGGGTTCGTGACGGTTGGTGACGGTGGGTGTGCGGGGCGGGGTGGTGGGGGCGCGGGCCGGTTCGTGGTCTTGTGGCAGCGCATAGGCTGTGCGGGATCGGTCGGGCGCGCTGTGCGCAGCGGGGTCCGGCAGCAGGAGCTAGCAGTAGCAGCCAGTGACGCCATGCAGGGGGCAACCGCCATGACGACAGGTCGGCTCGGGCAGTCCACCGCGCCACCGAACGCGGCCTATGCCGGGCAGGTCGTGCGCTTCCCGGACCCGGTGCGCGCTTCCCGGCATCCGCGAGGGGTGCGGGTGGACGAGCGGGGTTTTCCGGACTTTTCGCCGTACGCGCGTGCGGCGGCGGAGATCGCGGAGCCGCCGGAGGGTTTCGGTGTCGACGAGCTGCGGCTGACGGATTACGTGTCGGCGAACGCGGCGATGGCGGCGACCGGTCATGAGCTGTGGGACACGATTCCGGCGGTGGCGACGCCGCACGGCTGGACGTGGCATCACGTGGCGGGTTCGCGTCGGCTCGAGCTGGTGCCGGTCGAGGTGAAGGCGTTGTTGCGGCATCACGGTGGTGTGGCGACGGCGGCGGTGGACCACGCGAAGCGGGGGACGCGGCCGTTGCAGGAGACCCGTCCGGTGCACTTCGGGCTGCCGAAGAGCGGGATGCCGGTGTCGGAGCAGCAGTTGCAGGGCGTCGAGGAGGATCTCGGTTACCGGCTGCCGGGGGCGTACCGCTCCTTCCTGAAGGTGGCGGGCGGGTGCGCGCCGGTGGGTGCGGCGCTCGACGCGGAGCTGGGGCTGTTGGTGGACCAGCCGTTCTTCACGGTGCGCGAGGAGGCGGGGGTCAACGACCTCGTCTACGTGAACAAGTGTCTGCGGGACCACCTGACGAAGGACTACCTGGGGGTGGCGTTCGTGCAGGGTGGTCTGGTGGCGGTGAAGGTGCGGGGTGCCGGGGTCGGTTCGGTGTGGTTCTGTGCGTACGACGACGTGCGGGATTCCGGTGAGGAGGCCGCGGGGTGGTCGGTGAGCGAGCGGGTGGAGCGGTTGCTGCTGCCCTGTGGTGAGGATTTCGACGCGTTCCTGTTGCGGCTGGCCGGCAATCCGCCGGAGCTGGAGACGGTGGCGAATCTGATGGTGGACGGCGGCTTCGCGCGTGCCGTGCCCGTGGTCCCGGTGGGAGGGTGAGCCGGCTGTGGTGACGTTCGCGCAGGCGCAGGAGCGCGCCGAGGAGTGGATCAACGGCGATCTGCCGCCGTACCAGCACCAGGAGGTGAGGGTGCGGGAGTTCGCGCTGGGTTTCGTGGCGTGGGCGGAGGGCCGGGAGGGCGGTCCGACGTCGGACGTGGGCAGGCAGCGGCTGGTGGTCGCGCGGGACTCGGGTGAGGCGACGCTGTGGCCGGGGTTGCCGGTGGGTGAGGTGATCCGGCGGTACGAGGAGGAGTACGGGGGCGTCGGGGAGGAGGTCGTGCCTGATCCGGCCGTGCCGTCGGCGCGGATCGACCTGAACCAGACGTCGTTCCTGTTGAGTCCGCCGGAGTGGTTGCAGGACGCGGCGGACAAGATCGGTCTGCCGCAGCGGCCGAACGCCTCGCAGGAGGAGCGCGGGGAGGTGGAGCCGGACGCGGAGACGGGTTCGGCGTCGGTGTCCGTGTCGGGTTCGGCGTCGGGTTCGGGTTCGGCGTCGGTGTCGTCCGCGGGGGCTGATGTGCCGGAGGGGCCGGAGACGCCCGCGGCGGCGATTCCGCTGGCGTCCCTGGACGTTCCGGCGTCCGCGTCGGTGTCGTCCGGTGCGTCGGACGAGGCGTACGAGCCGACGGCGATGGACGGGGTTCCGGCGGGTCCGGCGGTGCCGGCCGTTCCGGCGAGTCCGTGGGCGGACGCGAACGCGAGTTCCGGCGGAGTGGAGGGCGTGCCGCTGCCGGCGACGGTGTTCGCGCCGCCGCTGTCGGGGGCCGACGACGAGGACGCGCCGCCGCTGTCGGTGGGTGCGGACGCGCCGACGGCGCTGATGCAGGGCGGGAGCGCGCTGCCGAAGACGGCGGTGGCGCCGCGGCTGGATCCGGCCGCCGCCCCGTCGCCGGGTGCGACTCCTCCGCCGGGTGCGACGCCTCCGCCTCCGGTCGCTCCGCCGGGTCTTCCGGGTGCCGGGGACATCGCGGACGCGGCCACGAGCAAGGCGACGCTGCCGCCGAAGAAGACGGCCCCGGGTCCGGCCGCGCCGCCGCCCCCGCCTCCGCCGGGGGTGCCGGGTGCGGGTGCGGGCGGGGCCGCGCCGGCGGCCGCGTACGTGCCGACGCAGCTGATGGCGCAGACGCCGCCGCCCGGGCCTGCTCCCGTGCCGCCTCCGGGGCCCGCGCCGGTGCCGGGGCAGCCGGGGACGCCTGCGCCGCCCGCGCCGCCGGGTCCCGCGACGCCCGCGCAGCCGGTGCACCACGCGGCGACGATGCTGGCGCACCCGGGGCCGGGGGGTCCCGGTGCGGCGGTGCCGCCGCCTCCTCCGCCTCCGCCGGGTGCTCCCGGTGGGCCGGGGACGCCGGCGCACGGCATCGAGCACGCGCCGACGATGCTGGCCCAGCCGGGGCCGGGTGGTCCGGGCGCGGGTCCGGGTGCGCCGCCGCCTCCGCCGGGGCCCGCTCCGGCGGCGCCGCGGACTCCCGGTCCGGTTCCGGCGCCGGGGCCCGCTCCGGCTCCGGCCTACGGGTATCCGCAGCAGCCGCCGGCCGGGGTGCCGACGGTGGGTCCGGGGTACCAGGCGGTGCTGCGGTACCGGGCGCCGGACGGTTCGGAGCAGCAGATCATCCGGCGTTCGGCGCCGGGCACCCCGCATCCGGAGTGGCAGATCCTGCACGAGCTGCGCGGGCTGGGGGTGCCGCCGCAGCAGGTGCTCGAACTCCACACGGAGCTGGAGTCGTGTGAGCTGCCCGGTGGCTACTGCGCGCGGATGATCCGCGAGACGTGGCCGCAGGCGCGGATCACCAGCATCGCCCCGTACGGCCGCGATCACGCGGGTCGTCAGCAGGGGATGCGGCAGCTGCTGACCCATCAGGGCGAGTTGCACCAGGTGGCGGACGGTCCGGCGCGTCCCGCGCCGGTCCGGGCCCCGCTGCCGCAGGTGCAGCCGGCGCCGCCGGTTCCTCCGGAGGGGGTGGCGCAGGAGCTCGCGGGTGCCTTCGGGCCGGGCGTGCTGCGGTTCGACCAGCGGGCCGTGTCGCGGCAGGGCGTGCCGGAGCTGGTGGCGGTGACGCTCATGTGGGCGGGGCTGCCGGCGGACTTCGGGCCGTTCTTCTGGGCGCAGCCGGCGATGCCGGTGGTGCCGACGCTGGCGGAGCTGGCGCAGCAGCGCCAGGTGCCGGCGGCGCCGGACGCCGGCTCGTACCTGGTGCTGGGTTCGGACTTCGGGCGGGCGATCTGCGTCCAGTACGGGACCGCGCACATCGTGGCGGTGCCGGTGGAGGCCGGTCCGGGCGGGGCGCCGGTGCCGCCGCAGTTCGTGAACACGGGGCTGCCGGAGTTCACGCGGTCGATGGCGCTGCTGGGCCGGATGTGGCGGCTGCGGTTCGGGTTGACGCCGGAGCAGGCGGGGCGGTGGACGGTCGACTTCCAGGCGCAGCTGGCGATGCTGGATCCGGCGGCGCTGTCGTCGCCGGAGAACTGGTGGTCGGTGCTGCTGGAGCAGATGTGGGACGGCCTGCTCTGAGGTGGTGCCGGTCCGGGATCTGACGCCGCGTGAGAGCGGAATGTGACGAAGGGCGCTCGATGTGTGATCACATCGAGCGCCTTTTGTCCGTTCTTATGGCGCATCCTGGAGGGCGAGGCCACAGGGAAGGGGCGTCAGGATGAGTTTCGCCGTCGGACGGGGCCGGGGGTACCGCCCGGAGCAGGTCGACCGCTACCTCGCCGCACTGTCCGAGGACCGCGACGGGGCGTGGGAGCGGGCCGCGCGGCTCACGGCCCTCGTCGAGGAGAGGGAGGCCGAGCTGGCCGGGCTGCGGGAGACGGTCGCGGCGCTGAAGCCGCAGCGGTACGAGTCGCTGGGCGAGGCCGCCGAGCAGATCCTGAGGCTGGCGGAGCAGGAGGACGAGCGGCTCGTCCGCGCCGCCGAGGCCGAGGCGCAGGCCGTCGCCGAGGCGGCCGAGGCGGCGGCGCGGGAGGCCCGGGAGGCCGCCGACGCCTACGCGGAAGGGGTGCGGGCCGCGGCCGAGGCGCAGGCCCGGGCGACCCTGGAGGCCGCGCGGGAGCGGGCCGGGGAGATCGCCACCGTCGCCCGCAGGGACGCCGAGGGCGCCAGGACGGCGGCGGCGGAGGCGTACGAGGAGACCGGGCGCCGCGCGGCCGAGCTCCTGGCCCGGCAGGCCGAGGAGCACCGCACCGGCCTTGCCGACGCCGATCGCGCCGCGGAGGCGGAGGCCGCCCGGCTGGAGGCCCGCTGCGCCGAGCGGATCGCGGAGGCCGAGGCCCGCCTGGAGGAGGAGCGCCGGGCCCTCGCCCGCACGGAGGAGCAGGCCCGGCACGGCCAGGAGGACGCCGAGGCGAAGGCCGCGGAGATCCTGGCGGAGGCCCGGATGAGGGCCGAGCGGACGGAGCGCGGGACGGAGCGGGTGCTGCGCGAGCACGACGAGGCGCGCGACGAGATCCACGCCCACATGGAGCACATCCGCAATTCCCTGGCCGCCCTGACGGGCCGCCCGGCCGTGTCCCCGGAACCCGGCGGGGAGCGGGACCCGGAGACGGCGGAGGAAGGCCCGGCGGCGGACGGGGAAGCGACCCCGGAGAACCCGGCGGCGGACGGGAAGGCGGCCCCGGAGGGCCCGGCGGCGGAGGACCCGGAGGAACCGTCGGTGGACGGGGAGACGGCCCCGGAGGGACCGGAGGGCCCGGCGGCGGAGGAGGGCGGTCCCCGCCCGTAGTCTCCGCGCATGCGGATGAACCTGACGGCGGTGAACCTCGACTGTGCCGACCCCCTGGCCCTCGCCGGTTTCTACGCGAGGGCCACGGGCCTGCCCCTGCACGAGCGCTCCGGCGCCGACTTCGCCGGCCTGGTCGGCGGCGACGGCCTGGTCCTGGGCTTCCAGCGGGTCGCGGACCACCGCCCGCCGACCTGGCCGTCGGGCGGGGTCCCGGCCCAGCTGCACCTGGACTTCGACGTGGACGACCTCGACGAGGCGGTGGCCGGACTGACCGCCCTGGGCGCCGTCCTCGCCCCGGTCCAGCCCGACCCCGCCCGCTGGCGCGTCCTCCTGGACCCGGCGGGCCACCCCTTCTGCGTCTCCCCCCGGAAGCGGCGCGGCATGTGACCGTCCGGTAGCGTCTGGCCTCCCAGGGGAGGGAAACGATCATGCACATCACGCGCCCGCGCGCCCGCCGTCTCGCGGCCGTCGCCGTCACCGTCGTCCTCGCCGCCACCGGCGGCACGCTCACCACGCTCCCGGCCGCCGCCGCACCGGTCGCCGCGCAGGACCAGCAGGAGTCCGCCGTACCGTTCCCGCGCGACGCGGACGTCGTCGGCGCGGGCCCGGGCGGCTTCCTGTCGAAGACCCGCGGCGAGACGCCGGAGTTCCGGTGGACGCGGTACGCGGACGGGTCCTCGGTGGTGTTGTCGGGCGCCGACGCGGCGGGCGGCGGCTCGGACGTCGTCGTCACCGGCGACCGGAGACTGATGAGCGTCAGCTCGCTGCTGAAGGTCTACGACATGACGAAGCCGGACCCGGCGCCGGTCGTCGTCGACCTCGACGCGCTGGGCGGCTACACGTACGCGGGCCAGGCGGGCGACACCCTCCTCGTCGAGCGCTACGAGGACGGCCACACGATCCAGTACGCCACCGGCCTCGCGGTCCTCCTCGCGGGCGGGACCCCCGAGTTCCGCAAGGTCGAGGGCGGCGCCCGGATCGACTGCGAGAACGGCGACGGCGCCTGGACCGGAGCGGGCGGCGCGCTCTACGACTGCTGGGTGGCCGGCGAACGGATCCCCACCAAGATCTTCGCCGACCTCGCCACCGGCGAGACCCGCTGGCACCCCGTCGGCCCGGACGCGTGGGCCTGGGACGGCGCGGTCTCCGCCACCCACGTGGCCTGGCGGGAGGCGAGGGTGCCGGGCGGTCACGGCGTCGTCGTCCACCGGCGCGGCGGCTCGACCCGTGAGATCTGGCTCCCGTCGGAGTACGACGCGAGCGACCCCGTGTACCTCGTCGGCGGCTGGGTGGCGTCCGGCCAGAAGGCCCACATCGACGGGGCCGGGCCCGCCGAGGGCGGGCAGGCCGTGACGCGGCGGCCGTTCGTCGTCCAGTCGGCCGAGCGGCCCGGGGAGAGCGCCGTCCTGCTCACCGCCTTCTCCTCCGCCGTCGTCGGCCCCGGCGGCTCGCTGCTCGTGCGCGGCGGCACCCCCGAGCACGGCGAGGGCCTGTACCGGATCTCGCCGCGCGCCGACGACGGCGTCCCGCAGGTCGAACTCGTCGCGTCGACGGGCCAGTCGACCGTCGTCACCCTCACCGGCCACACCACCCCGAACGAGATCACCGGCGAACGGGCGGCGCGCGGCGTCGACTTCGGCTGGGACCTGTCCCGCGGCGACGCCCGGGTGGAGCTGACCCTGACCCACGTGCCGAGCGGGAAGGGCGTGTCGCACGCCTGGCCCGCCGAGGGCGCCGCCGGCGAACCGCGCCGGATCACCTGGCACTGGGACGGCAAGGACCTGGAGAACGCCGCCTGGGCGAGTCCCGCCCGCTCCGGCACGTACGAGTGGAAGCTCACCGCGCGCCCGGACGACGGCATCGGCCCCGACCTCGTCACGACCGGCCGCTTCTCCGTGACCCGGCCCGCCGCCGCGCACGACTACGACGACGACGGCACCGCCGACCTCCTCGCCCGGGACCCGCAGGGCGTCCTGTGGCGCTACGGCACCCGGCCCGCCGCCCCGGGCGGCTCGCCCACCGCCACCGGCGCCTCACGGGTGGGCGGCGGCTGGCAGGCGTACGACCGGCTGGTGTCCGTCGGGAACGTGGCGGGGAGCTCCGCCCCCGACAGCGTCGCCCGGGACCGCTCCGGCGTGCTCTGGCTCTACCAGGGCACCGGCAACCGGAACGCGCCGCTCTCGGCCCGGACGCAGGTCGGCGGCGGCTGGCAGACGTACGACCGGATCACCGGCGGCGGCGACGTCACCGGCGACCGGCGGCCTGACCTCCTCGCCCTCGACAAGACCGGCGTCCTGTGGCTCCACGCCGGCACCGGCAACGCCAAGGCGCCGTTCTCCGCCCGGAAGAGGATCGGCGGCGGCTGGCAGGTCTACAACGAGATCACCGCCGCCGGGAACCTCGGCGGCGCCGCGTCGGGCGACCTCCTCGCCCGGGACCGCACCGGCGTCCTCTGGCTGTACCTGGGCAAGGGCGACGGCACCTTCGCCGCCCGCAAGCAGGTCGGCGGCGGCTGGGGCGCCTTCAAGGGGCTCACCGCCGTCGGCGACGCCGACGGCGACGGCCGCGCCGACCTCGTCGCGTGGAACGGCGACGAGACCTTCTACGCCGGCACGGGCGACTGGGCGGCCCCCTTCAGGCGGGGCGTCCGGACGAACCTGACGCAGGACGCGGCGTACGACTCCGCCTTCTGAGCGCTGCTCCGCCGGCGGCCAGGGGGCGGCCGGCGGCTCCGTCGGGCTGCGCCGCTCCCCGGCCCCGGGCGGGGCGCCGGCCGCCCCCCCGTGTCCGCCGCGAGAGGCCGGGCGAGTCCGTGAGGGGCCGGGCGAGCCCGCGTCCTTTTCGGCACTTGACCTCAAGTGAGCTTGAGGGAAGAGGGTTTCGGCATGGACACCGAAGAGATGCAGCGGCAGCTGCGGGCCCTGACCGACCGTGCCGAGATCACCGACCTGATGGGCCGCTACCTGCGGTCCCTGGACGTGGGGGTCTTCGACGAGGAGTGGGCCGACGCGTTCCACACCGAGGACGTCACCGCCGAGATGCCCATCGGCACGGTGCACGGGCGGGACGCCCTGCTGTCCCACGTCCGGGAGGCCATGGCGCTGTTCGACCGGACCGTGCACCTGGGCACCGACCTCGTCGTCGAGGTCGACGGCGACCGGGCCACCGTGCGGGGGGCCCAGTTGAGCACGCACGTCCTGGCGGACGGGTCGGGCGGCCTGTTCGTGTCCGCCGGGCACGTCGACGACGAACTGGTGCGGACGGCCGACGGGTGGCGGATCGCCGCCTCGGCGCTGCGGGTGGTGTGGACCCGCGGCACCCCGCCGCGGCTGCCGGACGCCTTCGCCCCCGCCCTCACGGCCTGAGGCCCGGGGCGGTCGCGCGGGGAGCGGACGCCGTCGCCCGCTACTTCCCGTCCTCCGCCGCCGTCTCCTCCAGGACCGGGAAGCGACGGGGGGCCAGGGTGAGGAGGGCGAGCAGGGCGAGGGCGGCCGCGGCGGCGGCGCCGAGGTAGACGTAGTCGACGGCCGCGGCCACCGCCCGGCGGAGGTGGTCGGCCGCCTCGGCGGTGAGGGAGGCGGGGGCCTCCAGGGCGCGGGCCACCCCGTCGAGGTCGCCGCCGCCCAGGCGGGAGGCGAGGACGGCGTTCGCCACGGCGCCGAAGAGGGCCGCGCCGACGCTCTGGCCGACCTGGCGGCAGAAGAGCACGGAGGCGGTGGTGGTGCCGCGTTCCTCGTAGGGGACGGTCGACTGGACGCCGACCATCAGGGGGAGCTGGAAGAGGCCGAGGCAGGCGCCCAGCACCAGCATCAGGAGGGCCGGTTGCCAGGGCTCGCCCGGGTAGGGGAGGAACGGGAAGGCCAGGAGGCAGGCCAGGGCGCCGGACATGCCCAGGACGGCGGTCAGGCGGAAGCCGATGCGTGTGTAGACGCGGTTCGAGAAGGCCGCCGAGATGGGCCAGCTCAGGGTCCATGCGGAGAGGACGAGGCCGGCGGCGATCGGGCCGAGGCCGAGGACCGACTGGGCGTAGGTGGGGAGGAAGACCGTCGGGGCGACCATGAGGAGTCCCAGGGCGCCCAGGGCCACATTCACCGCGGCGATCGTGCGGCGGCGCCAGACCCAGCCGGGGATCATCGGCTCCGCCGCCCGGCGCTCCACGACGACGGTGCCGGCCGCGAGGAGCGCCGCGCCGCCCAGCAGGCCCAGGGACGGGGCCGAGAGCCACGGCCAGGCCACGCCGCCCTGCACGAGCGCGGTCAGCAGCAGCGCGCCGGTCGCGAAGACGCCGAGCGCGCCCGCCCAGTCGATGCGGAGCGGGGCCGTACGGGCGGGCCTGGCGGGCTCCTTGAGGTGGCGGAGGATCATCCAGAGGGCGAGGCCGCCGACCGGCAGGTTGACGAGGAAGATCCAGCGCCAGTCCGCGTACCCGGCGAACAGGCCGCCGAGGACCGGGCCCGCGATGGAGGCGGTGGCCCAGACGGAGGAGAGCTTCGCCTGGATCCTGGGGCGTTCCCTGAGCGGGTACAGGTCGGCGGCGATCGTCTGGACGGTGCCCTGGAGGGCGCCGCCGCCGAGGCCCTGGACGACGCGGAAGGCGATGAGCGCGGCCATGTTCCAGGCGGCGGCGCAGAGGAGCGAGCCGAGGAGGAAGAGGACCGTTCCGGCGACGAGGACGGGTTTGCGGCCGAAGGTGTCGCTGAGCTTGCCGTAGACGGGGAGGGTGACGGTGACGGCGAGGAGGTAGCCGGAGAAGAGCCAGGAGAAGACCGAGAGGCCGCCGAGGTCGCCGACGATCTGGGGGACGGCGGTGGCGACGACGGTGCCGTCGAGGGCGGCGAGCGCCATGCAGAGCATGAGGGCGGCGACGACGGCGCCCCGGTGGCGGCCGGCGGGCCGGGGCGGCGGCGGGGTCTCGGGGGTGGTCCGCGTGGGGGCGGTTCTGCCGTCGGTGCTCCGGTCCGTCACCCTGCTGCCTTTCTCTTTCTTCGTACACCTAAATGTGCGCGGACAGGGTCTCACTCCGACCGCGGGCTGAGGAACCCCTAGGGGGAGCTCCCCCATGCGAGCCAGGGGACGGTCGTCCCGGCGGAGGACGAGAAGCGGCCCGCCCGCTTCTTAACTTGAACTTACAAACCACCGCCTCTGCGAGGAGAAGACCGTGACTTCGGCTGTGACCATCCCCAGGCACGGGGGTACGGGAGGGGAGACGGCCGTCGCCGCGCGGGCACGGCAGGTCGTCAAGGCGTACGGCGCGGGGGAGACCCGGGTCGTCGCGCTCGACCACGTCGACGTGGACATCGCCCGCGGGCGCTTCACCGCGATCATGGGCCCCTCGGGGTCCGGCAAGTCGACCCTGATGCACTGCCTCGCCGGCCTCGACACCGTCACCGGCGGCCAGATCTTCCTCGCCGACACCGAGATCACCGGGCTCAAGGACAAGAAGCTCACCCGGCTGCGCCGGGACCGGATCGGCTTCATCTTCCAGGCGTTCAACCTGCTGCCGACGCTGAGCGCGCTGGAGAACATCACGCTGCCGATGGACATCGCGGGCCGCAGGCCCGACAAGGAGTGGCTGGACCGGGTCGTCGAGACCGTCGGGCTCGCCGGGCGGCTGAAGCACCGGCCGGCCGAGCTGTCCGGCGGCCAGCAGCAGCGCGTCGCCGTCGCGCGGGCGCTCGCCGCCCGCCCGGAGATCATCTTCGGTGACGAGCCGACCGGGAACCTCGACTCGCGGGCCGGCGCCGAGGTCCTCGGCTTCCTGCGGCGGTCCGTGGACGAGCTGGGCCAGACGATCGTCATGGTCACCCACGACCCGGTCGCCGCCTCCTACGCGGACCGGGTGCTGTACCTGGCGGACGGGCGGATCGTCGACGAGATGGAGCGGCCGACCGCCGAGGCCGTCCTCGACCGCATGCTCCTGTTCTCCGGGGGAGACCCCCGGGCCACCGACCTCGACGCGCACGGGCGGACGTCATGACCGTGCTCAGAACCTCGCTGCGCAACCTCCTCGCGCACAAGGGGCGGATGGCGCTCTCCGCCGTCGCCGTGCTCCTGTCCGTCGCCTTCGTGTCGGGGACCCTGGTCTTCACCGACACGATGAACACGACCTTCGACAAGCTCTTCGCCACCACCGCCTCCGACGTCACCGTCTCCCCCGCGGGGAGCGACCCGACGGACGAGAGCCCGGACACCGGCCGCCCCGAGTCCTTCCCCGCCTCCGTCGTCGCCGAGGTGCGGGGGGCGAAGGGCGTCGCCGACGCGCAGGGCTCCGTCACCTCGATGGGCGTCACCGTCGTCGACGAGGAGAACGAGAACGTCGGGCCGACCAGCGGCGCCCCGACGATCGCCGTCAACTGGAGCCCGTACGAGCTCCGCTCGGTGGAGCTGGTCGAGGGCCACGAGCCGCGCGGCCCCACCGACGTCGTCGTGGACCGCGGCACCGCGGACAAGCACGGCCTGAAGCTCGGCGCCCGGCTCCGCACGATCTCCGCCGCCGGCGACTTCACCGCCGCCGTCTCCGGCATCGTCGAGTTCAAGGTCACCAACCCGGGCGCCACCCTCGTCTACTTCGACACCGCCACCGCCCAGCGCCAACTCCTCGGCAAGGAAGGCCTGTTCACGCAGGTCATGGTGGACGGCGAGCCGGGCGTCGCCGACACCGCGCTGAAGGCGGACGTCGCCGCCGCGCTCGGCGACGGCTTCAGGGTGCAGACCGCCGCCGAGGTCGCCGACGAGGGCAGCGAGGACCTGGCCGGCTTCCTCGACGTCATGAAGTACGCGATGCTCGGCTTCGCCGGGATCGCCTTCCTCGTCGGCATCTTCCTCATCGTCAACACCTTCTCCATGCTGGTCGCCCAGCGCACCCGGGAGATCGGCCTGCTGCGGGCCATCGGCGCAGGCCGCCGGCAGGTCAACCGCTCCGTCCTCGTCGAGGCCGTCCTGCTCGGCCTGATCGGCTCGGTCGCCGGCGTCGCCGCCGGCGTGGGCCTCGCCGTCGGCCTGATGGAACTCATGTCGTCCATGGGCATGGAGCTGTCCACCCGCGACCTCACCGTCGCCTGGACCACGCCCGTCGTCGGCCTCGCCCTCGGCGTCCTCGTCACCGTCCTCGCCGCCTACGTCCCGGCCCGCCGGGCCGGCCGGATCTCCCCGATGGCCGCCCTCCGCGACGCCGGCACCCCCGCCGACGGCCGCGCCGGACGGGTCCGCGCCGTCATCGGCCTGCTCCTCACGCTCGCCGGCGGCGGCGCGCTGTGGGCCGCGACCCGGGCCGACGAGGCGGGCCCGGGCTCGCTGTGGCTCGGCGCCGGCGTCGTGCTGTCGCTGCTCGGCTTCGTCGTCGTCGGCCCGGTCCTCGCGGGCGGGGTCGTCAGGGCCCTCGGCGTCGTCGTCCTGCGGGTCTTCGGCCCCGTCGGCCGGATGGCCGAGCGGAACGCGCTCCGCAACCCGCGCCGCACCGGCGCGACCGGCGCCGCCCTGATGATCGGCCTCGCGCTCGTCGCCTGCCTCTCCGTCGTCGGCTCCTCCATGGTCGCCTCGGCCACCGACGAGCTCGACCGGTCCGTCGGCGCCGACTACATCGTGCAGAACCAGATGGGCGCCCCGATCGTGCCGCAGGCGCAGGCCGCCGTGGAGAAGGTCGCCGGCCTCGACCACGTCACCGAGTACCGGCCCGTCGACGTCCGGATCACCGACCCGCGCGGCACGACCTCCAAGGAGTGGCTGGCCGCGACCGAGCCGTCCTACCCGGCCGACCTCCGGCGCGAGGTCGCCTCCGGTGACCTGGCGGCCGCGTACGCCCCCGGCGCGATGTCCGTCGGCAGCGACTACGCCGCCGGGCACGGCGTGAAGGTCGGCGACACCCTCACCGTCGCCTTCGCCCACGGCTCGACGGCGAAGCTGAGGGTCGCGGCGATCACGGCGGACGTCGGCAACGTCGACAACGGCGCCATGTACACCAACGTCACCACCGCCGCCGCGCACCTGCCGGCCGAGCGGATGCCGGCCAGCGCGCTGCTCCTCGCGAGCGCGAAGGACGGGCAGGAGGAGGCGGCGTACGCGGCCCTGAAGGAGGCGCTGGACCCGTATCCCCAGTACAAGGTCTCCAACCAGGCCGACTACAAGGAGGACCTGAAGGACCAGGTCGGCCAGCTCCTCAACATCGTCTACGGCCTGCTGGCGCTGGCGATCGTCGTCGCGGTCCTGGGTGTCGTGAACACCCTGGCCCTGTCGGTGGTGGAGCGCACCCGCGAGATCGGCCTCATGCGGGCCATCGGCCTCTCCCGCCGCCAGCTGCGGAGGATGATCCGCCTGGAGTCGGTCGTCATCGCCCTCTTCGGCGCGCTGCTCGGCCTCGGCCTCGGCATGGGCTGGGGCACGGCCGCCCAGAAGCTCCTCGCGCTGGAGGGCCTGGGGGTCCTGGAGATCCCCTGGACGACGATCCTCACGGTCTTCGCCGGCTCCGCCTTCGTCGGCCTCTTCGCGGCGCTGGTCCCGGCCTTCCGCGCGGGCCGCATGAACGTCCTGAACGCGATCGCGAGCGAGTAGCCCGGTCTGGTGAACGGCCGAGGCCCCGGCGTGCGCCCCGTGCGCGCCGGGGCCTCGGCCGTGCGCGCCCCGCGCGGACCGGGCTCCGCGGGACGGTGGCGCGATCCCTCGCGCCGGGGGCGGGCGGGCGTCGTAGGGTGGAGGCCCCCGGCCCGTTCACGTGTCGGGCCGTTCGCGTTGTCCGCTCGCCCGGGTGTCCGCCTGTCCGTTCACCCTCGTACGTACCGGGATGGAAGCTCCATGAGCCTGCACGGTCTGCTCGACCTCGTCGTCAAGGACGCGGCCCTCGCGGAGGCGGTGACGGCCGCCTCGGACGGGAACCGTCCGCACGTGGACCTGGTCGGCCCCGCCGCCGCCCGCCCCTTCGCCGTGGCCGCGCTGGCCCGTGACTCGGGGCGTCCGGTGCTCGCCGTGACGGCCACCGGCCGGGAGGCCGAGGACCTGGCGGCGGCGCTGCGGTCCCTCCTGGACCCGGACACCGTCGTCGAGTACCCCTCCTGGGAGACCCTGCCGCACGAGCGGCTCTCGCCGCGCTCCGACACCGTCGGCCGCCGGCTCGCCGTGCTGCGCCGCCTCGCCCACCCGAATCCGGACGACCCGGCCACGGGGCCGGTCGGCGTCGTCGTCGCGCCGATCCGCTCCGTGCTCCAGCCGCAGGTGAAGGGGCTCGGGGACCTGGAGCCCGTGGCGCTGCGCAGCGGGCAGACGGCGGACCTCGGGGACGTCGTCGAGGGGCTCGCGGCCGCCGCGTACGCCCGGGTCGAGCTGGTGGAGAAGCGCGGCGAGTTCGCCGTGCGCGGCGGCATCCTGGACGTCTTCCCGCCGACCGAGGAGCACCCGCTCCGGATCGAGTTCTGGGGCGACGAGGTCGAGGAGATCCGTTACTTCAAGGTCGCCGACCAGCGCTCCCTGGAGGTGGCCGAGCACGGCCTGTGGGCGCCGCCCTGCCGCGAGCTGCTGCTGACGGACGAGGTGCGGGGGAGGGCCGCGGCCCTCGCCGAGGAGCACCCGGAGCTGGGCGAGATGCTGAACAGGATCGCCGAGGGCATCGCCGTCGAGGGCATGGAGTCGCTGGCGCCGGTCCTCGTGGACGACATGGAGCTGCTGCTCGACGTCCTCCCGGCCGGCGCGATGACCGTCGTCTGCGACCCCGAGCGGGTCCGCACCCGGGCCGCCGACCTCGTCGCCACCAGCCAGGAGTTCCTCCAGGCGTCGTGGGCGGCGACGGCCGGCGGGGGCGAGGCGCCGATCGACGTCGACGCGGCCTCCCTGTGGGGGATCGCGGACGTCCGGGACCGGGCGCGGGAGCTGGGGATGATGTGGTGGTCGGTGTCGCCGTTCGCGGCCGACGCCGACGCCGGCCGGGAGGCCGACACGCTCGTGCTGGGCATGCGCGCCCCGGAGTCGTACCGCGGCGACACGGCCCGCGCGCTCGCCGACACCAAGGGCTGGCTGGCCGACGGCTGGCGCACGGTGTACGTGACGGAGGCGCACGGCCCGGCCTCGCGGACCGTGGAGGTGCTGGGCGGCGAGGGCATCGCGGCCCGGCTCGCGGCCGACCTGGCGGAGGTGGACCCGGCCGTCGTGCACGTGGCCTGCGGCTCGATCGACTTCGGCTTCGTGGACCCGGCGCTGAAGCTCGCCGTGCTGACCGAGACCGACCTGTCCGGCCAGAAGGCGGCGGGCAAGGACGGCCGGCGGATGCCGGCCAAGCGGCGCAAGACGATCGACCCGCTGACCCTGGAGGTCGGCGACTACATCGTGCACGAGCAGCACGGCGTCGGCCGCTACCTGGAGATGGTGCAGCGCACGGTGCAGGGCGCGACCCGCGAGTACCTGCTCGTCGAGTACGCCCCCGCCAAGCGCGGCCAGCCCGGCGACCGCCTCTACATCCCGACGGACCAGCTGGAGCAGGTCACCAAGTACGTCGGCGGCGAGGCGCCCACCCTGCACCGGCTCGGCGGCGCGGACTGGACGAAGACGAAGCAGCGGGCGAAGAAGGCGGTCAAGGAGATCGCCGCCGACCTGATCAAGCTGTACAGCGCCCGGATGGCCGCCCCCGGCCACGCCTTCGGCCCCGACACGCCGTGGCAGCGCGAGCTGGAGGACGCCTTCCCGTACGCGGAGACGCCCGACCAGCTCTCCACGATCGCCGAGGTCAAGGAGGACATGGAGAAGACGGTCCCGATGGACCGGCTGATCTGCGGCGACGTCGGCTACGGCAAGACGGAGATCGCGGTGCGGGCGGCCTTCAAGGCGGTCCAGGACGGCAAGCAGGTCGCGGTCCTGGTGCCGACGACGCTGCTCGTGCAGCAGCACTTCGGCACCTTCTCCGAGCGGTACGGGCAGTTCCCGGTCACCGTCCGCGCCCTGTCCCGCTTCCAGACGGACACCGAGTCGAAGGCGACCCTGGAGGGGCTGAGGGAGGGCTCCGTCGACGTCGTCATCGGCACCCACCGCCTCTTCTCCTCCGAGACGAAGTTCAAGGACCTCGGCCTGGTCATCGTCGACGAGGAGCAGCGCTTCGGCGTCGAGCACAAGGAGCAGCTGAAGAAGCTCCGGGCCAACGTCGACGTCCTGACGATGTCCGCGACGCCGATCCCCCGGACGCTGGAGATGGCGGTGACGGGCATCCGCGAGATGTCCACGATCACCACCCCGCCGGAGGAGCGGCACCCGGTCCTCACCTTCGTCGGCCCGTACGAGGAGAAGCAGATCGGCGCGGCGATCCGCCGCGAACTGCTCCGCGAGGGCCAGGTCTTCTACATCCACAACCGGGTCGACTCCATCGACCGGGCGGCCGCCAGGCTCCGCGAGATCGTCCCGGAGGCGCGGATCGCGACGGCCCACGGCCAGATGGGCGAGAGCGCCCTGGAGCAGGTCGTGGTGGACTTCTGGGAGAAGAAGTTCGACGTGCTCGTCTCGACGACGATCGTCGAGTCCGGCATCGACATCTCCAACGCGAACACCCTGATCGTGGAGCGCGGCGACAACTTCGGCCTCTCCCAGCTCCACCAGCTGCGCGGCCGGGTCGGCCGGGGCCGCGAGCGCGGCTACGCCTACTTCCTCTACCCGCCGGAGAAGCCCCTCACGGAGACCGCCCACGAGCGGCTGGCGACCATCGCCCAGCACACCGAGATGGGCGCCGGCATGTACGTCGCGATGAAGGACCTGGAGATCCGCGGCGCGGGCAACCTGCTCGGCGGCGAGCAGTCCGGTCACATCGCGGGCGTCGGCTTCGACCTGTACGTCCGCATGGTCGGCGAGGCGGTGGCGGACTACCGGGCCTCCCTGGAAGGGGGCGCGGAGGAGGAGGCGCCGCTGGAGGTCAAGATCGAGCTGCCGGTCGACGCGCACGTGCCGCACGACTACGCGCCCGGCGAGCGGCTGCGCCTCCAGGCGTACCGGGCGATCGCCTCGGCGAACTCGGAGGAGGACGTCAGGGCCGTGCGGGAGGAGCTGACCGACCGCTACGGCAAGCTGCCGGAGCCGGTCGAGAACCTGCTCCTGGTGGCGGGGCTGCGCATGCTGGCCCGCGCCTGCGGCGTCGGGGAGATCGTCCTCCAGGGCCCGAACATCCGCTTCGCCCCGGTGGAGCTGCGGGAGTCGCAGGAGCTGCGGCTCAAGCGCCTGCACCCGAAGGCGGTGGTCAAGCCGGCCGTCCACCAGATCCTGGTGCCGCGCCCGGCCACCCGCCCGATCGGCGGCAAGCCGCTCGTCGGCCGCGAACTGCTGGCGTGGACAGGGGAGTTCCTGACGACGATCCTGGACTGACCCCGCCGCCGTCAGTCCTCCCGGTCCGTGAGGAAGCCCGTCAGGGCGGTGAAGTACTCCTCCGGGGGCAGGGCGCCCACGGCGTCGTCCACGTTGTGCGTGAGGTACAGCGTGGCGAAGCCGTGGGCGAGGGACCAGGCGGCGATGCCGGTGGCGCGGGCGTCCGCCGTGCCGGGCAGGCCGGCGACGCCGGCGCGGAGTCCGGCGCCCGCGCGCTCGCGGGCCGCCGTGAGGTCCGGGTCGTCCGCGCGCAGCAGCGCCGGGGAGAACATGACCTGGAAGTGGGCGGGGTGGCCGGCCGCGAAGCGGACGTAGCGGCGGCCCCGGTCCGCGAGCGAGGTGCCGCCGTCCAGCGCGTCCGCGAGCAGGCCGAAGCCCTGGGCGGCGATGGCGGTGAGCAGGCCCGTGCGGTCGCCGAAGTGGTGGGCGGGGGCCGCGTGGGAGACGCCGGCCCGGCGGGCGAGGTCGCGCAGGCTCAGGGCGGCGGGGCCGTCGGCCGCGATCACGTCCAGGGCCGCCGTCAGGACGGCCTGGCGCAGGTCGCCGTGGTGGTAGGTGCTCCGGTCCCTCTTCCCAGGTGTCATGGGAGCAGCCTAGCCCGCATCTAGTCATTGACAAGTTCCCCGGCCGGGCGCAGTCTTGTCAGTGGCTAGATTCGCGCCCCCCGTCCCCGTCCCGGAGGTCCCCATGGACACCGCCCGCGTACGACAGATGTGGCACCTGCTCGAACCGCTGCACGCCCTGCACTACTACGCCCCCGAGGCCTTCGAGGAGGCCGCCGCCCTCGGCTACGCCACCGGGGAGCGCTGGCCCGCCTACTTCGCCTGGCGCGCCGCGCCGCTGGGGGCCGTGGGGGCGGAGCGGGTCGCGTCCGCGTTCTACAGCTTCGACCCGGCCGCGGTCGCGCGGTACGTGCCGGGCGCCTGGGACGTGGCCGCGCCGGGGGACGTCCTCGCGGCGCGGCTGCGGGCGGTGGACCGGACGTACCGGGGGCTGTTCGACGTGGCGGAGGTCGAGGAGGCCGCCGGGCTCGCGCGGCGGGCCGCCGAGGCCGCCGACACGGCGGGCCGGCCGCTCGCCGCCGCCCACGCCGAACTGCCCTGGGCCGACGAGCCGCACCTGGTGCTCTGGCAGGCCGCGACCCTGCTGCGCGAGCACCGGGGCGACGGGCACGTGGCGGCGCTGCTCGGCGCCGGACTCGACCCCGTCGAGGCGCTGGTCTCCTTCGCCGCCGTCGGGGCCGCCCCCGAGGCCGTCTTCGCGAGCCGGGGGTGGAGCGCGGGGGAGTGGGCGGCCGCGCGGGAGCGGCTGGCGGGACGGGGGCTCGTGGACGCCGACGGCGGCGCCACGCCGGCCGGGCGGGAGCTGCGGGCCGGGGTGGAGCGGCGCACGGACGAACTGGCCGCCCGGCCCTGGGCCGTGCTCGGCGACGAGGCCACCGCCCGGCTCGCCGACCTCCTCGGCGGGCCCTGGCTCGCCGCGATCGGCTCGGGGCTGCTGCCCGCCGACAACACCCTCGGCATCGGGAAGGTCTGACACCGGAGCGGCCGCCGGCGGCGAAACGATCACTATCAGGGGTTTTGTGCCTACGATTCCCCCGTGTCGATACGCCGAAAGCTTTTTTCCGCCCTGGGACCCGCCGGGCTCGTCCTCCTCGCCGGGTGCTCCCTGTCCGGAGGGTCCTCCGCCGTCTCGGGCACGGACCCCTTCGACAACCCGAACGGCCTGCGCGCGGGCCTCGCGCCCGTGACGACGGAGACGGGACGGGCGCGGGAGCTGATCGACGGCCTCGCCACCAAGGGGCGCGGGACGAAGACCGGCTACGACCGGGACGAGTTCGGCTACGCCTGGATGGACAAGGCCGACGGCGTGCCGCTCGCCCGCAACGGCTGCGACACCCGCAACGACATGCTCCGCCGCGACGGCTACGACCTGTCCTACCGGGCCGGCTCCAACTGCGTGGTCGTGTCGATGAAGCTGGCCGACCCCTACACCGGCACCACCATCGACTGGAGCAAGCAGAAGGCCGCCGAGGTCCAGATCGACCACGTCGTCCCGCTGTCGTACAGCTGGCAGATGGGCGCGTCGCGCTGGCCGAAGAGCAAGCGGCAGCAGCTCGCCAACGACCCGCTGAACCTGCTCCCGGTCCAGGGCCGGGCCAACTCGGCCAAGGGCGACTCCGGTCCGGCGACCTGGCTGCCGCCGTCGCGGGACATCCGCTGCGCCTACGCGGTCCGCTTCGCCCAGGTGGCGCGGAAGTACGCGCTGCCGGTGACCCCCGCCGACAAGAAGGCGATGCTCCGGCAGTGCGGCGGCTGAGGGGCGCCCGTCCGAGAGGTGTTCGATATTCGGTTGGCCGTGCCGGGAGTCGCGCCTAACCTGCGGGTATGGACCAGGAACTGACGATCACCACGCTCGCCGAGCGGCCCGAACTCGAAGGGCCGATGTGGTCCATGAAGGACCTCTGGCCCGAGTTCATGATGTACGACCCCATCGGCTGGTCGCACATGGGCCGGATCGTGCGGGACTTCCCCGAGTACGTGCTCGTGGCCACCGACCCCTCCGGCACGGTCGTCGCCCGCGGTTTCAGCGTGCCCTTCCGGCTCGACGCGGACGGGCGGCGGACGCTGCCCGACCGGGGCTGGGACGAGGTGCTGCTGTGGGCCTTCTCGGACCGGCGGCACGGCAGGACGCCCGACACGGTCAGCGCCATCGAGATCACCGTGGACACCAGCGCCCTCGGGCGCGGGATCTCGCACACGATGCTCGCCGCGATGCGGGAGAACGTGCGCCGGCTCGGCTTCGCCGAACTCGTCGCGCCGGTCCGGCCCAACGGCAAGCACCTGGAGGCCGGTGCCTCCATCCACGAGTACGCCTTCCGCGTCCGGGAGGCCGACGGGCTGCCGCACGACCCGTGGCTGCGGGTGCACGTCCGTGCGGGCGGCCGGATCGAGGCGGTCGCGCCCGCGTCGATGACGGTCTCCGGCTCCCTGGAGCAGTGGCGGGCGTGGACGGGGCTCGCCTTCGACGCGGACGGGCCGGTCGAGGTCCCGGGCGCCCTCGTGCCCGTCCACTGCGAGGCCGCGCGCGGTTACGCGGTCTACGTCGAGCCCAACGTGTGGGTGCGCCACTCCGTGGCGGCCGGCTGACCCCGGCCGTACCCCCGGCCGAGCCGCGCCGGGTGCCGCGCGGTGCGCTGCGGCGGCGTCAGGACGTCTTGGTCCAGTCGCCGCAGCCGACGGACTTGAAGTAGCCGTCCTTGGCGGTGATCTTGACGATCGCCGTGCCCGTCACGTTGTCGTTCGCGAGGATCGCGTCCGTGCCGTGGCCCGCGTCCTTCGAGCGCTCCCAGTAGCAGCCCGCGTCCTTGTTGCCCGTGGACTTGTAGGTGCCGGGCGCCACGTCGACGCCGACCTTGAACATGCCGCCGTCGCCCTGGAGCGTGTCCTTCGGGGTGCCGGTGGCCTTGGCGTCCACGGCCTCCCAGGTCTCGCAGCCCGTGGACTTGAAGAACTTGTCGCTCTTCTTGATCTCGACGTAGGCCGTGCCCGTCACGTTGTCGTTCGCGAGGATCGAGTCGAGCTCGCCGGTGGCGTCCTTCGACCGCTCCCAGTAGCACATGGCGTCCTTGTTGCCCGTCGTGCGGTAGAGGCCCGGCTTGACGTCGGAACCGACCTCGAAGTCGCCGTCCCCGTCGACCGTGACGGCCTTCTTCTCCTCCGGGGCCTTGGACTCCGGGGCCTTGGAGCCGGCGTCCGCCCCCTTGCCGCCCGGGGTGGCCGGGGCCGAGGCCTTCGCCTCGGGAGCGGCGCCCTCGTCCCCGCCCCCGCCCAGGGCCGCGCCGACGGCGACGACGACCACGACCGCGCCGGCGGCGGTGAGGACCTTGTGGCGGGCGAACCAGCTGCGCTGCGACTGAGAGTTCGACATGGCTGTGAACACCTTTCGGGTGGCGGGGGATTCCTGTGGACTCCGTGTTCCGATGACGCAATCACAGCAGCTTCTGTGAACCGAGTCAACCACGTTCACAAAGTTCGGCTCTGCTCACGCCGTGAACCCCTCCGGTCGGTATGCTCATCGTGCACAGGTCGTACGAGCGGGAGGACGGAGGGTCCAGGTGCCCGAGGACAGCGCCACAGAGGTCACCGCCGCCGGAATCGCCCGGCTCGCCGGCGTAGGCAGGGCCGCCGTCAGCAACTGGCGCCGCCGCCACGCGGACTTCCCCAAGCCCGTGGGCGGCACCGAGACCAGCCCCTCCTTCGCCCTCGCCGAGGTCGAGCAGTGGCTCCGCGAGCAGGGCAAGCTCGCCGAGGTCCCGCTCCGCGAGCGCGTCTGGCAGCAGCTCGCCGGCCACCCCGCCGGCACCCTCGCCGGCCTCGTCCACACCGGCGCCGTCCTCCTGCTCCTGCGCGAGCGGCCCCCCGCCCTCACCGCGCTCGCCGCCCTCCCCGACCCCCGTTTCACCGAAGCCCTGCCCGGCGCCCTGGAAGAGGTCCTCACCCTCCGCTTCGGCATCCCCCGGGCCGTCCCCACCCCCACCGCGGGAGAGCTCGGCCCCGCCGCCCCGCTGCTCCGTGCCGCCGTCGAGCTCGCGGCCGAACTGGGCGGCCCCCGGCAGGCGTTCGAGTTCCTCCTCGGCCGCCACCTGGACGCCAACCCCCGCCAGTACACGCTCACCCCGCCGCCGCTCGCCGAACTCATGGCCGCCCTCGCCGCCGCCGCGACCGCGGGCGCCGGGGACCCGCCCGCGACCGTCCTCCTCGACCCGGCCTCCGGCACCGGCGGCCTGCTGCGCGCCGCCGCCCACCCCGCCACCCTCGCCGTCCAGGACGCCGACCCCGAGCTGGCCGCGCTCTCCGCGCTCCGCCTCGCCCTCCACGGCGACGCCGACATCCGCTCCGCCGCCGGCGACACCCTGCGCGCCGACGCCTTCCCCGAGCTGCGCGCCGACACCGTCCTCGCCCACCCGCCGTTCAACGAGCGCGCCTGGGGCCACGACGAGCTGGCCTACGACCCCCGCTGGGAGTACGGCTTCCCCGCCCGCACCGAGTCCGAGCTGGCCTGGGTCCAGCACGCCCTGGCCCGGCTCCGCGACGGCGGCACCGCCGTCCTCCTCATGCCCCCCGCCGTCGCCTCCCGCCGCTCCGGCCGCCGCATCCGCGCCGACCTCCTGCGCCGCGGCGCCCTGCGGGCCGTCATCGCCCTCCCGGCCGGCGCCGCGCCCCCGTACGGCATCCCGCTCCACCTCTGGGTCCTGGTCCGCCCCGCCGCCGACCGCCGCCCCCCGGCCGAGGCCCTCTTCGTCGACACCGCGGGACTCGCGCCCGACGCGGGCCGCGACAAGCTCCCCTGGACCGCCCTGCAGAACGCGGTGCTCGACGCCTGGGCCGGCCGCTCGGCCGACGACACCCTGGCCCGCGCCGTCCCCGTCATCGAACTCCTCGACGACGAGGTCGACCTCGCCCCCGCCCGCTACCTCACCGCCCCCGACGCGGGCGGCTCCGCCGCCGAACTCGCCACCGTCCGCGAGCGCCTGGACGCCACCCTGCGCCGCACCCTGACCCTCGCCCCGGACCCCGAGCCCGCCCGCCCCGCGCCCCGCCCCCTCACCACCGTCGGCGAACTGGCCCGCACCGGCGCCCTCCGGCTCCGCACCGGCGGCGCCGGCACCGCCCCCGCGGGCCGCGAGGTCCCCGTCCTCACCGAGCACGACGTCCTCACCGGCGCCGCCCCCTCCGGGACCCTCCCGGAGACGGCCGCCGACCAGGCCGAGGAGCCGGTCCTGGTCCGCGAGGGCGACGTCATCGTGCCCGTCCTCGGCGGCGGCCCCGCCGCCCGCGTCGTCGACGCCGCCACCGCCGGCGCCGCCCTCGGCCGCGGCCTCCAGCTGCTGCGCCCCGACCCGGAGGCGCTCGACCCCTGGTTCCTCGCCGGCTTCCTGCGCGGCACCGCCAACAACCGCCAGGCCAGCAGCTTCGCCTCCACCGCCGCCCGGCTCGACGTCCGCCGCCTCCAGCTGCCCCGGCTGCCGCTCGCCGACCAGCGCCGGCACGGCGAGCGCTACCGCACCCTCGCCGAGTTCGAGGAGGCCCTCCGGCTCACCGCCCGCCTGGGCGAGCAACTGCTCCAGGGCCTCTACGACGGCCTCGCGGACGGAAGCGTCCGCCCGGGGTGAGGACGGGGCTAATCTCATAGCCTGAACAGCCGTCCCTGGGGGGAATTCGCATGTACGGACAGATGCCTGCCGCTCCCGCGCCGAGACCCGGCGGCGGCCCGTCCGCCAAGGCCGTCGCCGTCCGCGTGCTCGTGACGGCCGCCGTGGTGCTCTCCCTCGGGCTGCTCGCCTGGGTGGCGATGCTCCGGCTCGCGATCATGCGCCGGACCGTCCGCGACTGGGCCCTCTTCTGGCTCCAGCTGGCCGCCACCGTCGGCTGCTTCGTGCTGCTCCAGGAGGAGGACCAGAACTCCTGGCAGATCAACGTCGGCGCCGGCCTGGTCATCGCCATGGCCACCGCCGTGACCGCGCACTACCTGGCGGCCGACATCAAGCACCACCGCGCGCCGGCGGCACCGGGGCCGTACCCGCCGCTCCACCCGCACGCGCCCGCGTACGGCTACCCGCCGGTGAACCCGGCCACGGCCGTCACCCTCCCCGGCGGCCACCCCCCGCAGGGCCAGGCCCCCAACCCGTACGCGACGCCGACCCCGGCTCCGGTGCCCCACCCGGCCCAGGCGCCGACCCCGGCACCGGGCCCGGCGACCCCCGCCCACTCCCCCCGCATCGACCAGGTCCGCGCCGAGCTGGACGAGCTCAGCGACCTGCTCCGCAAGGAGGGCGAGAAGTGAACGGACGGGTCGTCGGGGGGCGGTACGAGATCGCCACCGTCGTCGGCCAGGGCGGCATGGGCCAGGTGTGGACCGCCTACGACACCCGCCTCGACCGCAGGGTCGCCGTGAAGCTCCTCAGCCCGGCCGCCCTCACCGGCCCCGCCACCGCCGCCGACGAACTGCGCCGCCGCTTCGTCCGCGAGTGCCGGGTCACCGCCCACGTCGACCACCCCGGCCTGGTCACCGTCCACGACGCCGGCAGCGACGGCGACGACCTCTACCTGGTCATGCAGTACGTCGACGGCGCCGACCTCGCCGACCACCTCGCCGAGCACGACCCGTACCCCTGGGAGTGGGCGGTCTGCGTCGCCGCCCAGCTGTGCGCGGTGCTCGCCGCCGTCCACGCGGTGCCGATCGTCCACCGCGACCTCAAGCCGCGGAACGTGATGGTCCGCCCCGACGGCACCGTCACCGTCCTCGACCTCGGCATCGCCTCCGTCCTCGACTCCGACACCACCCGCCTCACCCACACCGGCGAACCCATCGGCACCCCCGCCTACATGGCGCCCGAGCAGGCGATGGGCGGCGCCGTCGGCCCGCAGACCGACCTCTACGCCCTCGGCGTCCTGCTCCACGAACTCCTCTCCGGGAACGTGCCGTTCGCCGGCTCCACCGCCCTCGGCATCCTCCACCGCCACCTCTACGAGCCGCCCCTCCCGCTCCGCCAGGTGCGCCCCGAGGTCCCCGAGGCCCTGGAGGCCCTCGTCCTGCGCCTCCTCGCCAAGGACCCCGCCGCCCGCCCCGCCGGCGCCCACGAGGTGTACGAGGCACTGCTGCCCCTGCTCCCCGCGCGCGGCACCCCCTCGGGCCCCATGGACCCCACCCGGCCGTTCCTGCGCCCGCACGCCCCCTGGCCCGCCGCACCCCGCCCGGCCCCGGCCGCCGTCCGGCCCGCCGCGCCGTCCACCCCTCCCGCCGTCGCCGACCCCCGGGTCGCCGCCCCCGCGCCGCCCCCCGCGCCACCCGTGCCGCCGCTGCCGGCGCAGGCGCCACGCGGCGCGGACGTGGCGGGCGCCGTCGAGCAGGTGAAGCGGCTCCTCGGCGAGGGCGCCCTCACCCAGGCCGTCGACGTCCTCGGCGGGATCCTCCCGGCCGCGGCCGCCGAGCACGGCGAGGGCTCGCCGGTGGTCCGCATCCTGCGCAAGCAGTACGCGTCCACCCTGATGGACGACGGGCAGTACCGGCGCGCCCTGCCCGAGCTGCGCCGGCTCGCCGCCGACGACCCGGGCAACGCCCAGTTCGGCCACGACATCGCGCTCTGCCTGGAACAGCTCGGCGAGACCGCCGAGGCGCTCGCCGCCTTCCGCGCGGTCCTCCCCGCCTTCGAGCGGGGCCCCGCGCAGGACCCCGGCCGGGCCTTCGACATCCGGCGCCGCACCGGCCTGCTGCTCCTCGCGACCGGGCAGCACGCGGAGGGCCGGGCGGAGCTGCACCGGCTCCTGCTCGACGCGGAGCGGTTCTACGGGCCGTACCATCCGCTGGCGGCGGAGCTGCGCCGGGCACTGGAGCACCAGCGCCAACTCGGCCGCCAGGCCTGAGCCCTTCGGCCGATTCGCGCGGGACGGAGGGGGAGGGGGTCGCGTACGGTCGGAAGCGTGACCTTTCCTTCCACTCCTTCCGCTCCTTCCGTCCAGCTGAACCACACCGTCGTCCACTCCTCCGACCGCGCCGCCTCCGCCCGCTTCCTCGCCGGGATCCTCGGCCTCCGGGTGGGCGCTCCCTTCGGCCCCTTCCTCCCCGTCGACCTCGCCAACGGCGTGACGCTCGACTTCTACCAGGCGCCCGAAGGGCCCATCCAGGGCCAGCACTACGCCTTCCTCGTCCGGGACGAGGACTTCGACGCGATGATCGACCGCCTGGAGGCGGCCGGGGTCACCTACTACGCGGACCCGTCCCACCGGCAGCCGGGCGAGGTCAACACCCTCTTCGGCGGCCGGGGCGCGTACTTCGACGACCCGGACGGGCACAACATGGAGATCATGACGGTGCCGTACGCGCGCCCCTGAGCGCGGGTCCGCGACCGGCCGGACGGACCGTCAGCATCACGACTCCGCAACGTGAGGGGAAAGGAAACCCCATCATCACGATTGTCTGATTTGCGGGTTGTAATGTTCGCGTCTGATCACGTCCACGCCAATCAAGGACCCTTCATGACGACGCCGTCCACCTCCCCCCTGCCCGAGCACGCCCCCGCGCCCGAGGCCCCCAAGAGCAAGAAGGCCCTGAAGAAGATCGGCGGCATCGTCGTGGCGATCGTCGTCGCCGTGGGCCTGAAGCTCGGCCTGCCGTACCTCACCGGCGACGCGCCGGTGCACGCCAAGGTCGGCGAGTGCGTGGTCGTGACCGGCGCGGAGAACGACCCGAAGGTCGACACGGCGGACTGCTCCTCCGGCAAGGCCGACCTGTACAAGGTCGAGAAGGTCTTCGAGGACACCTTCGACCTGGAGAAGTGCGGCGAGGAGCTCTCGGCGCTGGCGCAGCAGCTGGACTCGGACAAGTTCGTCCTGTGCCTCTCCGAGGTCAAGAAGTAACCCCCGCCCCACGGGAGGCGGAACGGACGGCCGGGAGCGCGCGCTCCCGGCCGTCCGTCGTCCGCGGCGGTGCGCCCGCGGCCGGGGACCGGCGCCGCCGGACCACCGCCCGGACCACGAGGGCCAGGGCCGCCAGGGCCGCGGCCGCCAGGCCGGGCAGCAGGCCCGGAGGGCGGAAGGAGCACTCCAGGGTGGTGGCGGCGGTGACGCGGGCGGCCAGGAGGCCGGCGTACGGGACCGGCTCGCGGCCCCGGCAGGTCCAGCCGGCGATCGCGGGGGCGGCGACCACCGCCGTGCCCGTCACGGGCGCCCGGAAGCGGGCCGTGAGGCCGGCCGGCGTGGGGGTCACGGTGACCGCCGCCGAGGCGCGCAGCGCGGCCACGGCCGTGCGCAGCCGCGTCCGGTCCAGGCAGCCGAGTTCCGCCGGGCCCCGCCCCGCGGGGACCCGCGGGCGGACGCCCGGGGCGGGCTGGGGGCCCAGGGACACCATCGCGGCCCGTCGTTTCGGGCCGCCGCCGAGGAGGCGGACGGGCGCGCCGGTGCCGAGGCGGGCCTCGCCGGTGCGCTCGGGGGCCCAGAGGAAGACCTCCGTGCCGACCGGGCAGGCGCCGGCGGCCGGGGCGGCGTACACCCGGGCGCCCAGGAGGAGTTCCTGGTTGCGGAAGGGCGAAGGACCGAAGACCGGGGCGGGCCCCGGGGGCCGCACCGTCACCAGCGGCGGCACCGGCCCGGTACGGACGACGCCGCCGTCCCGCCAGCGGGCGCCGACCCCGAACAGGGCGTCCACGACGGGGTTGTCGAGGCTCTGGAGATTGCGGCCGCGGGAGGTCCAGCCGCCGCCGAGACCGGTCAGCAGGCCGGTGAGGACGGCGGGGGTGTGGCTGCTGTAGTAGGCGGCGCCCTGGCCGCCGAGGAGCAGCGGGTCGTTGCCCGCGACGCGCGGCAGCCCGGAGTCGGTGCGGTACTCCGGCCAGCCGTCGGCCGCCGCCAGGGCCGCCGCCCGGCGCTCCTGCTCCGGGCCGTACGGCGGGTAGTCGTCGAGGTGGGCGAGGCGCCGGCGGTCCGCGTACGCCGTCGTCGCGGCGGCCTGGCCGAGGAGCGTGCCGGTGACCAGCAGCGCGGCGAGGACGGCGTGGCGGCGCCGGCGGGGGAGGGCCAGCGCGCCCGCCGTCGCGGCCAGGCCGGCGAGGGCGAGGAGGAGGGCCGGCCGGGTGGCGAGGGGGCTCGGGACGGCGGCGGCGGTGAGGGCGAGGACGACCGCGCCGCCGGCGGCGAGCGGCCGGAGGCCGGGCGGTCCGTGGACGAGGCCGGCGTGCGTGGCGAGGACCAGCAGCCCGGCGAGGACGAAGCTCTGGCGGTACGGGCTGCCGTTCGGCGTGGCGAAGAGGTGCCACACCAGGTGCGTCGGACCCCACTGGAGGGAGAGCGCCGCCCCCAGGACGAGCCCGGTCCACACCCACCGCTCCCGCCCCGGCACGTCCCGCCGGAAGGCGAGCGAGGCCACCAGCAGCAGCACCGGCGTGGCGACGAAGGCGGCGGGCGTGGAGAAGCCGTACGTCCCCGGCAGCAGCCGCGCCAGGACGTCCGTGGCGCCCGCCGCGTCGAAGTCCCGCACGACCCCCGGGTACGCCTGCCGCGTCGACAGGAAGACGGGCGCGAGGACCGGCGCGGCGAGCCCCACCCCGAGGGCCGCGGTGACGGCGGCCCGGAGCAGGACCCGGGGGCGCGGCCCGCCGGTGGCCGTCAGGCGGGCGAGGAGGAAGAGGGCCGCGCCGAGGGTCGCCATGTAGGCGGTGTAGAAGTTCGCCGTCCAGCAGACCGCCACCGTCAGGACGCCCGCGAGCGGGCGGCGGCCCTCGCGGGCCCGCTCCGCGACCAGGCAGAGCAGCGGGAAGGCGATCAGCCCGTCCAGCCACATCGGGTTGTACGCGCCCTCCACGAGCGACCAGCCGCACAGCGCGTAGGCGGCGCCCAGCAGGCCGGGCCACCACCAGGCGGGGGCGGTCGACAGGCGGCGCAGCAGGAGGGCGGTCGCGGCCGCCGCCAGGGCCGTCTTCAGGACGGTCAGCGCGTAGACGGCGTACTCGACGTCGGCGCGCGGGGCCAGCGCCACCAGGGGGGCCAGCGGGCTCGACAGGTAGGTGCCGTAGTCGGGGAGGAAGCTCGTGCCCCAGCCCGCCCGCCAGTCCAGCGGGAGCCCGCCGTCGGCGCGGCCGTGCAGCAGGTCCCACAGGTGCGCGTGGAAGGGGACGAACTGGTTGGCCAGGTCGTTCACGGAGCGGTGGCGTGGGCCGAAGGGGAAGACCCGGGCGGCCGCGTCCCCGGCGCAGACGGCCGCGACGGCGAGGAGTCCGGCCAGGGCGGTGGCGGCGGCGGTGGCGCGGCGCGGGGCGGGGGTTCCGGGGGCCTCGGCGCGCGGGGCGGTTCGCAGGGCAGTTCGCATGACGGTCCGAATATCGCAGTGCCCGGGGGGCGGGAGGCGGTGGCCGCGGGGCAGTTCACGCAATGGTCGCCCCGTCGTCACCCCGGTGGACCTGCCGGGTCACCGGCCTGCCTTTGGGTGTCCGGTGTGCTGCTCTCTCTCGTCGTCCCCTGCTTCAACGAGGAGGACGTCCTCGCCCGCTTCCACACCCACGTGACGAAGGAACTCGACGCCCTGGAGGGCGACTTCGAGATCGTCTACGTGGACGACGGAAGCCGCGACCGGACCCTCCCGATCCTGCGGGACCTCGCCGCCGCCGACTCCGCGCGGGTCCGCTTCGTCTCCTTCAGCCGCAACTTCGGCAAGGAGGCCGCGATGCTCGCCGGGCTGCGGCACGCGGCCGGCGACGCCGTCGTCATCATGGACGCGGACCTCCAGCACCCGCCCGAGCTGGTGCACCGCATGGTCGCGCTGCACGCCGAGGGGTACGACCAGGTCGTCGCCCGCCGCACCCGCGAGGGCGACCGGGTCACCCGCACCCTCACCGCCCGCCTCTACTACCGGGCGATCAACCGGCTCGTCGACGTCGAACTCGTCGACGGGGTAGGCGACTTCCGGCTGCTGTCCCGGCGCACGGTCGACGCCGTCCTCGGGCTCGGCGAGTACAACCGCTTCTCCAAGGGGCTGTTCTCCTGGGTCGGTTTCCGGACGACGACCTTCGCCTACGAGAACGCGGTGCGCGAGGAGGGCCGGTCCAAGTGGACCTTCGGCAAGCTCCTCAACTACGGCCTCGACGGCCTGCTCTCCTTCAACAACAAGCCGCTGCGCGCCGCCGTCTACCTCGGCCTGCTGCTCGTCTCCCTCGCCCTCGCCTACGCCGGCTGGATCGTCGTCGACGCCCTCGCCCACGGCGTCGACACCCCCGGCTACGTCACCCTCCTCGTCGCCGTCACCGCCCTCGCCGGCGTCCAGATGGTCATGGTCGGCCTGATCGGCGAGTACGTCGGCCGCATCTACTACGAGGTGAAGCGCCGGCCGCACTACCTGGTCGCCGAGACGCACGCGGGCCGCGAGAAGGAGGGCGCCCGGGCCGACACCCGGGCGGCGGGTGCCTCGTTGTGGGAGACGGTCGTCCGGAAGTGACCTCCGTGACGCGGCGACGGGCAAGTTGTCGCTGCGAAGTAGTGGCTACGGTCCCGGCGACTCCCTAACATCGATCACCGCAAGGTCGTCCAACTGACGCACGACCAGCCCGGGAGGCTCCTTTGCACCGCCGCGACCGCCGCCACGACAGCCCCGCACGCCGCCGCACCGCGCTTGCCCTCTCCGCCGCGCTCCTCGCCGCGGCCCCGCTGCTCACCGCGTGCGGCGGCGAGGCCCATCCGGGGGCGGCGGCCGTCGTCGGCGGCGAGCGGATCGACGTCTCCGCCCTCCAGGCCCAGGTGAAGGCCGCCCGGGACGCCCAGGCGAAGTCCCCGCAGTCCGCCCAGCTGATCGCCGCCACCGGCGACCTCGGCCGGCAGAAGCTCAACGGCATGATCTTCGACCGGATCCTCGGCAAGGTCGCCGCCGACCAGGGCGTCACCGCCAGCCGCGCCGAACTCCAGGAGACCCGCGAGGCGTTCGTCCGTGAGAACGGCGGCGAGGAGGGCCTGGAGGCCGTCCTGCTCCAGCAGCAGGGCGTCGCCCCCGGCCAGGTCGACGACGTCGTCCGGCGCAACGTCCTCATGACGAAGATCATCGAGAAGCAGGGGATCACCGAGACCCCCGAGGGCCAGCAGAAGCTCCAGGACCTCTTCACCGCCGCGTCGAAGTCCCTCGACATCGACGTGAACCCCCGCTACGGCGCCTGGGACGACACCAAGGTCCAGCTCGACACCGGCGCCGACACGGCCCCCTGGCTCCTGAAGGTCACCAAGGACCCGGCCGCCGCCGGCCCGGAGCAGCTTCCGGGCTGACCCCGCGCCCGGGGTAGGTTCGGAGGGTGACTTCCGAGAACCCCGGCCGCGTCGTCCTGCTCACCGCCAGCCACCGGGTGGCGCCCGGACTGCTGTCCTGGCCCGCCTGGGAGGCGCTGCGGGGCGCCGACCGGGTGCTGTGCCCCGACGAGGACCACCCCCAGCTGCCGTACCTGCGGGAGGCGGGCGTCGCCGTCGAGCACGTCCGCCCCACCGCCGAGGAGCTGGTCGCCGCCTGCGCCGGGGGCCGTACCGTCCTCGTCCTGCCCTCCGGCGAGGGCGACCGGGCCCTCACCGACGGGCTCGCCCGGCTCGCCGGCTCCGGCCGGGTCGCCATGCCCGACCTGGAGCTGCTGCCCGGCTCGTACGACCTGCCGGGCGCCCGGCTCCTCGACCTCGTCCAGGTCATGGACGTCATCCGCCGCCGGTGCCCCTGGTCCTCGCTCCAGACCCACCGGGGCCTGGCGAAGTACGCCATCGAGGAGGCGTACGAACTCGTCGAGGCGATCGAGGCCGGCGACCGGCGCGAGCTGCGCGAGGAGCTGGGGGACGTCCTCCTCCAGGTCGTCTTCCACGCGCGGATCGCCGAGGAGGACGCCGAGGAGCCGTTCTCCGTCGACGACGTGGCCGCCACGCTCATCGAGAAGCTGATCCAGCGCCACCCGCACATCTTCGGCGACGAGACGGCCGAGACCCCCGAGGACGTCCGGGCCCACTGGCTGCGCACCAAGGCCGCCGAGAAGCGCCGCGAGTCCGTCACGGACGGCGTGCCCGTCGGCCAGCCCGGCCTCGCGCTCGCCGCCAAGCTCGCGAGCCGCGTCCGCACCGCCGGCCTCGACGCGCCGCTGCCGCGCGGCGAGGGCGTCGGCTACGAACTCCTGGCCCTCGCGGTCCGCGCCGAAGCCGAGGGCGTCGACCCGGAGGCCGCCCTGCGCGCGGCGGCCCGCGCCTACCGGGACGCGATCCGCACGGCCGAAGGGGTCTAGGCCGTTTCTTTCGGATCAGGCCGGGTCAGGGAGCGGCGTCTGGTGCGTGCGATCGCAAGGCGGAGGAGGGAGACCATGCGGAGCATCGGCGACCGACGACAACGCGGCGAGCGTGCGTGCCAGGCGTCGCGAGCCCGGCAAGATCCGAAAGAGATGGCCTAGCCCCCGCGCGGGGCGCGGGCCGCCGGGTCGTGCCAGCGGACCGCGGGGGGCTCCAGGAGCCACTCGGCGCGGGAGGCGGGGCGGGCGGTGAAGCGGCCCACCGGGGGGAGGTCGTCGTGGTGGGTGCGGGCCGGGTCGGCGCCCAGCTCGGCCAGGACCTCGGAGACCTCGGAGAGGAAGCCGGGCGGGCCGGCCAGGTGCACGTCGTGGTCCGGCCAGCGGCCGCAGGTCCGCAGCGCGGTGAGGAGGCGTTCGGTCGCCTGGTCGCGCGGGTGGCGGGGGGCCGAGGTGATGTAGGTGACGCTCAGGCCGGGGAGCCGCGCGGCCAGCGCGTCCAGGTCCTCGCGTCCGTACAGGTACTCCCGCGAGCGGGCCACCGCGAAGATCCGGCCCTCGGCCCCCGGGTCGGACGCGGCCGCCTCCTCCAGGAGCGCCTTGACCGGCGCCCAGCCCGTACCGGCGCATATGTAGGTGCGCAGTCCGCCCGGGGCCGTGCGGGAGACCGCCGCCCCGCCGGCCGCGCTCAGCCGCAGCGTCTCGCCCGGCCGGACGCCGGCCACCAGGGCCGTGGACACGGCCCCGCCGCGGATCCGGCTCACGTGCAGGTCGAGCGTGCCGTCCTCGCGCGGGGCGTTGCCGATCGAGTACGTGCGCCACACCCGCGGGACCCGGAGCGAGCTGACGCCGGCGTACTGGCCGGGGAGGTAGGGGTACGGCCGCCGGGGGCGGAGGGTCAGCACGGCCAGGTCGTCGCCGTGCCGCCGGTGACCGACGACGTCCGCGTCCCACCAGGCCGGGTCCCCGGCGGCGGCGGACTCGTCCGCGCCCCGCAGCATCAGGTCGGCGACCCGGCCGTACGCCTCCGACCAGGCCTTCTCCGCCTCGACCGTCCACATCGAACCGGCGGCGTGCGCGAAGGCGGCGAGCAGGCTCTCGCCGACCGCCGCGTAGAGGGCGGGGGTGGCGAGGAACTTGCGGTGGTCGCGGCCGAGCCGCCCCAGATAGGCGGGCAGTCCCGGGTCGTCGAGGCCGGTCACCACGTGGGTGAGGGCGGCGAACAGCCGGTCGCGCTGCGGGACCATGTCCTCGGGGAAGAGCTCACGCACGCCGGGGTTGCGCCAGAAGAGGTGCGAGTAGAAGTACGTGACGGCGTGTTCGGCCCGTCTCTCGACGATCGCGAACGTGCTTCTGAGCAAGGGGAGGTCCACGCCGGAAATGTAGGGCACGGGCCGTCACGACGTGATCACCGGGCGGTGATCACGTCAGGTCGGCCGGCGGGGCGCGGGAGGCCGGACGGTACGGTCGGGGAGTGAGTGAAGGATCCGCCCCGACGCCCGCCGCACCCGATGTGCCCGGAAGGTCCGATACGCCCCCTGCTGCCCCGGCCTCCTGCCCCGTCTCCGGAGGCGTGGGCGGACCCGGTGACGGGTCCGGCGGACGCGGTGACGGGTTTGGCGGACGTGCGGGCGACCGGGTGGACGGAGCCGGTGGCGGGCCCGTGCCCGGGCTGTTCGGCTGGGAGTTCGCGAGCGATCCCTACCCGGCGTACGCCTGGCTGCGGGAGCACGCGCCGGTGCACCGGACCACGCTGCCCAGCGGCGTCGAGGCGTGGCTCGTCACGCGGTACGCGGACGCCCGGCAGGCCCTCGCCGACCAGCGGCTCTCCAAGAACCCGGCGCACCACGCCGAGCCGGGCAAGACCGGCATCCCGGGCGAGCGCAGCGCCGGGCTGATGACCCACCTCCTCAACATCGACCCGCCGGACCACACCCGGCTGCGGCGGCTGGTGTCGAAGGCCTTCACCCCGCGCCGCGTCGCCGCCTTCGCGCCGCGCGTGCAGGAGCTGACGGACCGGCTCATCGACGACTTCGCGGCGCGGGGCAGCGCCGACCTCATCCACGAGTTCGCCTTCCCGCTGCCCATCTACGCCATCTGCGACATGCTCGGGGTGCCCGCGGAGGACCAGGACGACTTCCGCGACTGGGCCGGGATGATGATCCGCCACGGCGGGGGCCCGCGCGGCGGGGTGGCGCGGTCGGTGAAGAAGATCCGCGGGTACCTGGCGGAGCTGATCCACCGGAAGCGGGAGCACCTGGGCGAGGACGGGGCGGAGGACGACCTCATCTCCGGGCTCATCAGGGCCTCCGACCACGGCGACCACCTCACCGAGGCCGAGGCCGTCGCCATGTGCTTCGTGCTGCTCTTCGCCGGCTTCGAGACGACCATCAACCTGATCGGCAACGGCACCTACGCGCTGCTGCGGAACCCGGAGCAGCGCGCCCTCCTCCAGGCCTCGCTCGCCGCCGGGGAGACCGGCCTCCTGGAGACCGGCGTCGAGGAGCTGCTCCGCTACGACGGGCCGGTCGAGCTGGCGACCTGGCGGTACGCGACGACCGCCCTCACGATCGGCGGGCAGGCGATCCCGGCCGGCGACCCGGTCCTCGTGGTGCTCGCGGCGGCCGACCGAGACCCGGACCGCTTCGGCGCCCCGGACACCCTCGACCTCGCCCGCGGCGACAACCAGCACCTCGGGTACGGCCACGGCATCCACTACTGCCTGGGCGCGCCGCTCGCCCGCCTGGAGGGGCAGACCGCGCTCGCCACCCTGCTGACCCGTCTGCCGGACCTGCGACTTGGCGCCGATCCGGACGAACTCCGGTGGCGCGGCGGGCTCATCATGAGGGGATTGCGCACGCTTCCGGTGGAGTTCACCCCTTCCGCACCCCCGCGGGAAGGGTGACGTCGCGTCAGAAATGTGATCTTCGCGTGATCGCGAAGCCATCGACTTGTGACGGACGTTCGAATGCGGCTACGTTCGCGCCAACGTTCGGCCCCACCCCGGCCGTCCCCGCAGTCCCCGCCGTCACGCGAAAGGCCCCGACATGCTTTCCGGAAACGGACGACACCGTCGACCCCGCCAGGCTCCCGCGATCGTCGTCACCGCCGGAGTGACCGGATCCGCCCTGGCGCTGCCGCTGCTCGCCACCGGCTCCGCCTCCGCCGCCGACGCGGCCACCTGGGACCGGGTCGCCGCCTGCGAGTCCGGCGGCCAGTGGAGCGCCAACTTCGGCAACGGCGCGTACGGCGGCCTCCAGATGACCCAGGAGGCGTGGGAGCGCCACGGCGGACTCGCGTACGCCCCCAGCCCGGACCTCGCCAGCCGCGCCCAGCAGATCGCGATCGCCGACGAGGCGCTCGCCTCCGGCAGCACCGACTGGGCCACCTGCGCCCCCATCGCGGGCCTGGAGAACGACGGCGTGGCCACCGGCGTCCAGCCGGGCCCCGCCGTCCAGCAGGAGGACGAGGGCGGAGTGGCGCCCGAGTCGAACCGGACCGGCGGCACGGCCGTCGCCACGGCGCCGGAGCGGGATGCCGGGGCCGGGCACGCCCCCGGTGTGCGGGAGAAGGCGGAGAAGGCCGCGGAGGAGGCGGAGACCACCACCGCCCCGGCGAAGCCCGCCGCCCCCACCGGCTCCGCCACGACCCCGGCCCCCACGGGCACGGGCACGGCCACGCCGCCGGCGGCGGGCACCGCCCCGACCGCTCCCGGCAGCACCGCCCCGACCGCTCCGGACGCCTCCACGGGCACCCCGGTGACGCCCGGCACGCCCGGAACCCCCGTCACGCCTCCGGACGCCTCGGAGACCCCCCTGGCGCCCACCACCCCCGTGACCCCCGGTACGGACGGGGCTGACGCGCCGTCGGCCACGACCGGCACCGGCAAGCACCGGGGCGAGGCGGCACCGGAGGAAACCGGCGTAACGGACACCAGTGCGGAATCCGGTCGTCATGCCGCAGCATCGGACAAGGTCTCCTCAACCCCCTTCAAGTCGGACGCAAGTGACGCCTACACCGTGCGGCCGGGTGACAGCCTGTCGGAGATTGCGCAGGAGAACGATCTTGCCGGCGGCTGGGACGCCCTCTATGACGCCAACCGCCAGACGGTCGGAGCCGATCCTGACCTCATCATCCCTGGTCAGAGCCTTGAGTTGACGACCCCTCCGCTGGAGAAGTGAGGACGTTTCAGGGGCGTATGTCCGATTTTGGGAAAGTGAGACATGGGTCTCTTCGTCCCAACTGGCGTGTCACGTCCGCAAACTTTGCTCCCGTCAGGCCTCACCTGCGCAAACGAGGTCTGACGGTGTGCAAGTAAGGGCGTTTTGTCCGTCGTGAGCCTCTTTGAACTTCGAGCACCTGTGTGTCTACGGTCGTGACCGCTCGCCACCGCGGGCCCCGTCGACCGAAACGCCGAGTCCTGCCGTCGGCCGTCGGGAACTGTCGTCGCGAAAGCGCCGCAGGCAGGAGTGGGGGACCCAAGGTTTGCGCCGGTCCCGGCCGTCGAGACGGACGGCCGACGACCGGCTAGGGGTGAAGCCGCGCGCAAGGACGCGCGGCCGGGCGAACTCTTCCGGCCCGAACCCGACAGCTCACCTCACAGGCGTCGGTAGAAGAGGAAACTCCATGCTGTTCTCCGGCACGGGCAAGCGTCGTCGTCCCTCCAAGGCCACCCGCGTCGTCGCCCTCGTCGGCGTCACCGGTGCGGCCGTCGCCGCCCCGCTGATGGCCGCCGGCACCGCCTCGGCCGCCACCGCCTCCGAGTGGGACCGCGTCGCCCAGTGCGAGTCCGGCGGCAACTGGTCGATCAACACCGGCAACGGCTACTACGGCGGCCTCCAGTTCTCGGCCTCCACCTGGGCCGCGTACGGCGGCACCGCCTACGCCCCCACCGCCAACCAGGCCAGCAAGTCGCAGCAGATCGCCGTCGCCGAGAAGGTCCTCGCGGGCCAGGGCAAGGGCGCGTGGCCGAGCTGCGGCGTGGGCCTCTCCGGTGCCTCGTACGACGGCGGCTCCGCCGAGGCTGCCGCCCCGCAGCAGAGCGCCCCGCAGCAGCAGAGCGCCCCGAAGCGCACCGCCGAGCAGCCCGCCAACCGCAGCGAGCAGCGCCAGGCCCCGAAGCGGAGCGTCCAGGCCGCTCCGAAGGCCGCCGCCAAGAAGACCGTCACCACCCCGACCGGCAAGACGGTCAAGAAGGGCGACGGCGAGTACAAGGTCACGGCCGGCGACACCCTCAGCAAGATCGCCGCGGCGCAGGGCGTCCAGGGCGGCTGGGCGAAGCTCTTCGAGCTCAACAAGGACGTCGTCGAGAACGCCGACCTGATCTACCCGGGCCAGCAGCTCCACCTGAAGTGAGCCCCGCGGCACCCGTGAGTCCGGCGGCTCACCGGTGCCCGACGACCCTCCCGCGGTGACCACCCCGGTCCCGAGCCCTCCCCCCGGGGGCCCGGAACCGGGGTTCTGCCGTTACCGTCCAGTAGATCCCGGGTCTTTCGTCCCCCACTGCGTGCTCTTGGGCCCTTTTTCGTCCCAGGGGACGGGCGGTCGGCTGGCCGGAGCGCCCGAGCCGGTTAGGCTCTTGTCGCAAGGCGAACGAGACCTTGCGACCCATGCGTCACACCTAGCGTCACATCCCAGAAGGAGATGCTCGTGCCGTCCATCGACGTCGTCGTAGCCCGGGAAATCCTGGACTCCCGAGGCAACCCCACGGTCGAGGTCGAGGTCGGCCTCGACGACGGCAGCACCGGCCGTGCTGCCGTGCCGTCCGGTGCCTCCACCGGTGCGTTCGAGGCCCTGGAGCTCCGCGACGGTGACCAGAACCGCTACCTCGGCAAGGGTGTCGAGAAGGCCGTCCTCGCCGTCATCGAGCAGATCGGCCCGGAGCTCGTCGGCTACGACGCCACCGAGCAGCGCCTGATCGACCAGGCCATGTTCGACCTGGACGCCACCCCGGACAAGTCGTCGCTCGGCGCCAACGCCATCCTCGGCGTCTCCCTCGCCGTCGCGCACGCCGCCTCCGAGGCCAGCGACCTCCCCCTCTTCCGCTACCTGGGCGGCCCGAACGCGCACCTGCTGCCCGTTCCGATGATGAACATCCTCAACGGCGGGTCGCACGCCGACTCCAACGTCGACATCCAGGAGTTCATGATCGCCCCGATCGGCGCGGAGTCCTTCTCCGAGGCGCTGCGCTGGGGCACCGAGGTCTACCACACCCTCAAGTCCGTCCTGAAGACCAAGGGCCTCTCCACCGGCCTCGGCGACGAGGGCGGCTTCGCCCCGAACCTCGGCTCCAACCGCGAGGCGCTCGACCTCATCCTGGAGGCCATCAAGCAGGCCGGCTACGTGCCCGGCAAGGACGTCGCCCTCGCCCTGGACGTCGCCGCCTCCGAGTTCTACAAGGACGGCAAGTACCTCTTCGAGGGCAAGGAGCGCTCCGCCGCCGAGATGACGGAGTACTACGAGGAGCTCGTCTCCGCGTACCCGCTCGTCTCCATCGAGGACCCGCTGTTCGAGGACGACTGGGCCGGCTGGAACGTCATCACCGAGAAGCTCGGCGACAAGGTCCAGCTCGTCGGCGACGACCTCTTCGTCACCAACCCGGAGCGCCTGGCCCGCGGCATCGAGGAGAAGTCCGCGAACGCCCTGCTCGTCAAGGTCAACCAGATCGGCTCGCTGACCGAGACCCTGGACGCCGTCGAGCTCGCCCAGCGCAACGGCTTCAAGTGCATGATGTCCCACCGCTCCGGCGAGACCGAGGACGTCACCATCGCCGACCTCGCCGTCGCCACCAACTGCGGCCAGATCAAGACCGGCGCCCCGGCCCGCTCCGAGCGCGTCGCCAAGTACAACCAGCTGCTGCGCATCGAGGAGATCCTCGACGACGCCGCGGTCTACGCCGGCCGCAGCGCCTTCCCGCGCTTCAAGGGCTGATCGCGGGGGCCGACCGGCCCCGGCACCGCAGTTCCGTCCGTCCCCGCACCCGGTCCCGTACCGTGTGCGGGGACGTACGTGTGACCAGGGGAGGCGACACCGCATGGCCGTGAAGAACGGGGACCGGTTCTCCACCGCGACCCGGATCAGGCTGCTCGGCGAGCAGACCGCGGCCCGCGTCTACCGCTCCCAGACCCGCCGCCAGGCCCGGCGCTCCCGGCTCACCGGCCGCGCCGCCTTCCTCGCCCTGGTCGTCTGCTCCCTCGTCGTCGCCCTCGCCTACCCCATAAGGAGCTACGTCTCCCAGCAGGGCGAGATCGAGGAACAGGAGCGCAGGGCCGCCGAGGCGGCACAGCGGGTCGAGGAGCTGAGGGACGAGAAGGCCCGCCTCCAGGACCCGGCCTACGTCCGCCGCCTCGCCCGCGAGCACCTCCACTACGTGCTCCCCGGCGAGACCGGCTTCACCGTGAACGACCCCGGGGCGTCCGACCGCCCCCGCGCCGACCAGGGCACGGCCGACCGGCCCTGGTACGACAACCTCTGGGACGGCGTCGACAACGCCGACCGCCACTGACCGACCCGACTCAGGATCCACGATGGAAACGCCCCCTCCGCAGACCGAACGCACCGAGCCCACCGAGGCGGACGTCGCCGCCTTCGAGGCCCAGCTGGGCCGGCCGCCGCGCGGCCTGCGCGCCATCGCGCACCGCTGCCCCTGCGGCAACCCGGACGTCGTCGAGACCGCGCCCCGGCTGCCCGACGGCACCCCCTTCCCGACCACGTACTACCTCACCTGCCCCCGGGCGGCCTCGGCCATCGGCACCCTGGAGGCCAACGGGGTCATGAAGGAGATGCAGGCCCGGCTCGCCACCGACCCCGAGCTGGCCGCCGCCTACCGCGCCGCGCACGAGGACTACCTCGCCCGCCGCGACGCCATCGAGGTCCTGGAGGGCTTCCCCAGCGCCGGCGGCATGCCCGACCGCGTGAAGTGCCTGCACGTCCTCGTCGGCCACTCGCTGGTCGCCGGCCCGGGCGTCAACCCCTTCGGCGACGAGGCCCTGGCGATGCTCCCCGAGTGGTGGGCCAAGGGCCCCTGCGTGAACCCGTGCGCGGACAGGGAAGACCGGGAAGAGGGGAAGGGCGAGTGACCCGGGTCGCCGGAATCGACTGCGGCACCAACTCCATCCGCCTCCTCGTCGCCGACGTCCATCCCGGGACCGGCGAGCTGGTCGAGCTGGACCGGCGGATGACGATCGTCCGGCTCGGCCAGGGCGTCGACAGGACCGGCCGGCTCGCCCCCGAGGCGCTGGAGCGGACCTTCGCCGCCTGCCGCGAGTACGCCGCCGTCATCGAGGAGCTGGGCGCGGAGCGGATCCGCTTCGTCGCCACCTCCGCCTCCCGCGACGCCGAGAACCGGCAGGACTTCGTCGACGGGGTCGTGGCGATCCTGGGCGTCGAGCCCGAGGTCGTCACCGGCGACCAGGAGGCCGAGCTCTCCTTCGTCGGCGCCACCGGCGAGCTGCACGGCGACGACCGGCGCCTGGTCGTGGACATCGGCGGCGGATCGACCGAGTTCGTGGTCGGCAACCGGCACGTCGAGGCCGCCCGCTCCGTCGACGTCGGCTGCGTCCGGCTCACCGAGCGGCACGTCCGGCACGACCCGGTGACCGCCGAGGAGGCCGAGGCGATCCGCGCCGACGTCCGCGCCGCCATGGACCTGGCCGCCGGCACGGTGCCGATCACCGAGGCCGAGACCCTGGTGGGCCTGGCCGGCTCGGTGACCACGGTCGCCGCCATCGCCCTCGGCCTGCCGGAGTACGACTCCGAGAAGGTCCACCACTCCCGGATCTCCCGCGCGCAGGTCGACGAGGTGGTCGCCCGGCTGCTCGCCTCCACCCACGAGGAGCGGGCCGCGATCCCCGTCGTCCACCCCGGCCGGGTGGACGTCATCGTGGCCGGCGCGCTGGTGCTCCAGGAGATCGTCGAGCGGGTCGGAGCGGCCGAGGTCGTGGTCAGCGAGCACGACATCCTCGATGGGATCGCCCTATCCGTGGCATAGCGGGCAGCTATCGAGGGGTCCCACGACACCCCGCCGCAGAAGCTTCGTGAAGTTCTTCACAAGGAAAAGGGTCCTGATGGCACCCGAGGGAGGCGTTTGGGCCTCCCGAGGGGGTCATCGGGACCCTTTCGCAGGCGCGGAGGCCACTTCGCTCGAAGTTTCCATCGTGTGAACGCGCCCCCTGGTTCCGCGTTAACGGGGGCTCTCCGGGCCAGTTCAGTAGGGGTGAACAACGTTCACCACTGCATTCCGGTTCCTTTGCACGACCATGACGTGGATCACGTGGGCGGCGGAGTGTAGCAGAGCGCCCCGGAGAGCTTGTGAAGGGGCGCACGAGGTACCCCCCACGAGTGGGTGGATACTCGATGCCATGAGCACCACGGAGCGTCCCAGGATCCTCATCGTAGGCGGCGGGTACGTTGGCCTGTACGCCGCGCGGCGCATCCTCAAGAAGATGCGTTACGCCGAGGCGACCGTCACGGTCGTCGACCCCCGGTCGTACATGACCTATCAGCCCTTCCTCCCCGAAGCCGCCGCCGGCAGCATCTCGCCGCGCCACGTCGTCGTCCCGCTGCGACGCGTCGTGCGCGGAGCCGAGGTGCTCACCGGCCGGGTCACCACCATCGACCAGGACCGCAAGGTCGCCACGATCGCGCCGCTCGTCGGCGAGGCGTACGAGCTGCCCTTCGACTACCTGGTCATCTCGATGGGTGCCGTCTCCCGCACCTTCCCGATCCCCGGCCTCGCCGAGCAGGGCATCGGCATGAAGGGCATCGAGGAGGCCATCGGTCTGCGCAACCACGTCCTCGAGCAGCTGGACAAGGCCGACTCGACCACCGACGAGGAGGTCCGCCGCAAGGCCCTGACCTTCGTCTTCGTCGGTGGTGGCTTCGCCGGCGCCGAGACGATCGGCGAGGTCGAGGACATGGCCCGCGACGCCGCGAAGTACTACCAGAACGTGTCGCGCGAGGACATGCGCTTCATCCTGGTCGACGCCGCGGACAAGATCCTCCCCGAGGTGGGCCCCAAGCTCGGCCAGTACGGCAAGGAGCACCTGGAGAGCCGCGGCATCGAGATCTACCTGGAGACCTCCATGGACTCCTGCGTGGACGGCCACGTCGTGCTCAAGAACGGCCTGGAGGTCGACTCCAGCACCATCGTGTGGACCGCCGGCGTCAAGCCGAACCCGGCGCTCGCCCGCTTCGGTCTGCCGCTCGGCCCCCGCGGCCACGTGGACTGCAACGAGAAGCTCCAGGTCAACGGCATGGACTACGTCTGGGCCGCGGGCGACAACGCCCAGGTCCCGGACCTGGCCGCCATCAAGGCCGGCGTCCCGGCCGAGCGCGCCTGGTGCCCGCCGAACGCCCAGCACGCCCTGCGCCAGGCCAAGATCCTCGGCGACAACGTCGTGTCCGGCATGCGCGGCTTCCCGCAGAAGGAGTACAGCCACGCCAACAAGGGCGCCGTGGCCGGCCTCGGTCTGCACAAGGGCGTCGCCATGATCGTCATGGGCAAGTTCAAGATCAAGCTCAAGGGCCGTCTCGCCTGGTACATGCACCGCGGCTACCACGGCATGGCGATGCCGACCTTCAACCGCAAGATCCGCGTCTTCGCCGACTGGACCCTCGGCATGTTCCTCAAGCGCGAGGTCGTCTCGCTCGGCGCCATGGAGACGCCGCGCGAGGAGTTCTACGAGGCCGCCAAGCCCGCCCCCGCCGCGGCCGCCCCGGCCCCGGAGAAGGCCAAGGCGTCGTAACACCCCCGGCAGTACCGAAGGGCCGTCCGTCATCCGTGGTGCGGGCGGCCCTTCGGCGTGCTTTCGGCGCGTTTTGCCGAGTCCTTGCGTCGCGGCGGGATGGGAAACCCCTACCGTCGGTGTTCCCTTGGTGACGGACAAGTCTGGGGCAAGGACCACGGAGGTGTTTCACCATGGCCGACGCCGCGACGCGGCTCGCGACTCTCACCGAGGATCTGCTGGGAAGTCCCCTCCCCCTGCGCCTGCGCGCCTGGGACGGCAGCGAGGCCGGCCCGGCGGACGGCGGACCCGTGCTGGTGGTCCGGGACCGCAGGGCGCTGCGCCGCATGATCTGGAAGCCGGGCGAACTGGGCCTGGCCCGCGCCTGGGTGGCCGGCGAGCTCGACGTCGAGGGGGACCTCTACGAGGCCCTGGAGCGGCTCTCCGGGCTGCTCTGGGAGCGCGACGGGGAGGGCGGCGGCCTGCTCGCCGCCGTGCGCGATCCGCGGCTGCGGGCCGCCGCCGGTGAGCTGGTCCGGCTGGCCGGGCCGCTGCCGCCGCCGAAGCCGCCGGCCGAGGAGGCCCGCGGCCACGGCGGGGGGCGGCACAGCAGGCGCACCGACCGGCAGGCGATCAGCCACCACTACGACGTGGGCAACGAGTTCTACTCCCTGGTCCTCGGCCCGTCGATGGTCTACTCGTGCGCCCGCTGGACGGACGGCGGGACGCTGGAGGAGGCCCAGCGGGACAAGCTGGACCTGGTCGCCCGCAAGCTGGCCCTGAAGGAGGGCGACCGGCTCCTGGACGTGGGCTGCGGCTGGGGCTCGATGGCGATCCACGCGGCCCGCGCGTACGGCGCCCGGGTCGTCGGCATCACCCTCTCCCGCGAGCAGGCGGCCTTCGCCCGCAAGCGGATCGCCGAGGAGGGACTGACCGACCGGATCGAGATCCGCGTCCAGGACTACCGGGACGTGTCCGACGGCCCGTTCGACGCGATCTCCTCCATCGGCATGGCCGAGCACGTCGGGGCCGTGCGGTACCGGGAGTACGCGGACCTCCTGTACGGCCTCCTGAAGCCCGGCGGACGGCTCCTGAACCACCAGATCTCGCGCCGACCGGAGCCGGACGAGGAGGCGTACCGCGTGGACCCCTTCATCGACGCGTACGTCTTCCCCGACGGCGAACTCGCCCCGATGGGCCGGACCCTGACGACCCTGGAGGACGCCGGCTTCGAGGTCCGGGACGTCGAGGCGCTCCGCGAGCACTACGCGCTGACGCTGCGCCGGTGGGTGGCGAACCTGGAGGGGGAGTGGGACCGCGCGGTCCGGCTCACCTCCCCGGGCCGGGCCCGGATCTGGCGGCTGTACATGGCGGCCTCCGCGGTCTCCTTCGAGCGCAACCGGATCGGCGTGAACCAGTTCCTGGCGGTCAGGACGCCGCCGTCGGGGACGAGCGGGCTGCCGCTGCGGTCGCGGGAGTGGACGGAGTAGCGGAGCGACGCGAAGGGCCGGTCCCCGTGCGGGGGGACCGGCCCTTCGTCGTACGGCGGCGCCTACTCGGCCTTGATGGCGGTGAGCATGTTCAGGCGGGCGGCGCTGCGGGCCGGCCAGAGCGAGGCCAGGACGCCGACCAGGGCGGCCAGGAGGAGGAAGATCCCGACCCGGTCCCACGGCACGACCAGGCCGTAGCCGGGCAGGCTGGCCTCGAAGGTCTTGCCGATGGCCCAGGCGAGGAAGGTGCCGAGGCCGATGCCGACGATCGCGCCGAAGACCGAGATCACGACGGCCTCCAGGCGGACCATGCGCTTCACCCGGCGCCGGTCGAGACCGATCGCGCGGATCATGCCGATCTCCTGCTGCCGCTCGAAGACGGACATCGCGAGGGTGTTGACGACGCCGAGGACGGCGATGATCAGGGCCATCGCGAGCAGGCCGTACATGATGTTCAGGAGCAGGTTGATCTGGCCGCCGAAGGTGTCGCGGATGTCCTTCTCGTCCATGACGGAGATGGCGGGGTTGTCGCCCATGGCCTTGGTCAGGGCCTGCTCGTGGGCGTCGCTCGGGCCGCCCTCGGTCGAGACGAAGATCTGGCCGATGTACTTCTCGGCGTCGTGCGCGTCGAGGACCTTCGTGTCCACGAGGACGGGGGAGAGGAACTCGCTGTCCTTGTAGATCGCGGCGACCTTCAGCGCGCCCTTCTTCTTGTCCAGGTACTCGACCGGGACGGTGGCGCCGACCTTCAGGCCACGCTTGGCGGCGGTCTTGTCGGCGACGGCGATCCGGCCGTCGGCGAGCCCGCTCAGCGAGCCCTCCAGGACCTCGATTTCGAGGACCTTCTCGATGGCGCCGGGCGTGACGCCGGAGGCGGAGACGTAGGAGCCCTTGATGTCGAGGGCGCCGGCCTGCTGCGGGGAGACGGCGGTGACGCCGGGGGCCTTCTCCAGGGCGGTCAGGGCCTCCGGGGAGAGGCCGCCGCCGCTGGCCATGGTGACCATGTAGTCGGCCTTGATCTGCTCGACGGTCATCTTGTCCAGCGCCTGGCCGGCGCTGACGCCGATCACGGTGAGGCCGGTGACGAGGGTGAGGCCGATGGCGAGGGCGGAGGCGGTGGCGCCGGTGCGGCGCGGGTTGCGGACCGCGTTGAGGCCGGCGAGCTTTCCGGAGATCCCGAACGCCTTCACGAAGAAGGGGCGGATCAGGGCGATCACGGGCCGGGAGAGGAACGGGATCAGGATGATGATGCCGATGAGGGTGGCGAAGGCGCCGCCCGCGATGGTCATCCGGCCCTCGTCGCCGCCGGCGTTGGCGCCGAGCACGATGAGGACGGCGCCGATGGCGGTGATCGCGGCGCCGATGGCGTTCCGCACGACGAGCGACTTGGCGTTCGGGGTGGCGTGGACGCTGTTCATGGCGGCGACCGGCGGGATCTTCGCGGCGCGGCGGCCGGGCAGCCAGGCGGCCAGCATGGTGATGACGACGCCGACGCCGAAGGCGGCGAGGACCGGGGTGGTGCCGAGGACCAGGTCGCCGTCCGGGACCTTCATGTCGAAGGCGGCCATGCCGGAGCGCAGGCCCACGGCGAGCCCGATGCCGAGCAGGTAGCCGACCGCGGAGGCCACGATGCCGACGATGCCGGCCTCGGCCAGGACGGAGCGGGTGATCTGCTTGCGCGAGGCGCCGACCGCGCGCATCAGGGCCAGTTCCTTGGTGCGCTGGGCGACCAGCATGGTGAAGGTGTTGGAGATCAGGAAGACGCCGACGAAGAGCGCGATGCCGGCGAAGCCGAGGAGCGTCTGGTTGAGGGCGCCGAGGCCGGACTCGATCTGGCGGGCCTGCTCGTCGGCCAGGGCCTGGCCGGTCTGGGCGGTGGCGGCCTTCGGGACGACGTTCAGGACCGCGTCGCGGAGCTTGTCGTCGTCGGTGCCGGGGGCGGCCGAGACGTTCAGGTCGGAGTAGTAGCCGGGCTTGAGGTACAGCTTCTGGGCGACCGGGGCGTCGAAGACGACGAGGCTGCCGCCGGCGTTGACGGCGCCGTCCTCCGTGGTGAAGACGCCGGAGAGGGTGTACTCCTTCACCGGCCCGTTGGTGGCGACGCGGACGCGCTCGCCGACCTGGTAGCCGCCCTTGTCGGCGGTCTCCCTGTCGAGCGCGATCTGGTCCGCGGCGGCGGGGCCGGCGCCGGTGGTGAAGGCGAGGGCCGGGTCCTTGCCGTCGGGGCCGGGGGCGAAGTTGGTGCCCTTGTTGGACCAGCCGGAGCCGATCAGCTTGCCCTTCGCGTCCGGCACGCCGGCGAAGCCGTCGACGCGGGGCTGGACGCCGGTGACGCCGTCGAGCTTCGCGACCTCGTCGACGGTGGCCTGGGAGAGGCCCGGGTTCTTGGCGGCCTCTTCGGGGTCCGGCCGCAGGGAGACGGCGACGGCCACGTCGTCGTAGCTCTTCGCGGACTGGTTGCGGAAGGCCTGGGAGAGGGTGTCGGTGAAGACGAGGGTGCCGGAGACGAAGGCGACGCCGAGCATCACGGCGAGCACGGTCATCAGCAGCCGCGCCTTGTGCGCGAGGACGTTGCGCAGGGCGGTACGGAACATGGGTGTGTCCTGGAGGAAGGCGGGACGGAAGTCGGGTGCGGGCCCCGGCGGGGGCGCCGGGTGTCAGCTCGTACGGCCCTTGGCGTCGAAGGCCTTCATCCGGTCGAGCACGCCGTCCGCCGTGGGGCGGAGCATCTCGTCGACGATCCGGCCGTCGGCCAGGAAGATCACGCGGTCGGCGTAGGAGGCGGCGACCGGGTCGTGGGTGACCATGACGACGGTCTGGCCGAGTTCGCGGACCGAGTTCCGGAGGAAGCCGAGGACCTCGGCGCCGGAGCGGGAGTCCAGGTTTCCGGTGGGCTCGTCGCCGAAGATGATCTCGGGCTGGGAGGCGAGGGCGCGGGCGACGGCGACGCGCTGCTGCTGGCCGCCGGAGAGCTCGGTCGGGCGGTGCTTGAGGCGGCCGGAGAGGCCGAGCATGTCGATGACCTTCTCGACCCACGCCCGGTCGGCCTTGCGTCCGGCGATGTCCATGGGGAGCGTGATGTTCTCCATGGCGGTGAGGGTGGGCAGCAGGTTGAACGCCTGGAAGATGAAGCCGATCTTGTCCCGGCGGAGCTGGGTGAGCTGCTTGTCCTTGAGGGTGGACAGCTCGGTCTCGCCGATCCGGACCGAACCGGAGGAGAAGGAGTCGAGGCCGGCGACGCAGTGCATGAGCGTCGACTTGCCCGAACCGGAGGGGCCCATGATCGCGGTGAACTCGCCCTGGCGGAAGTCCACGCTGACCCGGTCGAGCGCGACGACCTGGGTCTCGCCCTGGCCGTAGACCTTCGTGAGCTCCGTGGCGCGGGCGGCCACCGCGGTGGCGCGGGGCACGGTGGGGGTGGTGGTCACGAGGGGACTCCTGTCACGACGGTCGATCGGATGAGCGGCAACCCGGTGTCCCGGGAACCACTCCATCGTTTCGAACGTTATCGCGCCGGTCGTCCGCCCAGGTGCCCGTTCCCGGGGCCCTCTCGGGTCGGACCGGGAGCCCCGCTCCTCCTCCTCTGGTATGACGGCGACCCCGACCGCGGAGGTGACACACCTGCGGCGAGATCTGGTCAATCCGGGGGTGGCGGCTTTGCGCCCGCGATCCCCGTCACAGTTCGGGAAAACCCCGCCCACCTGCACTGACGCACCCTCAGACGTCAATAAAATAAGACAACATCGGTCGCTCGTTCCGCTGAACGAGGGAAGGGCCCCGATAGGCTCCTGTGCCAACGCGGAGCTTCGCGGCAACGCCCGGATGGTGGAATAGCAGACACGGCGAGCTTAAACCTCGCTGGCCTTCGGGCCGTACCGGTTCAAGTCCGGTTCCGGGCACCACCCGGGCCCAGGTGACCCCCTGTGGCCCGGTGAACCGCTCCTTCCCTCCCGGACTCCCCCCACTCCTCTCCCTCTCCCCCCTTCCCGGGCTCCCGGGTGGCCGGGGAAGATCGGAAGTTGTCGCAAAAGATCCTCCCCGAGCACTAGAGAGTTTCTTTTGCCTACGCATTACCCTTGACGCAAGGCCGCGCAGTGCGGCCGTCCATGGAGGAGTGAGATGAGGAGCAGCAACCCGGTCTTCTCGCGACGGGGGTTCAGCCGCGACAACGGCTACGCGGGCTTCAACGCGCAGCAGCCGCAGGCCGGGGGCCCCGCCGTCGGAACGAACCCCTACGCGACCGGTAACCCGTACGCCGAGGGCGCCACGGCCAACCCGTACGCCACCAACCCCTACGCGCCGCAGGACGTCCAGACGGGCGCCCCGCAGCAGGCGCGCGGCAACGTGATGACGATCGACGACGTCGTGAGCCGTACGGCCATGACGCTCGGCACGGTCGTGCTCACCGCCGTCCTGTCCTGGCTGCTGCTGCCGGTCGACCCCGCGAACCTCGGCAAGTCCTACGGCATCGCCATCGGCGCCGCCCTGGTCGCGCTCGTCCTGTCGCTCGTGCAGTCCTTCAAGCGCAAGCCGTCGCCGGCGCTCATCCTGGCCTACGCGGCCTTCGAGGGCGTCTTCCTCGGCGTGATCTCCGCCGCCGTCTCGACGTACATCGCCGACGGCGTGGTCATCCAGGCGGTCCTCGGCACCATGGCGGTCTTCGCCGGCGTGCTGACCGCCTACAAGATGGGCTGGATCCGGGTCAACCGGCGCTTCACCGGCTTCGTGATGGCCGCCGCCATGGGCTTCATGCTGCTCATGGTGGTCAACCTGCTCTTCGCGGTCTTCGCGGGCGGTGACGGCCTCGGCTTCCGCAGCGGCGGCCTCGGCATCCTCTTCGGCGTCATCGGCATCATCCTCGGCGCCTGCTTCCTCGCCCTCGACTTCAAGCAGGTCGAGGACGGCATCACCTACGGTGCCCCGCGCGAGGAGGCGTGGCTGGCCGCCTTCGGTCTCACCATGACCCTGGTGTGGATCTACCTGGAGATGCTGCGTCTGCTGTCGATCCTCCAGGGCGACGACTGACGCACCCCGTGACTCGGGGGAAGGGCCCGTCCGGCACCCGCCGGGCGGGCCCTTCCGCGTCCCTCCCCGGCGCCCCCGGTAGGGTCGGCCGGGTGCTGGATACGAGTGAACTGACCGCCGCCGTGGAACGCTTCGCCGACCGGCTGCGGGCGGCCCCCCAGAGCCGCCTCCAGCAGGGCGCGGCCGCCGAGGGCCTGGCCCTGGCGAGGGAGCTGGCGGTACGCGCGCAGCGCGCCGAGGAGCCGGACCGGGAGCCGCGGATCATCCCCGACGCGGGCGTCTTCACCGTCGCCGACCAGCTCGCCGTGGCCGGCGCCGATCTGGCCGAGGTACTGCGAACGGCCCCGTCCCCTTCCCGCGAGCGGGAACTGGACGAGGCCGTGACGTTGGTGAGGGCGGCGCGGGAGCGGTCGGGGCTCTAACGGCGGTGGGGGGACCCCGGGCGGGTCCGCCCGGGGGATCCGCGGCCGGAGTGCCGGCCCGGCCCCCGCCCGGCGGCCGGAGGCCGCCGCGGCGACCCGAAGCCTGCGAGGCCCCCGGGGCCCCGCAGTGCGAGGGGCGCGGTCGATCAGAGGGACGCGATGACGCGGTCCGCGAGGATGTAGACGTTCTCCTCGTCGGACTCGCCGTACGAGAAGGTCAGGGCGAAGGCGCCGGAGACGCCGGAGCCGCCGAGGAGGACCGGGGTGCGGCCGGCGCGGAGGGCCTCCGCGAGGCGCTCCGCGGTCTCCCGGTGACCCGGGGTCATACAGAGCGTGGTGCCGTCGGCGAAGACGTACACGTCCAGCGTGCCGAGCGGGCCGGGGCGGACGTCCGTGAGCGCCGTCGCCGTGTCGGCCAGCTCCTCCAGGCGCGCCACCGTGCGCTCGTGGTCCGTGACCACCGGCGTCTGCACCGGCACGAAGTCCGGGTGCGAGGGGTGGCGGCGGCGGGCGGCGGCCAGCTCCGCGGAGTCCTCCGGGAAGTCGTCCACCGGCTCGACGAGGCCGTCGAGCGCGGCCGCCTCGGCCTCCATGGCCTCCAGCGCCATCGCCTCCAGGCCCACGAAGTCCGTCTGGCGCGGCACGAAGAGACCGGTGGACTCCTCGCCGCCCGGGCCGCCGAGGAGGGCGGAGGGCGCGTCCGCCGCGTCCCGGGCCTCCTGCGCGGCCCAGAAGGCCCGCGCCTCGGCGAGCTCGCGCTCGCGCTCCTCGGCCAGCGCCTCCGCGACCGCGGCCCGTATCTCGGCGGCGGGCGTGGTGCGGGCCGCGGGGACCGTCACGCCGCGGCCGGCGGCCAGCTCGGTGCGCAGGGCGGTGACCTCCCGGCGGAGACCCCGCACGTGGTGCAGGGCAGCAGCGCCCACGGCCGTGGCAGCGGCGGTGGTCAGCAGCAGGGCAAGAGACATGGCGCTCACTGACGTACTCCCGATTCGAGTCGATCCCCCGACTTCCTACATCAGCTTGTCGCGGCCCGGGACCCCCTGTCAGTGCATTACGTCACGAAACGGACAGGTATTTTGGCTGGGTGTTTAGTCCCAGAACCACCCTGACCTGGGAAAACGAACTCCCCCGGGATGTATGTCACATCCTGGGGGAGATTCGGTCACGGCTTGGACGCGGGGTGGTTGACGCGTTCGGTCCCTGGAGAACGGGGGCCGGAAGCGGCCCCGCCCCTTCCTGGCTCAGCCGCTCGGTTCTTCGGTCGCGCTGGGCTTCGCCACCGCTGCGGACAGGTGCCGCCCTCGTTCCTCGGGCGACCCCTGCCCTCCGCTCCGGCTCAGCTCAGCCGCTCGGTTCTTCGGTCGCGCTGGGCTTCGCCACCGCTGCGGACAGGTGCCGCCCTCGTTCCTCGGGCGACCCCTGCCCTCCGCTCCGG